>JAAWAD010000037.1 GCA_022791995.1 Lawsonibacter sp.
GGGAAGAGGTTGAAGTGCTGAAACACCATGCCCATCTGCTGGCGGATCTGGTCGATTTTCACCTTGGGGTTGGTGATGGCCGTCCCCTCAAAGGTAATGGTGCCGGAGGTGGGGGTCTCCAGCAGGTTCAGGCAGCGCAGGAAGGTGGACTTTCCCGAGCCGGAGGGGCCGATGACCACCACCTTTTCCCCGAGAGAGATGTGTTCAGTGATATTATCCAGCACCAAGTGGTCCCCGAAGGATTTTGAAAGGTTTTTAACGTCGATCACTTTGACGCAGCCTCCTTTCCAGCTTGCCCTGGAGCCAGGTGAGAATGATGACAATGGTCAGGTACATGATGGCGATGCCGATGTAGGGGGGCATGTAGTCAAAGGTGTTGCCGCCGATGGTGCCGGCGTAGTAGGCCAGCTCGGTGCCGCCGATGGCCTGCACCAGAGAGGTATCCTTGAACAGAGTTATGAACTCGTTGCCCAGGGAGGGCAGGATATTTTTAAAGGCCTGGGGGATGACGATAAAGCGCATGGTGTCAAAGTAGTTCAGACCCAGGGAGCGGCCAGCCTCAGACTGGCCTGTGTCCACGCTCATCAGGCCGCCCCGGACAATTTCCGCCACATAGGCCCCCGAGTTGATGCCCAGGCCAATGATGCCCACCAGGGTCATGTTGCGGCTGGTCTTGAAGATAACGAAGGCCCAGATCAGCAGCTGGACCATCATAGGGGTCCCCCGGAGGATGGTGGTGTAGATCTGACACAGTGAGTTTAAAATCCCCAGCAGGGCGCTCCGGCGGCCCGGGCGCTGCTGGTCGTGGGCGGTGCGGATGACAGCCACCAGCACGCCCAGGACGATGCCCATGCACAGGGCCAGTGCGGTCATCTCCAGGGTGACGCCCAGACCCTTGAGGTAGAGCCGCCAGCGGTCCCCCTCCAGAAAGGCCTTGTGGAACCGGGGGCCGAGCTTAATGAACCATTCAACCAGGGGAAATTTGGCGAGCCATTCGACCATGGGACAGGGGCCTCCTCTCTTCCTGTTTTTCCAGTTTTTTCAGCGAAGAAGGGCGGCTTTTCCGAGCCGCCCTTCTTCCGGGGATTCAGTCAGCGGTGATATACTTGTCCACGATCTGCTGGAAGGTGCCCTCTGCCTTCAGCTCTGCCATAGCGGAGTTGATCGCCTCAAGCAGGGCGGTGTTGCCCTTGGCCACGCCGATGGCGTAGTCCTCCTCCACCCAGGTGCCGTCCAGGATCTTCAGCCCCTCGTTGAGGGACACGAAGGACTTGGCGGGCTCGTTGTCAATGATGACCGCGTCAATCTGGCCGTTCACCAGGGCCATAACCGCCAGTGCGCCGGTGTCATAGGCGGTGACGTGGTCCTCGCCATAGCCGCCGTTTTCCGGGGTGTCGGAGGCGTAGATGTAGCCGGTGGTGGCCTTCTGGCAGCCGATCATTTCGGCGCTGTCCAGATCGTCGATGGACTGGATAGGGGAATCCTCCCGGACAATGACCACTTGTACGCCGGTGGCATAGCTGTCGGAGAAGTCCATAACCTCCAGCCGGTCGTCGGTGATGGTGATGCCAGCCATGGCGATGTCGCTCTTGCCGGTCTGGGCGGCGGTGAGGGCGGCGTCGAAGCCCATATCATCCACCACCAGCACCAGACCCAGCTTGTCGGCGATGGCGGCGGCCACTTCCACGTCGATGCCCTCGAAGCTGCCGGAGGCGGTGGTCATCTCATAGGGGGGGAAAGCGGCGTTGGTGGACATGTGCAGTTTGCCGGCCTCCACAGTGGTGAAGGCGCTGTCGCCCTGCTGGCCGGAGGAGGCGCTTCCGCCGGCGGAGCCGGAGGTGCTGCCCTGGCTGCTGGAGGGGCCGGCGCTGCCCTTGGAGGAGGTGCTGCCGCTGTTTCCGCCGCCGCAGGCGGCCAGACTGACAACCAGGGCCAGAGCCATGGTCATAGTAAGAAGCTTTTTCATCGTTTTCATTCTCCTTTTCCTTCTTCGGAGCGCCTTGAGAGAGCGTTCCGAAAATTATTCAAAGTATACCGCCGGGGGCGCGCCTTTGTCAATAGACAGATGTGAATAAAAATGGATGAAATCCCGGGATATTTGGAGGAACTCCTATAAAGATGGGTAAAGATGGGGGAGAATCAAATGGAGTCGCATAAAAAGAAGTGAATATTCAAAAAACAATGAATAAAAAAGACGACCGGCGCAGGGGCGGACAAGGTCCGCCTGTAGGCGTCCCCTACAGGGTGTGATTCTGAAATTTTTCTAAAGATTGGCAAATTTCTCTTGATTTTTTTCGTCTTTGGATTATGCTATGCTGTGGCAGTTTTGGCTGCTGTTGGAGGATTGAAAGGGAACGATGAAAAAACTGTTGTACATGGATACTTTCCCCCGCCTGCTGGCGGAACTGCGGACCTGCCCCGGCAAATGGCTGTCCCGGCTGGCCTTTCTGCTGGGCCCTTGGGTCAGCCTGTGGATGGTGGAGATTTTAAATGAGAACGACGTCTTTCAGGATCTGGATGACTGGCAGGTCCTGATGAACCTGGTGTGGTACTACAGCCTGTTCATCCTGTGCCGTCTGGTGCTGGGGGGGCTGCGGCGGGCGGCGGCCCTGGGGGCGATTGCCTCCTTCGGCGCAGGGTTGGTCAACCACTATGTCCTCCGGTTCCGGGGGCGGATTCTCTTTCCGGCGGACCTCTCCGGGTGGCGCACTGCCGCCAACGTGGCCCGAGGCTTTGACTATGAGATGGACGCCTATCTTGTCCAGGCCGCCGTCCTGCTCACTGCCTACCTGTTTCTGGTTTGGATGTGCGTCCCCCAGCGGGGGTGGAACCGGGTGCCGCTGGCGGCGGCCATCCCGCTGTGCGCCGTCATCGGGGGCTACTCCTTTGCGTTTTTCTGCACGGGAATGCTTCCTGCCCTGGACATCTACACCCAGCAGTGGGTGACCCAGCGCAACGGTTTTCTCCTCAACTTCACCGTCGCCCTGCGGTACTCCTCGGTGGACCGGCCGGAGGACTACTCGGAGGAGGCGGTGCTGGAGCTGATGGAGCGCTATCCGGCGGTGGAGGGGGACTCCGCCCGCCGGCCCACAAACATTGTGGTCATCATGAATGAGTCCTTTGGGGACTTCTCCCTCTTTGACGCCTTCCGGCCCTCGGAGGATCCATTGCCCTTCCTCCACGCCCTGGAGGAAAACACCATCCAGGGCTGGATGTATTCCTCAGTTACCGGGGGCGGCACCGCCACGGTGGAGTTTGAGTACCTCACCGGCTTTACCAGCCTGTTCCAGCCGCCCCACACCGTGGCCTACCAGCTGTATGTGGAGGAGGACATGCCCTCCCTGGCTGCCCTGGCCTCCGGCCAGGGCTATACTGCAACCGCCTTTCACCCCTATAAATCCTCGGGGTGGAACCGGGTGCTGGCCTATGAGTACCTGAGCTTTGACCGGCAGCTCTACCAGGAGGATGTACACGGCCCCTATCTGATTCGGAATTACATTTCGGACTGGTCGGATTATCAGCTTCTCTTCCGCACAACTGAGGCGGAGGAAGCCACGTTCCTTTTTAATGTGACCATGCAGAACCACAGCGGCTATAACCAGGGGTGGCGGAACCTGGAGAGGTCCATTTCGCTGCCCGATGCGCTGAAGAAGGCGGACGCCTCCGCCGAGCAGTACTTCGCCCTGTCACGGGAGAGCGACCTTGCCCTGGAGGAGCTGATCGCCTACTACAGCACCTGCGGGGAGCCCACCCTGGTGGTCTTCTTTGGCGATCATCAGCCGCCCCTGACCAACGCCTTTTACGAGGCCCTGTACGGCAAAAAGCTGTCGGAGCGGACCACGCAGGAGGTCTTGCAGCAGTACGCCGTCCCCTTCTTCCTCTGGGCCAACTACGACATCCCGGAGCAGCGGGACGTGGTGGTCAGCCCCAACTATCTGGGGGTGCTCACCGCCCAGGTGGCAGGGCTGCCCCTGACCGGGTATATGAATTTTCTCTCCCAGATGTATCAGGAGCTGCCTGCTATTACCCCGGTGGGCTTTGTCACCCGGGACGGCCAGTTCCTGGAGAAAAAGGAGCTGAACGAGCAGCAGCGGGAGTGGCTGCGCCAGTATGAGATTCTGAACTACTGCGGCATGGTGGATTTGTTTGACGAGGCCCGACCCATGTTCTGCCTTCCGTAAGAGCGCGGAATTTTTCAGAACGCCCCTGTCATATTTTGCGGTCCGTTCCGTCTTATCAGGTGAAGGGACCTTCAGCGAGAGAGAAAGGAGGGCGTTTGCATGGAGGACAGCGCCATCGTTGACCTGTATTGGGCCCGGGACCAGCTGGCCATCACCGCCTCAGATGAGAAATATGGCCCCCTGTGCCGCAGCCTGTCCCAGAATATCCTGAACAGCTGGGAGGACGCGGAGGAGTGCGTCAACGACACCTGGCACCGGGCCTGGAACGCCATGCCGCCCCAGCGGCCTGGCTGCCTGCGGGCCTTTTTTGCCAAAATCGTTCGGAACCTGTCTCTGGACCGGTGGCGGGCCCAGCGGGCCCGGAAGCGGGGAGAGGGGGCGGAGGCCCTGGTCCTGGAGCTGGAGGACTGCGTTCCCGCCGCCCCCAGCGCCGAAGAGGAGACGGAGGCCCGGGAGGCCGCCCGATGTGTGGACCGCTGGCTGGACACGCTGCCCCGGGAGGACCGGGTGATCTTTGTCCGCCGGTACTGGTACGGACAGCGGGTGGACGAGCTGGCCGCCCAACTGGGGTACACCCCCAACCGGCTGGCCCAGCGTCTGTTCCGCCTGCGGAGCGGCCTGCGCCGGGCCCTGGAGGAGGAAGGAGTGCGGCTATGAGTGAGCAGAGCGAGCGCCTTCTGCGCTGCATCAGCGACATTGGCGAGGAAAAGATTGACGAGGGGGCACAGCCCCTCCTCCGGCGAAAACGGACCGCCTGGCGGCGCTGGGGAGCCCTGGCGGCGGCGGTGGTCCTGGTGGTCGGGGCGGTAAGGGTTCTGCCCCGGATGGGAGGCATGGCCAGCGGCGGCGGTGCGGCCGCGCCCAGCGGGGGTACCGCCACGGCCGGCGGAGGCGCGGGAGAAGGTCCTGGCGAGGACGAGGGGACGGCCTTTCAGTCATACGCCGGACCGGTGCTCCCCCTGACCCTGGGACAGGCTGACAGCGAGATCACGGCCCAGCGGGAGATCACCCTGGACTTTGCCCCCTGGATCAAGCGGTGGCGGTCCAACGAGGACGAGGCCAACAGCCGGGAGGACGTGTCCCCGGAGACGCGGCAGGAGATTTTGGAGCAGTACAACGAGTGGTTCCCCGAGGGGGGGCGCTGGCAGAGCTCCACCGACATCCAAGTGACGGATGCCTATACCCTGACCAACACCTCAAAGGAGGAGAAGACGGTTTCGGTGCTCTACCCCTTTGTGAGCAGCCTGTCCCGGATGGACAGCCGGCTGCCCGTCCTGAGTGCCGATGGCCAGCCCCTGGAGACCGGGCTGCGGACCGGGCAGTACGCCGGCGGCTGGCGGGGGACTTGGGCGGGGGACCTGCTGCTGGATGCGGACTTCGGCAGCATCGACCGGCTGTATCTCGACAGCTGGGCGGACTACCGGAACCTGCTGGCCGACGGCGCCTACCTGGAGACGGCGCTGGAGGACAGTCCCGATTTCAGCGGCATCCCCGTGGTGGTATACGAATTTTCCCACATCTGGGGCCCGGAGAAGGGAGATTTCCCCAACCCCACCCTCCGCAGCAGCTTTTCCCTGGATTATACGAAAACTAATGTGCTGACCTATGGCTTCAACGGGGGTAGCTTTGACCAGGAGAGGGGCTGGATGGGCCGGGAGTTTTCCATTCCCCAGCCCGGAGAGCCGGACGATGGAGAGGGCCGGTACCTCATTGTCCTGGGGGAAGACATCGGCGCAATCACCGCCCAGGGCTATGAGACCGGGGGGTGGGACAACGACCGGAAGATAGAGGCCGGCACCACGATCCAGCGGTACGAGACCAGCCTGGAGGAGATTCTCCGCACCGTGTTCCAGCGGTGCTATGACCGGCAGGAAGGGCTGGAGGGCGACTTTGAGCTGTATTTCGGTCTGATGAAGGATGAGCTGCTGCTCTGCGGCGGCCTGCTGGCCGACCCTGTAAGCCGCTATGAGAAGGGTGGCCTGGAGTACCAGGACAGCGGGCAGCTGGACCGGGTCTTCTACCTGGAGAGTTCAGTCACCCTCCCTGCCGGGGGCAGCGTCACCCTGACGGCGGAGCTGACCAAAGAGGCCAGCTTTGACTTCGGCTGTGCGAAGACAGGAAACACCGGGGTGTATGGTTGCGATCTGGCGACCAGTCTGGGCTCCAACCTGACCTTCACCCGGCAGACCGCCGTTTTGGAGGACCGGGGACAGATTGCGCTTGTCCGGCAGAGCATCCCCTTCGATTTGGAGGCGGGGGTCCGAACAGCGGAGCTGACGGGCGAGCACTGCTTCCTGGAGGTGAAGCGCCTGCCCGGGGAATAAGCGAAGCAAGGCCCCCCTTTTCCGAAAGGGGGGCCTTTTCCGGCGCGGTAAAGGGGGCGGAAGACCTTCCAGCGGAGTGCCTCAGCCCGGGGGAAAGAAAAAAATTACGGAAATGGAATATTTCCCCTTGACAATTTGGAATCTATCCCTATAATAACACTCAAGTATTTTAACTAAATAAATTTAAATAAAATACTTGAATCATGTCGAAAGGAAGCCGTGAAATATGGAGATCACTTTTGAAAGTGTACGGGACATCATTGTCAGCACCCTGAGCTGCGACGCCGAGCAGGTTACCCCGGAGAGCAGCCTGCTGGAGGACCTGGAGGCCGACTCCCTGGAGCTGGTGGAGTTGTCCATGGCCCTTCAGGACGCCCTGGGCGTGGGCATTGAGGACGAGGATCTGGAGAAAATCAAGACCGTCCAGGACATTGTGGACTATATCCAGAGCAAGCAGCAATAAAACCTTTTACGATGCCCCGCCCGGGGGCGGGGCCCGCAGTGCAGACGCTGTGCTGTACGGGACCCGTTCCTCTGGGCGGGCTGTTTCAGCAGCAGGCAGTTTCATATATGAGGGAGTTTTCCATGGATCTACAGGAATTATACAGTTTGATGGACCGTTTCGCCGCCTCTGGCCTGACCGGGCTGGAGTGGAAGAAGAAGGACGAACAGGTCATTCTCCGCCGGGAGCCCGCCGCGGCCCCGGCTGTCTGCGCGCCGTCTCCGGTGCCGGCCGCCCCCCCCGCGCCCGCCGGAGAGGCGCAGCCGGCACAGAAGGAGGGGGACGTGGTCACGGCCCCTCTGGTGGGGGTGTTCTACGCGGCCCCCGCCCCGGAGGAGCCCCCCTTTGCCCCTTCCGGGGCCAGACGGAAGAAGGGGGAACCCCTGTGCCTGATTGAGGCCATGAAGATGATGAGCGAGGTCCCCGCCCCCGCCGACTGCGTGGTGGAGGAGGTACTTGCACAGAATGGAGAGGCCGTGGGCTACGGCGCTCCGCTGTTCCGCATTCGGAGGGTGTAAACGATGGTAAAGCGCGTCCTGATTGCCAACCGGGGGGAGATTGCCCTGCGGATTATCCGGGCCTGCCGGGAGCTGGGCGTGGAGACCGTGGCGGTATACTCCCAGGCGGACGAGGGCTCTCTCCACGCTCAGCTGGCCACCCGGTCCCTGTGCATCGGTCCCGCCCGGGCGGCGGACAGCTACCTGAACCAGGAGGCGATCCTCTCCGCCGCCCGTGCCGCCGGCTGCGACGCCCTCCACCCGGGGTACGGCTTTCTGTCGGAAAACCCGGAGTTTGCCGACCGGTGCGCCCAGGCGGGGCTGAAGTACGTGGGCCCCTCTGGCGATGTGATTCGGCGGATGGGCAGCAAGGCGGCCGCCCGGACGTTGGCCCAGCACGCCGGGGTGCCGGTGGTCCCCGGCTCGGACGGGCCGCTGAAAAACGCCCGTCAGGCGAAGGCGCTGGCGGAGCAGGTGGGCTATCCGGTGCTTCTGAAGGCCTCTGCCGGAGGCGGGGGCCGGGGTATGCGCCAGGTGGACGCCCCGGAGGAGCTGGAGAAGCGCTTCAAGGAGGCGCAGGCGGAGGCCGTGGCCTGCTTTGGAGACGGGGAGATGTACCTGGAAAAGCTGGTGGTCAATCCACGGCATGTGGAGTTCCAGATCATGGCCGATACTCAGGGGCATGTGGTCCACCTGGGAGAGCGGGACTGCTCTATCCAGCGCCGCCGGCAGAAGCTGGTGGAGGAATCCCCCTCCCCTGCCCTCACGCCCGCCCTGCGGCAGGCCATGGGGGAGGCCGCTGTGGCCGCCGCCCGTGCCGCGGGCTATGTGGGGGCGGGGACGGTGGAGTTCGTCCTGTCCCCTGAGGGAAAATTTTACTTTATCGAGATGAATACCCGGATTCAGGTGGAGCACCCGGTCACCGAGCTGGTGACCGGCATCGACCTGGTGAAGGAGCAGCTGCGGGTGGCCTCCGGTCTGCCCCTGTCCTTCACCCAGGCGGATGTGGCGGTGTCCGGCCACGCCATCGAGTGCCGCATCAACGCCGAGGACCCGGAGCGGGACTTCGCCCCCTGTCCCGGCACAACCGCCTTCCTCCATCTGCCCGGCGGGCCGGGGGTGCGGGTGGACACCGCGCTGTATACGGGGTGCGAGGTGCCTCCCTACTACGACTCTCTGGTGGCCAAGGTGCTGGTCCATGCCTCCACCCGCCTGGAGGCGGTGCGGCGGATGCGCCGGGCTCTGGAGGAGCTGGTGATTGAGGGCTATCCCACCAACGCCAATCTGGCCCACCTGATTCTGCACGACCCAGCCTTTGTCAAGGGCCGGTACGACACCGGATTTTTGGACCAGAACCTGGATAAATTCCTGGAGCTGGCCCGGACCTGCGAGAAGCTGATGGATGAGGAGGGGAATCCATGAACCGGATTTTTTCCCAGCGCCGGGACCGCCTGCTGACCTATCAGGCCATGCGGGAGGGCAGAATCACCGCCGGCACCCGGACACCCTGTCCCGCCTGCGGGAAGGAGAGCTCTGGCCTGGACTGGAGCCGGAGCCTTCAGGTATGCCCCCACTGCGGCTTTCACTGCCCCATGGGGGCCTACTACCGCCTGTCCACCATTCTGGATCCTGGGTCCTTTCAGGAGCTGGAGGAGAAGCTGGCTCCCGCCGATCCCCTGTCCTTCCCGGACTACCCGGAGAAGCTGGCCGGTTTGGAGCAGTCCACCGGGCTGAAGGACGCGGCGGTGGGCGCCGTGGGGAAAATTGAGGAGCACCGGGCTGTGTTCGTGGTGATGGACAGCCGCTTTCTGATGGGCAGCATGAGCACGGCTGTGGGGGAGAAGGTGACCCGGTGCGTGGAGTATGCCGGGAAGAAAAAGCTCCCCCTGATTATCTTTTCCGCCAGCGGCGGGGCCCGGATGCAGGAGGGGATTTTCTCTCTGATGCAGATGGCCAAGACCGCCGCCGCCATCCAGCGCTTTCAAAGCCGGGGTGGGCTGTATATCTCCTGCCTGACTCACCCCACTACCGGCGGGGTGACCGCCAGCTTTGCCTCTCTGGGGGACATCATGCTGGCCGAGCCCGGGGCCCTGATCGGTTTTGCCGGCCCCCGGGTCATTGAGCAGACCATCGGAGAGAAGCTGCCCGAGGGCTTCCAGCGGGCGGAGTACCTGCTGGACCACGGCTTTTTGGACGAGATTGTCACCCGGGACCAGTGGCGGGCCGTGCTGGCCCGACTGCTGGCCCTCCATGAGAGGGGGTAGGTCTATATGGCAAGCAGATATACCCCGGAGGAGAAGGTCAAACTCGCCCGGGACCCGGGCCGCCCGGGAACGGCGGATTTTATTGAGCACCTGTTTACGGACTTTTTTGAGCAGCGGGGAGACCGCCTGTGCCGGGAGGACGGAAGTATTTTGGGCGGCATTGCCCGGTTCCACGGCCGGCCGGTCACGGTGATTGGCCACCGGAAGGGAAAAACCCTGGAGGAGAACCTGCGCTGCAACTTTGGAATGCCCGGCCCGGAGGGCTACCGGAAGGCCCAGCGCCTGATGCGTCAGGCGGAGAAGTTCGGCCGGCCCATCTTTACCTTTGTGGATACCCCAGGGGCCTACCCCGGCAAGGAGGCGGAGGAGCGGGGCCAGGGAGAGGCCATTGCCCAGTGTCTGGCCCTGATGAGCACGCTGGAGGTCCCTGTCATCTCCGTGATTACCGGGGAGGGAAACAGCGGCGGGGCTCTGGCTCTGGCCGTGGCCAACCGGGTGCTTATGCTGGAGCACGCGGTGTACGCCGTGCTCTCCCCCGAGGGGTTCGCCTCTATTTTATGGAAGGACTCCGCCCGCAGCGGAGAGGCCTGCGGGGTTATGAAGCTCACCGCCCAAGACCTGCGCCGGAGTGGAATCGTCCAGGGCGTCCTGCGGGAGCCCGAGGGAGGGGCCCATACTGACTGGGAGGCCACCTACCGCACGGTGGACGCCGCCCTGCGCAAGGAGCTGGCGGCCCTGGATAAACACAGAGGCTCCCTGGCCCAGCAGCGGTATCAGCTCTTCCGGGCCATGGGACAGGGCCTGTCTCCGGCCGGAAAGGAGGAGCCATGAGCGCACCACGCATTCTGGCCACCGGCCGGTGCCTGCCGGCCCGGGTGGTGACGAATGAGGATTTGAGCCGCCGGGTGGACACCAGCGACGAATGGGTGTTCAGCCGGACCGGCATACACAGCCGCCACTTCTGCGCCGGCGAGACCGGCCTGGAGCTGGCGGAGGGGGCCGCCCGCCAGGGCCTGGAGCGGGCAGGGCTCACCCCAGCGGAGGTGGGGGTGTGCCTGGTGGGTACCTTTACCCCCGACTTCGCCAGCCCCTCCATGGCCTGTCTGCTCCAGCAGCGGCTGGGCCTGCCGGAGGACACCCTCTGCTTTGATCTCAACGCCGCCTGCGCTGGTTTTCTCTACGGAATGAAGACTGCCCACGCCCTGCTGCCCGATGCCCCCCGGCCCTATGCCCTGCTGGTGGGCTGCGAGGTCATCAGCCGGGTGCTGGATATGGACGACCGGAACACCTGCGTCCTCTTCGGGGATGGGGCGGGGGCGGCGGTCCTCTGCCGGGATGAGGCCGGCGGCTGGCACACCGTCTTCGGCTCCCGGGGGGACCCCCAGAGCATCTGGGTCCAGGGCCCCGGACAGGAGCCCGCCGCGGTCCACATGGACGGGAAAAACGTCTTCCGCTTTGCGGTGGAGGTGGTGGAGGGCTCCATCCGTCAGCTGCTGGCGGCGGAGGGCCTGGACTCGGTGAACGACCTGGATCTGGTCGTCTGCCATCAGGCCAACGCCCGGATTATCGACCATGTGGCCAAAAAGCTGCGGGCCCGGGAGGGGCTGTTCTACAAGAATATGGACCGCTATGGCAATACCTCTGCTGCCAGTATCCCCATCGCCCTGGACGAGTTGTCCCAGGCTGGGGCGCTGCGTCCGGGAATGCGCCTTGTGACCGTGGGCTTCGGCGGCGGCCTCACCTGGGCCGGAGCGCTGCTGCGGTGGTGAGGCCGGGACGCTGCCCCGGACCCCGGTCCTCGCCGGACGGGTGTTCCTTTCTTGAAAAGAAAGGAACTAAAAGAACTTCGGCGCAAAACTGCGTTTTGCTTCCCATTTTAGGAGGTTAATATGAAACTGAACGAGCTGCTGGGGACGGAATTCCCCATGATCCAGGGCGGCATGGCCAACATCGCCACAGGCGAGTTTGCCGCCGCTGTCTCCAACGCCGGGGCTCTGGGCCTCATCGGCGCGGGAGGAATGAACGCGGACATGCTTCGGGAGCAGATCCGCACATGCAAGTCCCGGACGGATAAGCCCTTCGGCGTGAACATCATGCTGATGAATCCCGCCGCGCCGGAGATGGCCAAGGTGGTCATCGAGGAGGGGGTTAAGGTAGTCACCACCGGGGCGGGGGTGCCCAGTCAGTTTGTCCCCGCCTGGAAGGAGGCGGGCATCAAGGTCTTCCCCGTGGTTCCCGCCACAACCCTGGTGAAGCGGCTGGCCCCGCTGGGGGTGGACGGCTTTATTGCCGAGGGCACGGAGTCGGGGGGCCACGTGGGCGAGCTGACCACCATGGCCCTGGTGCCCCAGGTGCGGGAGGTCACTGACCTGCCCGTCATCGCCGCCGGAGGCATTGCCAGCGGAAAGCAGCTGGCCGCCGCCTTCGCCCTGGGGGCCTGCGGAGTCCAGCTGGGCACCTGTCTGCTGGTGAGCGAGGAGTGCCCCATCCATATCAACTACAAGCAGGCTGTTCTGAACGCCAAGGACAGCGACACCACCGTCACCGGCCGGTCGGTCAACGCCCCAGTGCGGATTCTGAAAAACCAGATGTCCCGAGAGTACCTGAAGCAGGAGCGGGCCGGGGCGTCCCGGGAGGAGCTGGAGAAGTTCACCCTGGGCTCTCTGCGCCGGGCGGTCTTCGACGGAGACACGAAGACGGGCTCTCTCATGTGCGGCCAGGTGGCCGGAATGCTCCATGAAATCCGCCCCCTGCGCGTCATTTTTGAAGAGATGATGGGGGACAGCCGAGCCGTTCTGGCGGAAACGGCGGCCCAATGGCAGTAAGGCTTGGGAGCAAAACCCTCCCCCTGCCCATTTTACAAGGGGGCATGGGGGTGGGCGTCAGCCTGGACCGGCTGGCCGGAGCAGTAGCCGCTCATGGAGGCATGGGGACCATCTCCACCGCCGCCTGCGGCTTTCTGGAGCCCGACTATGAAAAAAATCCCCGGGAGGCCAACCTCCGGGCCCTGGACCGGCAGGTCCGCCGGGCCAGAGGACTGGCCCGGGGAGCAGGACTGGTGGCGGTCAACGCCATGGCGGCCACGGCCCAGTACGCGGACAGCGTCCGTACCGCCCTGCGGGCGGGGGTGGACGCGGTGGTCAGCGGAGCGGGCCTGCCCCTACGCCTCCCCGCCCTGGCGGCTGAGGTACCGGAGAGCGGCGCCGCGCTGGCTCCCATTGTCAGCAGCGGCCGGGCCGCCGCCCTGATCTGTAAGGCCTGGGACCGGAGCTTTGGCCGGATTCCCGATTTTGTGGTTCTGGAGGGCCCCCTGGCGGGGGGACACCTGGGCTTCTCCCCTGAGGAGGCACGTAAGGCCCAGGCCGGGCAGCCTGTTCCCCTTCGCACGCTCCTTCGGGAGGTGCTGGACGCCCTGACCCCCTACCGGGAGAAGTATGGCCGAGATATCCCGGTCTTTGCGGCGGGAGGGGTGGAGGACGGCGCCCAGATGGCCCGGCTGATGGCGGAGGGGGCCGCCGGGGCCCAATTCGCCACCCGCTTCATTGCCACCGAGGAGTGCGACGCCAGCCAGGGATACAAGGAGATCCTGCTCCAGGCGAAGTCGGAGGACGCGGTTATTGTAAAAAGCCCGGTGGGGATGCCCGGCCGGGCCCTCCACAGCCCCCTGGTTCGCCGGGTGGAGGAGGGGACCCAGCCCGGACCGGAGAACTGTATTGGCTGTCTGACGCCCTGCAAAAAGCTGGAATCCCCTTACTGCATCTCCCGGGCCCTCATCGCAGCTTGGCGGGGGGATTGGGAGAACGGACTGTTTTTCTGCGGAGCCAACGTGGGTCAGGTGAACGCCCTGTCCACGGTGGAGCATGAGATGAAACAAATTATGACAGAATGGAGGGCCGCCCAGTGATCGCCTTTGTATACGCCGGTCAAGGCAGCCAGAAGGTGGGCATGGGTCAGGATTTTTACCAGACCTACCCCGAATTTCGAGAGGTCTTTGACCGGGCTCCTCTGGACTTTGACCTGAAGGAGTTGTGCTTTCAGGGGCCGGAGGACCAGCTGTCCCAGACCCGGTACACCCAGCCCTGTCTGCTGGCCTTTGCCATAGGGGTGACCCACCTCCTGCGCAAAGAAAATATCTGGCCCCAGGCGGCGGCGGGCCTCTCCCTGGGGGAGTATTCCGCCCTGTACGCCGCCGGGGTGTTCTCTCAGGAGGATGCCATCCAGACCGTGGCCCTCCGGGGCCGGACCATGGAGGAGGCCGCCGCTGGGCTGGACTGCGGCATGACCGCCGTTCTGGGCCTGGAGCGGTATAAGCTCCAGGAGGCCTGCCAGCAGGCCTCTGCGCTGGGCGTGGTCCAGATTTGCAACTACAACTGCCCCGGCCAGCTGGTCATCAGCGGCGAAAAGCCGGCGGTGGACAAGGCCGGAGAGCTGGCCCGGGGGCTGGGCGCCAAGGCCTGCAAGCCCCTGAAGGTGAGCGGGCCCTTCCACACCAGCCTGATGGCCCCCGCCGGAGAGGCCCTGCGGGAGCATTTCCAGCGCGTGGTCTTTCACCCCATGGAGCTGCCGGTTTACTTCAACTGCCTGGGGGATGTAAAAAAGCCGGAGGATTCCATCCCTGCCCTGCTGGAGCGGCAGGTCCAGTCCTCGGTCTACTGGGAGGATACCATTCGCTCCATGGACCGGGACGGGGTGGACCAGGTGGTGGAAATCGGCCCGGGGAAAACATTGAGCGCTCTGTTCAAAAAGACCGCCCCCGGGATTCAGACCTATCACATCGACACCGTGCAGGATTTTGAGCATGTGGTGTCCGCCCTGAAAGGAGGGTCTCTGTGAGTATGGAGGGAAGCGTGGCTCTTGTGACCGGCGGCAGCCGGGGAATCGGACGGGCCATCTGTGCGGAGCTGGCCCGGCAGGGGGCGGCGGTGGCCGTCAACTTTGCCGGGAACAGCCAGGCGGCGGAGGAGACCGCGGCTCTGTGCCGGCAGCTGGGGGCGCAGGCAGAGGTGTTCCAGGCCGACGTATCCGGCCCGGAGGCCTGCGAGGCCCTGGTTCAGGCGGTTATTGACCGCTTTGGACGGCTGGATATTCTGGTGAACAACGCGGGCATTACCCGAGACGGCCTGCTGATGACCGCCAAGGAGGAGGACTTCGACCGGGTGCTGGACACCAATCTGAAGGGGGCCTACTTCTGTATGAAGGCGGCGGCCAAGCGGATGATGCGCCAGCGGTACGGGCGGATTATCAACCTGTCCAGCGTGGTGGGCCTGCGGGGCAACCCAGGACAGACGG
Source organism: Lawsonibacter sp. (assembly GCA_022791995.1). GTDB lineage: Bacteria > Bacillota > Clostridia > Oscillospirales > Oscillospiraceae > Lawsonibacter. The sequence goes on from JAAWAD010000037.1 coordinate 15,058, forward strand.
GCTATGCCGCCAGCAAGGCGGGCATCCTGGGGGTGACGAAGGCCGCCGCCAAGGAGCTGGCCGCCCGAAGCATTACGGTCAACGCGGTGGCCCCCGGCTTTATTGATACGGATATGACCGCGGTCCTCCCGGAGAAGGCCAAGCAGGCCATGCTGACTTCCATCCCTATGGGAAAGCCCGGCCAGCCGGAGGACGTGGCCCGGGCGGTGGCCTTCTTCGCCGGGCCGGATTCCGGCTATGTCACCGGACAGGTTTTGTGCATTGACGGCGGAATGGCCGTCTGATTCCGGTTCCACATCCAAATTTGCAGGGGGCGCCGCCCCGTGGACAAAAAGGAGACGCAAAATGGAAAAACGCAGAGTGGTCATCACCGGCATGGGTACGGTGAACCCCATCGGAAATACGGTGGCCGACAGCTGGGCGGCCTGTAAGGCGGGCACATGCGGCATCGGTCCCATCACCCTGTATGACACCAGCCAGATGAAGGTGAAGTTGGCCGGCGAGGTAAAGAATCTGGACGCAGAGACCCTGTTGGGCAAGCGGGAGTGCAAAAAGATGGACCGCTTTACCCAGCTGGCCCTGGTGGCCGCCGGGGAGGCGATGGCCGACAGCGGACTGGAGACAAAGGAGGGGCTGACCCTGTCCGAGGCGAAGCGGGAGCGGTGCGGCGTTCTGATCTCCAGCGGCATCGGCGGCTTTCAGACCGTGGCCGACGCCCACGCCCGGGGAGAGCAGCGGGGCTATGACAGCCTGTCCCCCTTCATGATTCCCATGATTATCTCCAATATGGCCGCAGGCCATGCAGCCATCCGCTATGGCTTCAAGGGCATGTGCTCCTGCGTGGTCACAGCCTGCGCCGGGGGCACCAACGCTGTGGGCGACGCCTTTCGGCACATCCGGGACGGCTATGCCGAGGTGATGCTGTGCGGCGGAGCGGAGGCGGCCATCACCCCCCTGGCAATGGGGGGCTTTACGGCGATGAAAGCCCTGTCCGACACCCAGGACCCCCTGCGCGCCTCCATCCCCTTTGATGGGGAGCGCTCCGGCTTCGTCATGGGTGAGGGAGCCGGCATCCTGGTGCTGGAGGAGTATGCGCACGCAAAGGCCCGGGGAGCCAGAATCCACGCGGAGGTGGTGGGCTATGGTGTCACCTGCGACGCCCATCACATTACCGCCCCCGCCCCCAACGGAGCCGGCGGCGCCGCCTGTATGGCCCAGGCTCTGGCGGACGCCGGGCTGCGGCCGGAGGACGTGGACTACATCAACGCCCACGGCACCTCTACCCAGATGAACGACGCCTGTGAGACCGAGGCCATCCACACCGTCTTCGGCGCCCACGCCGGCAAGCTGATGGTCAGCTCCACCAAGTCCATGACAGGCCACCTGCTGGGGGCCGCCGGGGCGGTGGAGGCCATCTTCTCTGCTCTGGCGCTGGAGGAGGGCTTTGTGCCCCCCACCATCGGCTATCAGGTCCCGGACCCCGCCTGCGACTTGGATATCGTGCCCAACCAGGGCCGGAGGACAGAGATGAGGATCGCACTGTCCAACTCTCTGGGCTTTGGGGGGCACAACGCCGCCGTGGTGCTGAAAAAGTGGGAGGCATGAGAGAATGGAGCTGAATATTGACCAGATCGAGGCCCTGCTGCCCCATCGGTACCCCTTCCTCCTGGTGGACAAGATTACCGACTGCGTGCCCGGCCGGAGCGCCAGGGGACAGAAATGTGTCACCGCCAACGAGCCCTTTTTTCAGGGGCATTTCCCCGGCTTCAAGGTGATGCCCGGGGTGCTGATTATCGAGGCCCTGGCCCAGGTGGGCGCGGTGGCCATCCTGACAGAGGAGGGCAGCCAGGGCAAGCTGGCCCTCTTCGGAGGGATTAAGAACGCCCGCTTCAAGCAGCAGGTCCGCCCGGGGGATGTGCTGGAGCTGGAGTGCGAGCTCACTGCCCGGAGGGGGCCTGTCGGCTTCGGCACCGCGACAGCCAGGGTGAACGGAAAAACAGCCTGTAAGGCGGAGCTCACCTTCGCCCTGACAGACAGGCCCGCCGCTGCCCCCTGAGCCGGTCCTGCTGCTCCGGGTTTTGCCGGGGCCATTTGAAAAAACGGGGGGGATTTCCACGCTGGAGGAGAATTTTGGCAAGGTGTATACCAAGTTTAAGCTGCAATTTTACCAGGAGATCTTTGTCCGCTTCCAAAGCCGGGAGGCCAGCCTGACCACCATCGAGACCTACTGTATGGAGATTATTCAGGCCCTGAAGGAGCCTACCATCAATGAGTTTGCCTCCTTTCTCCATATCTCGTCGCCCAATGCGGCGTACAAGGTAAACAGCCTGATTCGGAAGGGCTATGTGGAGAAAGTGCAGTCCCCGGAGGACCGGCGGGAGTACCATCTGCGGCCCACCCAGAAGTTCATGGACTACTACAACATCAGCAGCGCGTACCTTCAAAAGGTGATGGAGCGGGTGAAGGCGCGCTTCTCTCCAGAGGAGGTGGCCCAGCTGGACCGGATGCTCTCCATTGTGAACCAGGAGCTGATGCCCGAGGTGCAGCTGAAATAGAGTCCGTTGCCGGCGGAGCCGGCGGGAAAACCGAGCGGTGTGGCCTGGCCACACCGCTCTTGTCAAAGGGGTTGTCCTGTGGTATGATGAAAAAAAGGAGGCTGAGGAAGATGGTACTGATGGCCTGTGTGGACGAGCGGATGGGAATGCTGTTCAACCGCCGGCGGCAGAGCCGGGACCAGGCGGTGTGTCGGGATATGTTGGAGCAGGCGGGGGACGCCCCCCTGTGGGTCACGCCCTATACGGCGAAGCTCTTTGCCCCGGAGGACGCCGGACAGCTTCAGGTGTGCGAGGCCTTTGGGCCGGAGGCCGGCCTCTGCTTTTGCGAGGACCCCGCCCACATTCCCGGGCCGGAGCAGCTGGAGCGGATTGTCCTGTACCGGTGGAACCGGACCTACCCCTTCGACGCGTCCTTCCCCTTCCCCCTGCCGGGGGCGGGGTGGCGGCTGGAGAGCTCCGGGGAATTCCCTGGCTCCTCCCATGAAACGATTACAAAGGAGGTCTATGTGCCATGCGCAGGATGAAGCAAGGCGCTGTTCTCCTCCTGGCTCTGCTGCTTCTGCTGCTTCTGCTGCTTCCGGGGTGCGACGGGCTGAACGTCCAGTACCAGGGCAGCCAGACGATGAGCGCCCTGGTCCTCTCCCTGGACTCCATCCCCGCGTTTCAGGATGGAACCCCCTGGGTGGAGATCAACGGCAACGTCCCCTCCTTCTCTGAGGAGGAGAAAAAGAACACCGACGGGTTCGAGACCTACGCCGAGCTGGATGCGCTGGGCCGGTGCGGAACGGCCTATGCCAATGTGTGCCGGGAGCTGATGCCCACCGAGGAGCGGGGGAGCATCGGATCGGTGAAGCCCTCCGGCTGGCAGTCGGTTAAATATGACAATGTGGACGGCAAATACTTATACAACCGCTGTCACCTGATCGGCTTTCAGCTGACCGGAGAGAACGCCAACAAGGGCAATCTGATTACCGGCACCCGGTATCTGAACATCGAGGGAATGCTGCCCTTTGAAAACATGGTGGCCGACTATGTGAAGGAGACGGGCAACCATGTGCTCTACCGGGTTGCCCCCATTTTCACCGGCGACGAGCTGGTTGCCAGAGGGGTGCTGATGGAGGGCTGGTCCGTAGAGGACGAGGGGGACGGGATCTGCTACTGCATCTATGCCTACAACAGCCAGCCGGGCATTGCCATCGACTATGCCACGGGAGAGAGCTGGGCAGAGGGGGCAGAACCCGGCCAGACGGCAGAATTTGTGCTGAACAAAAGCTCGAAAAAGTTCCATCTGCCCGACTGCGAGAACGCCGGAAAAATCAGCGAAAAAAACCGGGAGACCGTGACCGGCTCCCGGGAGGAGCTGATTTCCCAAGGCTACTCCCCCTGTGGGGCCTGTCTGGGGTAGAAAACGGACAGGTTTGCCGCTGTGTCAAGAAAAAATTCCCGGGCCAGGAAGCGCCCGGGAATTTTTTTGCAGGCCGGGTTTCCGCGCCTGCGCGGGCCGTTCCTGAAAAATTTGCCATCCGCTCTTGAGTATAGGCACTGGATGTGCTAAAATAATTGATTAACGTATAAAATGTGGTAGGTAAACCCAACTGAACCGGAGAGGTGTGGTTTCATATGAAGGTATTGGTGCTGGCCGGGGGCCTGAGCCCGGAACGAAACGTGTCTCTGTCCTCCGGCGCACTGGTCTGCCAGGCGCTTCGGGACCGGGAGCATGAGGCGGCCCTGGTGGATCTGTTTTTCGGTCTGGAGGGGCGGGAGGGGGAGAATCCGTATGCCGCCCCCATCCCTGAGGCGCTGCGAAGGATCAGCCCCCAGGCCCCGGACCTGGCGCAGATCCGGGCGCAGAGAAGGGAGAAGGGCCCCTCCTCCATCGGGCCGGGGGTGCTGGCGCTGTGCGCCCAGGCAGAGGCGGTCTTTCTGGCCCTCCACGGCGCCTGCGGAGAGGACGGCCGCATCCAGGCGGCGCTGGATCTGCTGGGGGTGCCCTACACCGGTTCGGGCTGTGTGCCCTCTGCCCTAGCCATGGATAAGGATCTGACCAAGCGGCTGGTGGCCGGTGTGGTGACGACCCCGGCGTGGGAGCGGGTGACTGTCACCCAGGAGAACCTTCAGACCCTGACGGACCGGACCGCCCTGCCCGTGGTGGTGAAGCCCATTGCCAGCGGCTCCTCCATCGGGGTCTACATCGCCCGCACCCGCCAGGAGCTGGCCCAGGCCCTGGAGGCCAGCATGGACCTGGGGGGACAGACGCTGCTGGAGACCTACATCCAGGGCCGGGAGATCCAGGTGGCGGTGCTGGAGGACCGGGCGCTGCCTTCCATCGAGATCATCCCCCGGGAGGGCTTTTACGACTACGCCAACAAGTACCAGCCCAACGCGGCCCGGGAGGTATGCCCGGCGGAGATCCCGCCGGCGTGGGAGCGGGCTCTGGGAGAGGCGGCCCTGGCTGTTTTTCGCACGCTGGGCCTGTCGGTTTACGCCCGGGCGGATTTCATCGTCACCGAGGATGGGACCCCCTATTTTCTGGAGATCAATACCCTGCCCGGCATGACTCCCACGAGCCTGGTGCCCCAGGAGGCGGCAGCGGTGGGCATCGACTATGGAGCCCTGTGCGAGACCATTATCCAGGCGTCCCTGACCGCCCGGAAAAAGGAGAAGTGAGCGATGGAGACCATCACCCTGGCCCAGCTTTTGCAGGCCGTGGACGGCAGACTGCTGGGCAGCGAGCCTCCGCTGGACACCCCCATTTCCCGCGTGGACACCGACAGCCGGAGCATCCACCCGGGCTCGGTCTTTCTGCCCCTGGTGGGAGAGCGGTTCGACGGCCACGCCTACATCGGCCCCGCCCTGGAAAGCGGGGCGGCGGGCTGCCTTACCGCCCGGGAGCGGGACTGTTACCGGCCGGATAAGTTCTATGTGAAGGTGGAGAACACCCAGCGGGCCCTCCGAGACCTGGCCGCCTGGTACAAATCCCGGTTTGACATCCCTTATATTGCCGTCACCGGCAGCGTGGGCAAAACCACCGCCAAGGACATGCTGGCCGCCGTGCTGGGGGCCAAGTACCGGGTGCTGAAGACGGAGGGCAATTTCAATAACGACGTGGGCCTTCCCCTCACCCTGCTGCGCCTGGAACGCGCCCACCAGATCTGTGTGTTGGAGATGGGCATGGATAAGCTGGGGGAGATCGACTATCTGGCGGACATCGTCAAGCCCGACGTGGGGATCATCACCAACATCGGAGACGCCCACATCGAGCGCCTGGGCAGCCGGGAGAACATCTTCCGTGCCAAATGCGAGCTGCTGCCCCATATCAAAGAGGACGGTCTGGTGATTCTCAACGGGGACGACCCCATGCTGGCCTCCCTGCGGGGAAGAACCCCGGTCCACGCCCTGTTCTGCGGCCAGGGAGAGGGGCTGGACTACCGGGCCCAGGTGCTGGAGGGGGGCGGTCTGAGCCACATCCGATGCCGGCTCACCACCCCCCATATGGACCAGGAGATGGAGATTCCCGCCCTGGGGGCCCACATGGTCTACCCCGCCCTGATGGCGGCGGCGGCGGCGGAGCATTTCGGCCTTACCCCGGACCAGATCCGCCAGGGACTGAACAGCTTTGTCCCCACCCGGATGCGGATGAACATTCTCCGCCGTGGGGAGGACATCACCATCCTGGACGACACCTACAACGCCAACCCTCAGTCCATGCGGGCCGCCATCCAGGTTCTGGCCGACAGCCAGAGCGGCTGGAAGGCCGCCGTGCTGGGGGATATGCTGGAGCTGGGGCCCTTCGCGCCCGCCCTCCACCGGGGGGTGGGGGAGTGCCTGGGCCGGGCCCAGGTGGACTGCCTGGTGGCCGTGGGGGAGCTTGCCAGCGATATCGCCCGGGGCGCCCGGGAGGGCGGCGTCCCCCAGGTGTACCACTGCGACAGCAAGTCCGCCGCCAAGGCGGTGCTGGACCGGATCATCCGGCCCGGCGGCGCCATCCTGGTGAAGGCCTCCCGGGGGATGGCCCTGGAGGAGCTCACCGCCTGGCTGGTGGAGCACACGAAGGAGCCTTAAATACAGACAGAGAGGATGGCGGAGATGCTGCCCGAAAACTATGAGGCGGTCAAGGCGCTGATTGAGCGGGTTTCGGACTACTACGGCCCCGTGGAGGAGAATCCCGAGCTGGAGGAGCAGGCGGCGGAGATGCGCCGCCTCACCGGCCGGGACTGGGATGCCGAGGAGGTGGGGAACTGGTGCTTTGAGTACTGGAGCCGGGCCTCCCTGGACGAGACGGCCTACTACTTCTTTCACGGTGATCTGCCCGAGACCGAGGAGACGGAGCTGGCCTTCTGGAAATATAAGCCGGGGGTGGCCGGACTGGACCCGGCGGCGGTCTGTGAGCGGTACCGCTTTGGCCGGGGAAAGCCCATGAAGGCTCTGGAGGTCCTGCCCTATGAGGAGATCGTCGGGCGGCTGGCCAGGTGCTTCCCCGGCTGGGAGACAGAGGAGATTGATCGGAAGTTCAGTCTAAAGCCGGCCAGCTTCTACAGCGAGGACCCGGAGCGCCCCTGGTACACCCGGGAGGTCCGGGTGTACAGCTATTCTGACCAGATGATTCTGGTGAATTTTACCAATGTCCCCCCTGAGATGCAGACTGCGGCTGTGGCGGTGCTGGAGGACCTGGGCTGTCTCCGGTATGCGCCGGAGAAATAAAAATAAAGAGGTGCAGGTATGATCGAGCAGATTAAGAAGAGCGAGTTTGGCCTGGAGGGTACGCTGGAGTGCCCCCTGTTCGCCCAACCCCTGGATGTGCTCATTGACGGTGCCGATGTGGAGTACGCCCAGCGGTGCGCCGACGCCCTGTGTGCCCTGCCCGAGGAGACCCTCCTGCGGCTGTGCAAATATTCTGTCCGGTACTGCGAGTGGTTCCGTTCCCTGGTGCCCGATGTGGACATTGGCGTGCCCGAGGGGACCGAGGGGAGGGCAATCCTGGAGCATATTTTTCCCGGCTCTCTGATTGTGACGGTGCCGGAGGATGGGCGTGTGGGCTACAGCCTGGAGCTGGAGTGCGACTGGGAGCCGGAGCACGGCATGGAGTGGACCATCCTGGACGGGAAGGTCAAGTATGTGGGCCCCTATGAGAGTACCTCTCCCTGGGACGACATGGCCTATACCGGCTTCTACCAGGAGGGGGCTAAGCTGAACATGAATTTTGCCGACCGGGAGTAGAACCGCCTGATGGAGGGGCCGGGGCCCCAGAGGAAACCAACGAGAAACAGACGAGGACCCAATCATGATTGACATTTCGGTATCCAACCTGGAAAAAGAATTTGAGGTTGGAAAGAAAATTTTAGACGGGCTCACCTTTCAGGTGGACGCCGGGGAGCGGGTGGGGCTGCTGGGGAAAAACGGCTGCGGCAAGACCACCCTGCTGCGCATTCTCACCGGGGTGGTCTCCCCCGACGAGGGGGAGGTCGTGATTGCCCCCAACAAGCGACTGGGGCTGATCTCCCAGATTCCGGTGTACCCGGCGGGGTATACGGTGGAGGATGTGCTGGACACCGCCTTTGCTCCCCTCCAGGCCATGGAGGAGGAGATGGAGGCGCTCTCCCGCAGGATGGCGGAGGGGGACAGCGCTCCTGCGTTGCTGTCCCGGTATGACAAGCTGTCCGCCGCCTTTCAGGCGGGGGGCGGCTATGAGACGGACACCCGGAAGAACAAGGTGTGCAGTGGCCTGTCCATCCCCGCGGAAATGCGGGTGCAGCTTTTCGACAAGCTGTCCGGGGGAGAGAAGACCCGGGTCAACCTGGGCCGCCTGATTCTGGAGGACACCGACATTCTTCTGCTGGACGAGCCCACCAACCACCTGGACCTGCGGGCCACTGAGTGGCTGGAGGCCTATCTGGAAAAGTTCGAGGGCACCGTTCTGGCCGTGTCCCACGACCGGTATTTTCTGGACAAGGTGATTCACCGGGTGGTGGAGATTCAGGAGGGAAAGGCGGAGTTTTACACTGGAAATTACAGCTTCTACGCCGTGGAGAAGGAGCGGCGGTATGAGGAGAAGCTGCGCCAGTATGAGAAGGAGCAGGCTAAAATCCAGCAGCTGGAGAAAGCGGCGGAGCAGCTGCGCATCTGGGCCTACTCCGGCAACGACAAGATTTTCAAGCGGGCCCAGTCCATGGAAAAGCGGATTGAGCGTATCCGCCAGACGGACAAGCCCCGGCGGGACCGGAAGATGGAGGTCCGCTTCGGCGAGCGGGAGTTCCGGGGGGACGAGGTGCTGACCATCAAGGACCTGGGAAAAGCCTTCGGGGAGCGGACGCTGTTTGAACATGTGAACCTGGAGGTGGAGGGGGGCGAGCGCATCGCCCTGCTGGGGGACAA
>JAAWAD010000098.1 GCA_022791995.1 Lawsonibacter sp.
CCACCACAAGGCGGTTACGGCCCAACCTTGAGTGGTCTTTCACAACAAGATTTGCCACAAGCCCCTGTTCGGCCAAATCCATGATTTCCATGAAGGCCGGACGGGTGAACGTAACTCCCGAGTACCCGTCGTCAAACATGAATCGGGGATTAGGCAGGTGGTTGTCTGCGGCAAACTTCTCCAGGATAGCCTTTTGATTTTGGATGCTGCCCGAGATACCCTCTTTTTCATCGTCACGGGACAATCTTGCATAGAGAACAGTAATTCTCTGCTCATTTGGCTGCTTTTTCTTCAAAATACGCTCCTTTCCGCAGCCGGATGTGATATGAATTGCGGGGTGTTATTATCATACCACATCGGTTGCAAAACTTCAACACTTTAACGTGCGATATTTGAGGCGAGAATACGATTTACTTTGCCCTCGACGGTTTCAGCGGCACTCTCGTTGAAATGGACGTTGACAGTGTAGACAGTGCCGCCGATTTCCCGCTCAAAGCTAATGGGATGGCTGTATTGATGTTCTTTCAGCCAGTTTAACCGTTCCGCATGGGACAGGTTAGCAAGGAAAACGGCTGTTCTATCGACCTGTTCCATCACTTCATCGAAAATTTCCTGCTCACGTTCTGTCAACTCTAAAACAATATTCATCGAACATCACCCCTGTTTTCCTGTGATTTATCCTTTACGTACATAATAGACCGGCCCTGTTCTTCCTCCCGCTTGCGAAGCGGGGCGAAAACGCTGTCCAGAAAATCCTTGACCCGTTCCGGCATGGCCCTGACCGCTTCCAGGTAGGGACGGCATCGCTCCGCCAGCTCGTTGAACTGCCCTTGCAGGCGGTTCAAACTACTTTGTAAACTCCATATCCGGGAATAGAGCTGCTGATTTTCCTCTTTCAGCCGGTTAAGCTGCCCCCGCCCGGAAACACCCTCTTTGGCAAGTTGGGTGAGGGTATCAAAATCCGCCTGGGACACCGTGACCTTGCCGGTCAGCGTTTTCTTGCCCATCTCGTCGATCTCGGCATGGGTCTTATTGATTGGCTGGATTGCGGCGAGTTTGCTTTCCTCGGCCCGTACTTTCTCCTGGATTTCTTTCAGTCGGGCCTTATCCTGCTTGATTTGATATTCCAGATTGGACAGGTTATCCGCCGTGCTGCCGCGCTCTCCACGGACAAAATCGGTAAAGCCCGCCTCCCGCATATGGCGGCAAAATTCGTCCTGCAAAATGCTGTACGAGGGAATGTACTTTGGCCTGCCCTGCCCGTCCAACGCCCGCTGGGACTTCCACTTCTTGGAGTGGCTGACCTGCTGGACAGTCTCCTTAACCGTCCCCACCAGCGCCTTGTCTTTGCACCTTTTTGACCACAGCACTTGCTTTTCAACCGCCGGGAGTGCTACAATGTGGAGGTGGTAGTGGTAGACGGGATAGCCGTATTTCTCCGTCAGGGCCAGATTGATTTCATCGGCGTGCATGACGGCGGAAAGGATGTTCTGCTCTCCGTACAGCTTGCAGGCAAAGCGGTAGGCTTCCCCGTAGAACTCCTTGGCGAACTTGTAGCCGCCGTGCTGCTCGAAGTAATCTGTGTTCACGTCCAAAATCATCTCGTCATAGACGTTGGCGTTTTCCTTCAGCCCACGTAAAGATACCGCCCCATCCGCCACCAGTTTGTCCAGCGTTTCATTGTAGGTCAACTCACCGCAAGCCTTGAAGTGGACGTTCATGGGGGTGCGCTCCAAATCCACGTTCATATTGCCGTAGCACTCGTTTTTCCGCTCGTTGTGGCGTTCGCACTTGCCCACGCCCGCCCTGGTATGGGTGGCGACCCTCGCCACGGTGAAATTCGTTTTTTCCATCTGAACCTCCGTTCCACGCGACCTGCGCCGTTCTCGTTAGATACTTTTTCAAAGTATCTAACCCACTATGACACTTTCAGCCCTCCGGGCTGGAAAGATGTCAG
>JAAWAD010000038.1 GCA_022791995.1 Lawsonibacter sp.
GCTACGACCACGAGGAGGTCGTGGAGAAAATGCGCAAGGGGATGCACATGCTCATCCGGGAGTCCTGCGTCACCCACTTCCTGGCCGAGAATATCCGCGCCGTCACCGAGGTCAACCCCGCCTTTGCCCGCCGGGTCAGCTTCTGCACCGACGACGTCACCGCCACCGACATCCTCTCCAGGGGCCACCTGGACAACGTGGTCCGTCTGGCCATGGAGGCCGGGGTGGACCCCATGACTGCCATTCAGATGGCCACCATCAACAGCGCCGAGGCCTACCGCATCGACCACCTGGTGGGCTCCATCTGCCCGGGACGCATCGCCGATATCCTCTTTGTGGACGATTTGAAGGCCTTCCAGATTGCCAGGGTGATGACCAACGGCAGGATGGTTGCGGAGAACGGGCATCTCTCCTATAACCTGAAGGCCCCTGTCCGCAGCAGCGTCCTCAAGGGAGCCCTCAAGTGCGCCCTCACCACCCCCGACACCTTCACCTACCATGTGGACCTTCAGAACGGCACGGCGGACGTGCTGGCCATGGATGTGAAGGGCCCCTTCGTCCGCAAGCGCCGGGACGTAAAGCTCCAGGTGAAGGACGGCGCGGTCCTCCCCGACCCGGCGCAGGACGTGGCCCTGGTGTCCGTGCTGGAGCGCTTTGGCCGCAACGGCAACAAGTCCCTGGCTTTCTGCTCGGGCTGGAAGCTGAAGCGGGGGGCGATGGCCTCCTCTGCCGCCCCGGACGACAACGATCTGGTGGTCATGGGCGTCAGCCCCTCGGACATGTCCATCGCCGCCAACTGCCTTATCGAGCGGGGCGGCGGACAGGTGGTCGTGGCCGATGGTGAGATTCTGGAGTTCCTCCCCCTGCCCGTGGGGGGCATTGTCAGCGACTGCGAGCCGGAGGAGATGGCCGCCCAGGAGGCCCGCATCGACGCGGCCGCCCGGTCTCTGGGTTCTGACCTGCCCAACCCCATGATGTATATGTTCTTCCTGCCCATCACCGCCATCCCCGATTACGCCATTACCGACGTGGGCCCGGTGGACTATGTGAATCTGACCACCTTCGACCCCATTCTGAAGCTGACGGAGGGTTAAGACGCCATGACCAAGGAATTCCTGAAAAAGCTGATTCAAACCGCCGCCGGGACCATTCCGGCGGACACCGTCATCAAAAACTGCAAGGTGTTCAACGTGTTCACCGGGGAGTTTGTCCAGGGGGATATCGCCCTGTGCGGCGACCAGATTGCCGGCGTGGGGACCTACTCCGGCCAGACAGAGGTGGACGCCGGCGGCCGGTACGCCGTCCCTGGCTTCATCGACAGCCACATCCACATTGAATCCTCCTACCTCTCCCCGGAGGAGCTGGGCCGCCTGCTGGTCCCCCATGGCGGCACCACCATTCTGGCCGACCCCCACGAGATTGTCAACGTGTGCGGCATCCAGGGTTTGGATTATATGATGCAGGCGGCGGAGCGCACCGCCCTGGATGTGGAGTTCATGCTCCCCTCCTGCGTCCCCGCCACCCCCTTTGAGCACGCCGGCGCGGTCATCAACGCCCCCGAAATGGCCGAGCCCATCCAGCGGGACAAGGTCCTGGGCCTGGGAGAGTTCATGAACTTCCCCGGCGTGGTCAACGCCGACGACATGGTGCTGGACAAGCTGATGTGCGCCAAGCAGGCGGGCAAGCTCATCGACGGCCACTCCCCCGGCCTGTCCGGCCTGGCCCTCAACGGCTACGCCGCCGCCCGCATCCAGGGGGACCACGAGTGCTCCACCCTGGAGGACATGCAGGAGCGCCTGTCCCTGGGCATGTATGTGCTGCTGCGCCAGGGCTCCGCCTGCCACGACCTGCGCACCCTGGTGAAGGGGGTCACCCCGGCCAACAGCCGCCGCTGCCTGCTGTGCTCGGATGATCGGCAGCCCCGGACCATCCTGGAGGAGGGCCACCTGGACAGCCATCTGCGCATCTGCGTGGAGGAGGGCCTGGACCCGGCCACCGCCCTGCGCATGGCCACCCTCAACGCCGCCGAGTGCTTCCGGCTCTACGACCGGGGGGCCATCGCCCCCGGCTATCGGGCGGACATCGTGCTGCTGGACGACCTGAAGCAGTTCCATGTGGACCGGGTATGGATTAAGGGCGTGCTGGCCGCCGAGAAGGGGGAGTACCTTCTCCCGGTGGAGCGGTACCCCATCGACACCGTGAAGGGCAGCGTGCGCATCAGGGACTTTTCGGTGGACAAGCTGCGCATGGGCCTGAAAAGCGGACACGTCCACGCCATCGAGATCCAGCCCGGCGGCGTGGTGACAAAAAAGGGCGTGGCTGACATCCCCCTGGACGAGAGGGGGGAGTTCGTCTGGTCCAGTGAGCGGGACATTGCCAAAGTGGCTGTGGTGGAGCGCCATCACGAGACGGGTAACGTGGCCTGCGGCTTTTTGAAGGGCTACGGCATCCAGGCGGGGGCCATCGCTCTGTCCATCGCCCACGACTCCCACAATGTCATCGCCGTGGGGGTCAGCGACCAGGAGATGACCGACGCAGTCAAGGCCCTGGAGAAGCAGGAGGGCGGCATCGTGCTGGTCAAGGACGGACAGGTCATCTCCTCCATGCCCATGCCCATCGCCGGACTGATGAGCGACCAGTCCGGCCAGTGGGTGGCCGAGCAGCTGGAGGTCATCCACGAGGCTGCCTACACCCAGTTGGGCATCCACCGCAGCGTGGAGCCAGTGATGACCCTGTGCTTCATGTCCCTGGCGGTCATCCCAGAGCTCAAGCTCACCGACATGGGGCTGTTCGACGTGACACAGTTCCAGTTCATCCCCGTGGAGGCGGAGGCGTAGCGCGTCCGGCCATTCGGCGAGAGAAAAGGAGAGAGAAAACACAATGAACACAACCAGTACTCTGGTCCCCTGGTTCCGGCGGGGGGACATCGGCGGCATCTCCTATGCTGTCACCAACAACATTGTCAATTACCTGATCGTCATTGCCACCCTCACCGGTGTTCTGGGCTGGCCGGACAAGGTGGTCTTTGGCTATGTGGTCCCCGGTATGTCCATCGGTCTGATGCTGGGCTGCTTCTATTACGCCTTCATGGGCTGGAAGCTGTCCAAACGGGAGGGCCGGGCCGACGTCACCGCCCTGCCCTCCGGCGTGTCCACCCCGGCCATGTTCGTCATCCTGTACGGGGTCATCATGCCCCTGAGCTACTCCCTGGAGGACCCCATGCTCTCCTGGTCGGCCGCTATGGCCGCCTGCTTCATCGGCGGCTTTGTGGAATTCTGCGGGGGCTTTATCGGCCCCTGGATGAAAAAGCGCATCCCCCGGGCCGCCCTGCTGGGCACCGTGGCGGGCATCGGCTTCATCTGGATGGCCACCCAGGGCCTGTTTGACATCTTCGGCGATCCCCTGGTGGGCCTGCCGGTCCTCTTTGTGGCCATGGTGGGCATCTTCGGCGGCTATCTGTTTCCCAAAAAGGTTCCGCCCCTGGTTGTTGCCATTGTGGGGGGGGTGGTCTACGCCCTGTGCCTGGGCCGCACCTCCTTTGACTTCAGCGGCGTGGGCTTCTATTTCCCCAACCCCGCCAACAGCATCCAGTATATGATCAACGGCTTTGCCATCGTGGTACCCTATCTGACCATCATCATTCCCGTGGAGATCTACAACTTTATTGAGACCATGGACAACGTGGAGGCCTCCAACGCCGCCGGCGACGCCTACAACGTGCGGGAGGCCCAATTTGCCGACGGCGTCTGCACCATGATCTCCTCCCTGTTCGGCGGCATCATCCCCAACACCGTGTGGCTGGGCCACGCGGGCCTGAAAAAGTCCAACGCCGGCATCGGGTACTCCATCGTCTCCGGCGTCCTTCTGGGGGCAGCTGGCCTCTTCGGCTTGTTCACCTTCCTCAGCAACCTGGTGCCCCCCGCCGTGTGCGCCATCACCTTCCTGTGGTGCGCGGTGGTCATGGTGGCCCAGGCCTTCAAGGACTGCGAGCGGAAGCACTATGCCGCCATCGGCATCGCCATGGTCCCCTCAGTGGCCGACTACCTCTACACCCAGGTCACCGGCGCCGCCGGTCTGGGGGATTACTGGACCGAGGTGCTCCCCTCCGGGGTCAGCGACTTCGCCCCGGAGATCTCCCAGATGCTCCTTGACGCCGGGGTCATGTGGAACGGCGTGGCCGCCACCAAGGCCGGCGCCATCCTTATCGGCATCCTGATGGGCACCATGACCGTGTTCATCATCGACAAGAAGCTGGACCGGGCCGCTCTCACCGCCTTTGTGGGCTATATGCTGGCCGCCCTGGGCTTTATCCACAGCGCCGCCCTGGGCTTCTATCCCCTGTCCCCCTATGCCCTGGGCTATCTGGTGATGGCTATTCTCGCCCTTCTGCTCCACACGGGCCGCAAGACCTGGTTCCAGGGCCCGGACGACTTCGAGTACGTCTGACCTGTCTGCCGCCGCGCCAGACAAAGCACACGGGCCGGGGAAGCTTCCCCGGCCCCTTGTTGTCTGCGGCCCCTTGTGCTATAATGGCCGCGGGCGGGAGGCAATCAGCCGCCTCCCAGAAAGGACGAAACCGTATGCAAGAGACAAAACCCATTGATTTTCGTGAAAAAGCCGGCTTTATCTGCGATATGGACGGTGTAATCTACCACGGCAACCAGATCCTGCCCGGCGTGCCGGAGTTCATCCAGTGGCTCCAGCGGGAGGGCAAGAAATTTTTGTTCCTGACCAACAACAGCGGATACACCCCCAGAGAGCTGAACCAGAAGCTGGCCCGCATGGGCCTGGATGTGCCGGAGAAGCACTTCTACACCAGCGCTCTGGCCACTGCCGCCTTTCTCCGGGAGCAGGCCCCGGGCTGCTCCGTCTTCGCCATTGGAGAAGCGGGGCTGCACAACGCCCTGTATGACGCGGGCATCACCATGAACGAGGTAAACCCGGATTACGTCGTGGTGGGAGAGGGGCGAACCTACTCCCTGGACACCCTGACCAAGGCCACCAACCTGGTGCTGGCCGGGGCAAAGCTGATCGGGGCCAACTCCGACGTGTCCGGCCCCATTGAAAACGGCATCGCCCCCGCCTGCCGCGCCCTGGTCGCCCCCATTGAGATGGCCACAGGGACCCGGGCCTACTTCTGCGGAAAGCCCAACCCGCTGATGATGCGTACCGGCCTGCGCCTGCTCAAGTGCCACTCGGGCGATGCGGTCATGGTAGGGGACCGGATGGATACCGACGTGATCTCCGGGCTGGAGAGCGGCATGACCACGGTGCTGGTCCTCTCCGGCGTCTCCACCCGGGAGACTTTGAAGACATACGCCTACCGCCCCTCCATCGTGCTCAACGGGGTGGGGGACATCGTCAAAATGGCCCTGTCCTGACCAGTCAAAGCAGGAGGGCGGTCCTGGCGGACCGCCCTCCTGCTTTCTCTCTACGCGCCGATGAAATAGAGCGTCTCCCCCGTCTGCTTGCAGACCACCTCGCGCTCCGGGGTGAGCGGAATCAGCGCCATGTTCCGGTACAGCTGCTTTCCGGTGATCTGCCAGCTGGACATGGTAAACAGATAATTCAAAAGATCCTGCACCGGCAGCTTCGGGTGGAAAAAGCCCAGCTCCGGCAGGCCGAACTCCGCCAGCCCCTGGGTCTCCACCGTGGGCTTGTCCTCCTGGAGCCCCCGGTACAGCCAGATCCACAGTGTAACCGGAAAATAATCCGGGTCGTTCCAGGTTCTTCCCTCCATCTGTGTGCACTGGAAGAGATAATTTTCCCGGCTGACCAGCAGGGCGGTGTTGATTACCGACACCCCAACCGTCCCCTCCTGCTCCAGCAGAGCGGCGCACAGCAGGCTAAACTGCCAGCACACCCGGCGCTTCCCCTCCAGGCTGGTCCCGCCTCCCTTCTGGGCCAGCGCCCAAAACGACTTGTGGCCGGCAAACGCCTCTCTCTCCTCCGGCTTGAGAAACAAATTATACTGGGCAGCGGCAGAAATATCCCGGTCCTGTTTGGGAACCGGAAAGGGGAGATAGGAACACCAAAACTCCAGCCCGCCCAGCTTAACCGTCACCTCGGGAACCAGCGGTTCCACATGGGAGCCGCGGTAACACACCTGACCCACCGCGTCAGCCCCCACCGCCTTCCGCAGAAATTCCACCACCGCTTCGCCGCCCGGCAGCACCCGGTCCATCAGCAGCATAACCATCGTATCCTCCCGGGGCGGCTTTGGCCACTCCGGCGGCGCAGAATTTGCTTTCTTTCCTTCCTTTCCCCTCCGCCAATCAAACAATCCCATTCCAAAACCTCCCTATAGCAGTATTCAAAAATACTGACAATTTTGTATTTCGCCGGTTCTTGTTCCCGCCCCCCTCCGGGGGCGGGAACAGTGTCAGCATTTTTGATGATTGCTATAAAACAGTTCGCAAAACGAAGTTTTGCGCAGAAGTTCTTTCTGGTTCTCTTTCTTTCAAGAAAGAGAACGCCCGCCCGGCGCGGGCACGCCCCCCTCACTCCAGCGCCCCGTCGCAAAAGGCGCAGCAGTCCACGCCGCCGTTCTGCTTCACCAGAGGCGGCAGGTAGGGCTGGGTCTGGGTGATGCACCGGGGGTTGCGGCACACCGGCCTTACGCCGATTTCCACCGCCGGGGTCCGGTCCAGGCGGGGCTGGTTGGCCAGGTCGGCCAGCAGAGCCATCCGGGCGAACATGCCGTAGCGGGCCTGTTCAAAATAGACCGCCCGGGGGTCGTCGTCCACATCCACGGTAATTTCGTCCACCCGGGGCAGGGGGTGCATGACCAGCATGTGCTTTTTGGCCCGCTCCAGCTTCCGGCGGGTGAGCACATAGACGCCCTTGTTCCGCTCATACTCCAGGGGGTCCACAAACCGCTCCCGCTGGATGCGGGTCATGTACAGCATGTCCAGCTGGGGAATAACCGCCTCCAGGCCGGTGACCTCGGTAAAACGCATGTGGTTCTCCTGAAGGAAGACCCGCATATAATCGGGAACGGCCAGCTCCCGGGGGGAGATGAGAAAGAAGCGGACGTCCTGAAATTTCGCCATCGCCTTAATCAGAGAATGGACCGTCCGGCCATTTTTCAAATCGCCGCACAGGCCGATGGACAGCCCGTCCGCCTTTCCCAGCAGCCGGGTGATGGTGGTCAGGTCGGCCATGGTCTGGGTGGGATGCATGTGGCCGCCGTCCCCGGCGTTGACCACCGGCACGTGGGAGTAGAGCGCGGCCGCCCGGGCCGCCCCCTCCCAGGGGGTGCGCATGACCACCACGTCGGCATAGCCGGAGACCATCTTGATGGTGTCCTTCAAGGTCTCTCCCTTGGCGGTGGAGGAGGAATTGGGGTCCGCAAAGCCAAACACCGTCCCCCCCAGGCGGAGCATGGCGGTCTGGAAGGAGAAGTTCGTCCGGGTGGAGGGCTCGTAAAACAGCGAGGCCATCACCCGTCCCCGGCAGACATCCACAAACTGCTCCGGGGCGTCCATAATCTGGCTGGCCCGGGTATACAGGGCGTCCCACTCCTCCCGGGGCAGGTCCCCAAAATCAATCAGATGCCGCATTGCGCTCTGCTCCTTCTCTCCAAAATTTTTCCCATCTTACCACAATTTTCGCCGCCGCGCAAGGGATGGCCGCCGGAGTTTTTCCTTGCCTCCGGCCGCTGCCTGGAGTATAATCGCAATTACCAAACCTGCCGGCGCTGTCCCCTCCCCTGAAAGAAGGAGGGAACCAAAAAACGAACCACAACGCCGCCAGTATTTTTGTATCTGGCTCCCGATAAAAATTTACATCGAACAGGAGAACCCCCTATGAAAGTGGAAGGCGCGATTTTTGATTTGGACGGCACCCTAGTGGATTCCATGTACGTCTGGGACTGGGCCCCGGCAGAGCTGGTGCGGCAGCTGGGAGGCAATCCGCCGGAGGGGCTGGCCCGGGACCTGCGGGAGATGGATCTGAAGGAGGCGGCAGCCTACCTGATCGACCGCTTCCACCTGACCTGTACGCCAGAGACGATTTTCCAGGGCGTGAACCGCCTGGTCACACAGGAATACCGGGAACAGGTGCCCATGAAGCCGGGAGCGGACGTTCTTCTGGCCCGGCTGGAGGCGCTGGGGATCCCCTGCGGCATCGCCACGGCCAGCGAGGGCTTCCAGGCCCGGGCGGCTATGGAGCGGCTGGGCCTGTGGCGCTATTTTCAGTTTGCCATCAGCTCCATGGAGTACGGCTCCAAGAGCAAACCGGACCTCTACCTGGAGGCCGCCCGGCGGCTGGGCAGTCCCCCGGAGCGCACTCTGGTCTTTGAGGACGCTCTCCACGCCGCCCGCACGGCTGTCCAGGCGGGCTTTTTGGTGGCCGGCGTCTATGACCCCGCCGCCCAAGGGGACCGGGCGGAGATGGTCTCCCTCTGCCGCTGGTATCTGCCCCGGCTGGATGACGCGGCCTTTTGCGAGGGCTTGGCGCGAAGCTGAAGCCCCCTCGCCTTCTTTCCCCAAAATTTGCCCCCCATTTTTTGTATTTTCCGCTTGCAAAAGATGGCCGGATGTGCTATAGTATAACAGTCGATTGAATAGAAGCAGGGTTAGTACATCGGTAGTGCATCGGCTTCCCAAGCCGAGAAGGCGGGTTCGACTCCCGTACCCTGCTCCACGCCGCCGGAGCAAAGTCCGCTTTGCTCCGGCATTTTTTTGTAAAAAAATGCCGGTCCGGGCCGCAATTCAGAGAAGAACCGGCCTGCGGCGGAAGAAGGGAAGGGAATCGAATGGACTCCAGAACGCTGTATACCGTGGTGGTCGCCGACGACGAGGACGAGCTTCGGGAGGCGGTATGCACCATGATCCCCTGGCAGGACCTTGGCTTTCGCCTGGTGGGGAGCGCCAGCAACGGCCTGGACGCCCTCCAGCTGGTGGAGGAGCTTGAGCCGGACCTGCTGCTCACCGACATTCGGATGCCCTTCATCTCCGGCATTGAGCTGGCCCGGCAGGTGCGGGAGGTGCTCCCCGCAACCCACATCGCCTTCCTCAGCGGTTATGACGATTTTGAATATGCCCAGCAGGCCATCCAGTACAATATCATCCGCTATATGCTCAAGCCGCTGACGGTAAAGGGGCTTGGGGAGGAGCTGAAAATCATCCGCCAGAAGATTGACGCCCAGTTCGCCCTGTTCCGTCAGGCAGCGCCCCAGAGCGAGGGGCAGGGCGACAAAGCGGCCATGCTGGCTGCTCTGGTGCTGGACGACTGCGCCGACCCGGAGGGGAGCGCCCAGGCGGAGGGGTACGCCCGCCAGTGTGGCCTTGTGCGGGACGGAATGGACCGCCCGTGCTACACGGTGATGGTATCCGCCCTGCTGAACGGAGAGGGCTGCGTGGACACGTTTCCCTCCTTTGCCGCCTCAGTGGACCGGCTGGCCGCCAAGTATCTGCGCAGCGCCAGCTTTTTTGCCCCGGGAAAGGTGATCACGGTCTTGCTGGGCGGACCGTCGGATTTCGAGGAGTACCTGTACATCCTGGCCGAGGAGATTCCTCAGATGGCCCACCGCGTGCTGGGCCGGCGCTGCCGCGTGGGGGTCAGCCGGATGACCGGCGCTTTGAGCGCACTCCACGACGCCTACCGGGAGGCCATGGAGGCCCTGCGCCACGGGGACCGGACGGAGACCGGCTCTCAATTTGTGGGGGACCTGGAGCCCGCGGTCAAGGGGGGCAGTCTGCTGTGCAGGCGGGCCCTGGAGGCCCTGGAGCAGCACTACATGGACCCCGGCCTCTCTCTGGTGTCGCTGAGCGAGATGCTGGATGTCAGCCCCAACCACCTGAGCGCCTGCATCAAAAAGTACGCCGGAGAGACCTTCATCAACACCCTGATCCGCAAGCGTATGGAGGCCGCCCAGACCATGCTCGCCACCTCCAGCCTGAAGGTGCGGGAGATTGCCGGCCGGTGTGGATACACCGACCAGCACTATTTCAGCTACTGCTTTAAAAAATACTGCGGCGAGTCCCCCAATTCCATGCGCCGCAGGCTGGACGCGGAGAGGACAGGTGAGCAGGCGTGAAACGGAGCGCCGGAGGACCGCGGACCACCACCATCCTCGTTGCCATGGTGGCGGGGGTGGTGAGCATGATTTTGTGCTGCTGCATCCTCCTCTTTTTAAACCGCTACCGCAGCGCCATGGTACAAAGCGCCCGTACAACCAGCGCCCAGGCAGTGTCCCAGGTATCCAGCACCGTGGGCAATTACCTCCGGGACATGGAGCAGGCCATGCAGCTGGTGGAGCAGTCCATGTCTGAGAGCCCAGACAGCCGGGACAGGCTGCTGTCCACCTTCCTGACGTTCCGCCCGGACGTTGTGGCGGTTACCAGCTACTCCCCGGAGGGCGCGCTGCTGGACTGCTGGTCCCTGGGCCGGGAGCCCAAGGAGCACATCCTCCAGAACCTCTCCTTCGATCTGCACCGGGCCCGGGCCTCCGCCGCCCCCTATATGGCCTCCCCCCATGTCGTGACCCTCTTTGAGAGCTACTACCCCTGGGTGGTCACCATGACCAAGCCCCTGCCGGAGCAGGGGGGCGGGGCGGCCTGGGTGTCCCTGGATTTAAGCTTCTCCAGCATCTCCAGCTATATCAGCAACGTGAGCATCGGGCAGCGGGGATACTGCTTTCTGATGGACCGGAGCGGGAGCATCGTATACCATCCCCAGCAGCAGCTGCTGTACGCCGGGCTGAAGACAGAGGACACCCCGGCCCTGGCCGGTCTGGCAGACGGCGCCTACGCCGACGACACGGTGATCTACTGTCTGACCAGCGTACCAGACAGCGACTGGCGGGTGGTGGGCGTCAGCTATGTGGACGAGCTGGTAAACCGCAACGTGCGGGAGATGATCCGGCTGTCCCTCTGGCTGGCGGCCCTTGTCCTGGGGGCCGCCCTGCTGAGCAGCTGGCTCCTCTCTCTGCTGCTCAGCCGCCCTCTGCGGGGGCTGGCAGCGGCCATGGAGCGGTTCGAGGCCGACGCCGACCACTTCACCTACCGCCCGGCCGGCGGAACCCGGGAGGTGCAGGAGCTCTCCAGCTCCTTCGGACACATGGTGCTGCGGATCCAGCAGCTGATGTCCACCGTGCGCCAGGAGGAGGTCAACCTTCGCAAAACCGAGCTGAAAGCCCTTCAGGCCCAGATCAACCCCCATTTTCTGTACAACACTCTGGACTCCATCGCCTGGATGTGCGAGCAGGGCCGCAGCGCCGACGCGGTGAAAATGATCCATGCCCTGGCCCGGCTGTTCCGTATCAGCATCAGCCAGGGGCACGAGCTGATCCCCATCGCCAAGGAGATCGAGCACGCGGAAAACTATCTGGAAATCCAGAAATACCGCTATAAAAATCAGTTTACCTACACCTTCGACGTGGACCCCGGCTGCCTGGGCTACTGCTGCAACAAGATCACCCTCCAGCCCATCCTGGAAAACGCCATCATGCACGGGCTGGACCTGCTGGTGGACGAGGGCCGCATCCACGTGCGCGTAACCCAGGAAGGGGACGACATCCTGTTCTGTGTGGAGGACAACGGCGTGGGCATGAGCGCGGAGCAGGTGGCCGCCATCCTGGCCCAGGACGCCCAGGACCGCACCGGTATCGGCATTAAAAATGTGAACGACCGCCTTCAGATTTACTTCGGCAGGCAGTATGGGCTGCGCATCGTCAGCGAGCTGGACGTGGGCACCCGGGTGGAGATCCGTATGCCCAAAATAGAGGAGGCGGGGGATTATGAGGCGAAATAAAGACGTACCAGGGCGGCGTGTTGGAGCGCTGACCCTGTGGGCGGCGCTGGCGCTCTGCCTTCTGTGCGGCTGCGGAGCGGATATGGACGGCACGCCCCGGCGCGCCGTGTCCCTCATCGTCAAATCCACCGACAGCGAGTTTTTCCTCTCCGTCTTTGCCGGAGCTAGGGCGGCCGCCACCGAGTACAACCTGGACTTGACCATCTCCGGCCCGAAGACGGAGGAGGACTATGAGACCCAGAATCAGATGATCGCCGAGGCGGTGGAGGCAGGAGCCGAGGCCATCGTCTTCTCCGCCATTGACTATGAGCGCAATGCCGCCGCCGTTGATGCCGCCGCCCAGAGCGGAGTACACATTGTCTCCATCGACAGCGGCGTCGGCTCCAGCCAGGTGAGCACCTATATCGGGACGGACAACTATGCCGCCGGACGGATGGCTGCCCAGGCCGCCCTGGAGCGGGTGGAGGGGCCCCTGTATGTAGGGGTTATCAACTATGACGAGGGCACCGCCAACGGCCAGGAGCGGGAGCGGGGGGCGGCGGAGGCCCTGGCCGAGAGCGGCCGGGCGGAGATTACCGCCATCGTCAATACCCTAGTGGAGGCTGGCCACGCCCGGGCGGACGCCGCCAGTCTGCTGCGGACCCACCCCGAAATCAATGTGCTAATGGCCTTCAACGAGCCCACCAGCGTGGGAGCGGCCCAGGCCGTCCACGCTCTGGGCCGCTCCCACGCCGTCTTCTTCGTGGGCTTCGACTCCAACGTGGTGACCATCGACGGGCTTCAGGACGGCTGCGTGGACGCCCTGATTGTCCAGAACCCCTACGCCATGGGGTATCTGGGGGTGGAGAGCGCCTATAAGCTCCTCGCCGGGCAGGGGGGCGGCCTGGCGGCTGTCGTGGACACCTCCACCCGGATCGTGGACCGGGAAAACCTCTTCACAATGGACAGCCAGAAGGCCCTCTTTGCCTTTGACCGGGATCAGTCCTAGTCAGAATGACCAGATTCCCTCCAATCGTTTTTGGCAGTTTGTATAGTTTGAATGAGAATTTATACACCTCGTGTTGAAATTTTCCCTTGTTTTTTTCACCGTTTTCCTTTAATCTAAAAGTGGATAGAATGGAATACTGGAAGAATCTTATACCCAGAATTCCATTCGAATCACAAGAAAAGGAGAATTGTTATGAAAAAAACGCTTGCACTGGCTCTTGCCCTCACGCTGACGCTGGGACTGACCGCCTGCGGCGGCGACCAGCAGCCCTCCGGCGGCACAACCAGCGGCGGCTCCTCCGCCTCTCAGCCCTCTGGCGGCTCCTCCGGCGCCTCCACCCCCACTGAGGTGGCCAACAAGGACAAGCCCCTGGTCTGGTTCAACCGTCAGCCCTCCAACAGCTCCACCGGCGAGCTGGACATGGCCGCGCTGAACTTCAACGGAAGCACCTACTACGTGGGCTTTGACGCCAACCAGGGCGCCGAACTCCAGGGCCAGATGATTCTGGACTACATCACCGCCAACATCGACACCATCGACCGCAACGGCGACGGCGTCATCGGCTATGTGCTGGCCATTGGCGACATCGGCCACAACGACTCCATCGCCCGTACCCGCGGCGTCCGCAAGGCGCTGACCACCGGTGTGGAGGAGAACGGCGCCATCAAGAGCGACGCTGTGGGCATCAACGCCGACGGCAGCGCCTCCGCCGTGCAGGAC
>JAAWAD010000039.1 GCA_022791995.1 Lawsonibacter sp.
ATCCGGGCCCGGGCCTCCTCCTCGGTGGCGGCCCGCCACACCTGGCCGATGAATCGGGACCGCTTCTCGATCAGCTCCGTCTCGCTGTGCCCGGTGGGGATGTAGTATCCTGTCATGGCAGTCACCTCTCGTTGGGGAATACTTCGATCTCCAGCGCCTCGCAGATGCGGAAAAACATCTCCAGGGACGGAGATTTCCTGCCCCGTTCGATCTCGCTCAAGAATGTCTGGGTGATGCCCAGCTGCTTTGCCAGCCTATGTTGGCTCAGGCCGAGGGATTCCCGCTTCCGCTTGAGGATAGACCGATAATCTTCCATGGTATCACCTTCCAAAACATATTATAGCTGACAGCTATCCCTTTGAAAATGAGAGCTTTGAGCTCTTGACAGGAAAAGAGCTCAAAGCTATAATAGCTGATAGCTATCTACAGAAACAAGGACCGATGGACATTTCGAGGAGGATCATAGATGGAGATCAAAAAGACCACTTGGCTGGAGGACTTCGACGAGACCCGCCGGGACATCCTGGAGGACGACCTCCTCCTGGACGCCCTGTCCGCATATCTGACCAGCGGCGGTGAGTTCACCCAGGGCGAGCGGGGGGAGTATCTCCCCCAGGTGTTCCGCCGCCTGTGCGGCTATCTGTCCCAGCACGCCCTGGAGCTGCACCGGCTGGAGGAGCGGCTGGGGTCGGAGCTGCCATAGCGGCAAAATTTTTCAGGGCTGTGCTATTTACTTCTCCACTTTCCTATGTTACACTTTACACAAGTAAATTTCTCTGAGGACGCGATCGGGAAAGGGAGGTGCGTCATGGCGAGAGCGGACAAGCGGGCGCGCAGTATGGCGCTGTATGAGACGATCTTGAAGCTGAAGGATCTGGACGAGTGCTGCCGGTTCTTCGACGACCTGTGTACCCCAACAGAGCTGCGCTCTCTGGAGCAGCGGTTCGACGTGGCGGTGTATCTCCAGCAGGGACTGGTCTATCTGGACATCCTGGACCGGACCGGGGCCTCCAGCGCTACGATCAGCCGGGTCCGGCGGTCCATGCTGGACAACGGCGCCGGGGGGATCATGCGGGAGGTCATCGCCCGGGAGGGGCTGCACGAGAAAGACGAGTGATCGGCCTCCCGCAAGGGGGCCTTGAATCATAAGGAGAAAGTAGGTTAGGACCATGAAGCAACTGATGTTGGGCAACGCCGCCGTTGCCCGGGGACTGTATGAGGCGGGGTGCTGCGTGATCTCCAGCTATCCCGGCACCCCCAGCACCGAGATCACCGAGGAGGCCGTGAAGTACCCCGAAATATACTGCGAGTGGGCCCCCAACGAGAAGGTGGCCATGGAGACCGCCTTCGGGGCCTGCCTGGCGGGAAAGCGGGCCTTCTGCGCCATGAAGCATGTGGGGCTGAATGTGGCCGCCGACCCCCTGTTTACCATGAGCTACACCGGGGTCAACGCCGGCCTGGTCATCGGCGTGGCCGACGACCCGGGGATGCACTCCTCCCAAAACGAGCAGGACTCCCGCCACTACGCCCGCTCCGCCAAGGTGCCCATGCTGGAGCCCTCTGACTCCGCCGAGGCGCTGGCCTTCGCCAAGCTGGCCTATGAGCTGTCCGAGGAGTTCGACACCCCGGTGCTGCTGAAGATGTGTACCAGGGTGGCCCACTCCCAGTCTATCGTGGAGACCTCTGACCGGGCGGAGCCCGAGATGAGGCCCTATGAGAAGAACATCGCCAAATATGTCATGATGCCGGGCAACGCCATCCGCCGCCACCCCTTTGTAGAGGAGCGCACCCGAAAGCTCCAGGCCTGGGCCGAGACCGCTGTCGTCAACCGGATCGATGCGGGGACAGACCAAAAAATCGGCATCATCACCTCCTCCACCTCCTACCAGTATGTGAAGGAGGTCTTTGGCGATACATACCCTGTCCTGAAACTGGGGATGGCCTGGCCCTTGCCCAAAGAGAAAATTTTGGATCTCGCCAGATCCGTGGAAAAGCTTGTAGTGGTGGAGGAGCTGGACCCCATCATCGAGGACCACTGCAAAGCCCTGGGCCTTGCCGTCTCCGGCAAGGAGGTGCTCCCCCTGGAGGGGGAGTTCTCCCAGAATCTGATCGCCGAAAAGCTGGGCGGAACGGTACATACCGGACGATCCATAGCCGACCCCATCCCCCCCCGGCCCCCCGTCATGTGCGCCGGGTGCCCCCACAGAGGGCTGTTCTACACCCTGAGCAAGAATAAGGTCACCGTCCTGGGGGACATCGGCTGCTACACCCTGGGGGCAGTGGCCCCCCTGTCCGCCATGGACATGACATTGTGCATGGGGGCCTCCATCTCCGCCCTCCACGGCTTCAACAAGGCCAGAGGCGCAGAGGCAGAGGGCAGAACGGTGGCCGTCATCGGCGACTCCACCTTTATGCACTCCGGCATGACCGGCCTGGCCAACATCGCCTACAACCAGTCCAACTCCTCGGTGATTATTCTGGACAACTCCATCACCGGCATGACCGGCCACCAGCAGAACCCCACTACCGGATACAACCTCAAGGGCGTCCCCGCCGGGAAGATCGACCTGGAGGGACTGTGCAAAGCCATGGGCTTCCGCCGGGTGCGGGTGGTGGACCCCTACGACCTGAAGGCCACCGATGCGGTCATCAAGGAGGAGCTGGCCGCCGCTGAGCCCTCCGTCATCATCAGCCGCCGCCCCTGCGCCCTGCTGAAGTATGTCGAGCACGAGGCTCCCCTCACTGCGGACCCGGTGAAGTGCGTGGGCTGCCGCAGCTGTATGAAGATCGGCTGCCCCGCCATCTCCATCAAGGGGGGCAAGGCCCAGGTGGACGATACCCTCTGCGTGGGCTGCGGCGTGTGCGAGCAGCTGTGCCCGGTGCAGGCGTTCCGGAGCACCAAAAAGGAGGGCTGAGAGATGGAGACCAAAAATATCATGATCGTCGGCGTGGGGGGCCAGGGCTCCCTGCTGGCATCCAAGCTGCTGGGACACCTTCTCATGGAGCAGGGCTACGACGTGAAGGTGTCCGAGGTCCACGGCATGTCCCAGCGGGGGGGCAGCGTGGTCACCTATGTGCGCTATGGGGATGAGGTGGACTCCCCCGTCATCGACAGGGGAGAGGCGGACTATATCGTCTCCTTCGAACTGCTGGAGGCCGCCCGCTGGCTGAGCTACCTCAAACCCGACGGCCAGATCGTCACCTCCACCCAGCAGATCGACCCCATGCCCGTCATCACCGGCGCGGCGGTCTACCCGGACGACCTGGTGGAGAAGATGCGCTCCGCCGGGGCCAGGGTGGACGCCCTGGACTGCCTGAAGCTGGCCGAGGAGGCCGGGTCGGCCAAGGCGGTGAACATCGTCCTTATGGGCCGGCTGTCCCACTACTTCGACCTGCCCGACGAGGCCTGGCAGAAGTCCCTGGAGGCCATGGTGCCCCCCAAGTTCATGGAGCTGAACAAGAAAGCCTTTGAGCTGGGAAAGAGGGCGTAAAAGGATCGGCAAACTGTGAAGATCGTCGAGTTTTTCAAGGATTTGGGTTGGCTGCTTTACGCACTGCCCTTTGCCGTCCGGGCGAAGCTGAGACAGAAAAAATTGCCGCCCTATTTCGCAAAAAGCCTGCCGGAGCGGTATGTCAACGCCCAAATCTATGATGTCCGCTTTGACTGGTGGAGGGGACTGTGCTATGCGGACATCACCTTGGACTTGCGGGTGGATGGGTTCGACCCGACCGGAATTGACATAAACCACACAGAACGATTGAGGCAGGAGGCACGACGGATCGCGGAGGAGTATCTCAGCGATCCGCCAATTCCAGTCAACATCACCTTTTCTATGATGTTTCGGGATGGTTCTCCCAAATACCGGATAGAAGCAGGAACATTTCCACAGGAAAGGAGCTCTGAATGTACGCCTGCAAAGTGATGATGAAGGCCCCCATAGAGTCGGTAAAGGTCCGCTTTGAGGGATACGAGGACATGGAGTTTTCCCAAAAGGGGGACTGGGTGCTGGCGGAGGACTCCTCCGGCACGCAGCTGTTCGGCTGGGAGGTGTCCGCCTGGCTGGAGCTGGCCGGAGAGGACGAGCTAATTTACGCCTACTATGACGAGGACGGGAACGCGGAGTTTGTCTTCCTCCAGAACGGCCTGTGTATGCGGGCCTATCAGGAGTACGGCGGCGAGGTGGATACCGACGAGGGTGAGGATATAGACATTTCCAGCTGGTCCGACGTGGCTGACTTCATAGACGAGCATATGACATAATTTTGGAAAGGACTGATTACAATGGGATTTTTCTCCCGTCTCTTTGGCGGCGCCAAGAAAACAGAAGAGGTCAATGATGCAAACGCCCAGGCTCTGAAGCAGTTTTTCAAGGAGAAGCTGCCTGGAGAATTTACAATTTCTTCTAAGTATACCATCTCTATCACCCGCAGCGGCAAGGGGTACGAGGCCCGGATCAATATGGACATGACAGCAGATGGTTCAACCTATGACGGCTTTGG
Source organism: Lawsonibacter sp. (assembly GCA_022791995.1). GTDB lineage: Bacteria > Bacillota > Clostridia > Oscillospirales > Oscillospiraceae > Lawsonibacter. The sequence goes on from JAAWAD010000039.1 coordinate 4,501, forward strand.
TCAGGAGAACTTTGAAGAGCTGGCGGACTGGGAGTCCGAGCGGATCTTCGAGCTGCTGCCCGAGCCTCCGGTTCCTGTGGTTGTGATCTTCGACATGGACTTTGGCGGCAAGAATAAGGTCACCATGAACCGGGGCAGCCTCCCGACAAAATAGGGCAGAGCAACGCGGAAGTGTAACAATAGAAGAATAGAACGCCAGAAAGGAATGATCCCCATGGAACGATACTATCAGCCCGAGATTGAGTGCGCGTCTCGGGAACAGATCAAGGCCTGGCAGGACGAGCGCCTTGTGAAGCAGGTGCGTCACGTCTGGGACAACGTGCCCTATTACCGGAAGAAGATGGAGGAGAAGGGCCTCACCCCGGATGATATCCGCTCCAGCGATGATCTGCACAAGCTGCCCTTTCTCACCAAAGCCGATCTGCGGGATGCTTACCCCTATGGCTTGGTGGCCAAGCCCCTGAAGGAATGTGTGCGCATTCAGTCCACCTCCGGCACCACCGGCAAGCGGGTGGTGGCCTTCTACACCCAGCATGACATCGACCTGTGGGAGGACTGCTGCGCCCGGGCCATCATGGCCGCCGGAGGTACCGACGAGGATGTGTGCCAGGTTTCCTACGGCTATGGTCTGTTCACTGGCGGCCCCGGTCTCAACGGCGGTAGTCATAAGGTGGGCTGCCTCACCATCCCCACCTCTTCGGGTAACACCGAGCGGCAGATCATGTTCATCCGGGACCTGAGCGCCACTATCCTGTGCTGCACCCCCTCCTACGCCGCCTACATTGGCGAGACCATGAAGGAGATGGGCCTCACCCCCGACCAGATCCCCCTGAAGGCGGGCATCTTCGGCGCGGAGGCCTGGTCGGAGGAGATGCGCCAGGACATCCAGAATACATTGGGGATTAAAGCCTACGATATCTACGGCCTGACGGAGCTGTCCGGCCCGGGCGTCTCCTTTGAGTGCTCTGCCCAGACCGGAATGCACATCAACGAGGACCACTTTATTGCTGAAATCATCGACCCCGACACCGGCGAGGTCCTTCCCGAGGGGAGCAAGGGCGAGCTTGTCTTTACCTCCATCACCAAGGAGGCCTTCCCTCTGCTGCGCTACCGCACCCGGGACATCTGTATGCTCACCCGGGAGAAGTGCTCCTGCGGCCGCACCCATGTAAAAATGTGCAAGCCTATGGGCCGCTCTGATGACATGCTCATTATCCGGGGCGTCAATGTCTTCCCGTCCCAGATTGAGACCGTCCTTCTGAACCACGGTTACCCCGCCAACTACCAGATCATCGTGGATCGGGTCAAGAACACCGACTCTCTGGACGTTCAGGTCGAGATGACGCCCGAGATGTTCACCGACAACATGGGCGAGATCAACCGCCGGCAGAAGGAACTTGTGGACGGCCTGCGCTCTATGCTGGGCTTGGCTGCCAAGGTCACGCTGGTGGCCCCCAAGTCCATCGTCCGCAGCGAGGGTAAGGCGGTCCGCGTCATCGACAAGCGGAAAATTTAAGGAGGGAACATCATGAGCATCAAGCAGATTTCCGTCTTTTTGGAAAATAAGCCCGGCGCTCTGTACGCAATGACCGGGGTGCTGGCCCAGAACCAAATTGATATGCGGGCCTTCTCTCTGGCCGAGACCAGCGATTTCGGCATCGCCCGGATCATCGTGGATGATGTGTACAAGACCACTACCGTTTTGAAGGAGGCGGGCTTCATCAACAATGTCACTCCTGTGCTGGGGGTTGCCATTCCCGATATCCCTGGCGGGCTGAACAAGGTGCTCCACGTCCTCACGGACGCCCATGTGAATGTGGAATATATGTACGCCTTTTTAGGCGGCAAGGCTGTGGACCACGCCTATATGATTTTCCGTGTGGAGGACAACGCTGCGGCATCCGCCGCTCTGGCCGCCCGGGGCATCCAGGTGGTGGAGCAGGAGGAAATCGAAAACCTGTAACATAAAGCAAAAAAACGGATTCCCCTTCGGCTGTGAGCCGGAGGGGAATCCGCTTTTTCTCGAAATCTTTTTGCAAATGGGAAAGCAAAGCTCCTGCGTGCCCGCCCGACAGAGCAGACGCTCCTCTTATCCGGCCTGGGGACCGGCCTCCCGGACGGCTTGGGCCAGGTCCACCGCCCCTGTATAATACGCCTTGCCAAGAATGGCCCCATACAGCCCCATTCCGGCCAGCCGGACCAGATCCTCGTTGCAGGACACTCCGCCGGAAGCGATGATCCAGCAGGACACAGTCCGCTGAAGGGCCTCCAGTCGGGCAAAACTGGGGCCGGACAGGGCGCCGTCGGTGGCAATATCGGTAAAGATCAGGGTCTGAACCCCCAGAGACTCCATCGACCGGGCAAAGTCCAGGTAATCCAGGCCGGAGTCCTCCACCCAGCCGGCCGTCCTCACCCGCCCATCCTGGGTATCGACGCCTACGGCAATTTTTCCGCCGTACTGCCGGACCGCCCCCTGAACAAAATCCGGGTCCCTGACCGCGGCAGAGCCGATGACTGCTTGGGACACCCCCAGGGCAAAAGCCTCCTCCAGGTCGGCCATTGAGCGGATACCTCCCCCCAGCTCCACCTGGAGGCCCTCCCGGGCCACAGCCTGGACCAGAGCCCGATTCCTGCCGGCGCCGTCCTTGGCCCCGTCCAAATCCACCATGTGGACCCACCGGGCCCCCGCTGCCCGGAACGCCCGGGCGGTGGAGACGGGGTCCTCCGCCACCTGATGAACAGTGGCGAAATCACCCTGGAACAGACGGACAACCTTGCCGTCCTTTAAGTCAATGGCGGGCAGAAGAATCATAAGTCAGCCTCCAAATACATAGCGGTAGAAATCATTCTCCACGATCAGGTGGGTGCAGTCCAGCTTATAGCCCGCCAGCTTCTTCATGGCGGCTACATAGGTCTCCTGTTCGTCGGGGGACATGGACACGCCCTCTGCCGGGGTAAACGTCTGGGTAAAGCGGTTATAAAAGCCCTTGTCCGACATCCAGCACCGGGAGGTGAAAACCACCAGGCCCTCGCTGTCCGACAGGATGTCGCTCCCCGCCAGCATTCGGGAGTCGTACTCCAGCCCAAGCAGGTTGGACAGGGTGGGCAGAATGTCCACCTGACAGCACACCTTATCCACCTCCACCGGCTCCTCCATAGAGGCCGACCAGAGAATGAGGGAATTTTTGTACACGTTGAAGTCGATACTGCCCTCCTTCAGCCGCTCCAGGTCGTCGGAGCTGCCGAACGTCTTTCCGGCCAGCTCCTCCAGGGTATCCACGTTGAAGTAGGGGATGTGGTCTCCAGTGGCCACGATCAGGGTCTTGTCCAGCTTGCCCGCAGCCTCCAGCTTTTGGAGCAGTACCTCCAGGGCCTTGTCCACCTCCATGGCAGTGGCAACATAGTTCTGGGTGGTCTCACTGTAGGGCAGCGCCCGGACGGTCTCCCGGTAGGGGGCCACCACCCGGTTGTTGGAGTAGGGCATGTGGCCACTGATGGTCAGATAGTAGACATGGAAGGGCTTGTCGCTGTGGATATACTCGTCCACGCTGGCCTCGACCATATAGGAGTCTCGCTGGGGCCACAGCAGCTTGCCGCTGTCGTTCACCTCCAGATTATCGAAGCCATGCTCAAACTGCCGCCAATCGTATCCCAGATTGATATGGGAGGCCAGACGGCCGTACATATCACCGTTGGGGTGGAAGCCCATCACCTGATAGCCCGCCCGGCCCAGCTGCTGCGCCAGGGAGAAATAGGCATTGGTGCCCAGTTCTCCGGTACGGGTCATCGTGGCGGTGCCGCCGTTTCGGGGGTACAGGCCCAGGAGCGTCTGACACTCCCCATTGGAGGTGCTGGTGTAGTGCAGCGCGGTGTAATAGTTGTTGAAAATAAAGCCCTCGTGGGTTAGCTTGTACAGGGTGGGGGTCAGGTCCTTGTCAATGACGTAGCCTGAGAAGCCCTCCAGCACCAGCTGAATCACGTTGTACCCCTCAAACATGCCGGTATACTCGTTCTTTTTGGTGGGAGTCAGGCTGTTGAAGTAGTTGGCCAGCCATTTCAGGTCGTCATTCGGGGCCTCCTCCGCCAGCTTGGCAAGGTCCACATCCATCACATTGGGAGAGGTGTCAATCACCGGCCCCTCCGGCTCCTGGGTACTGCTGGAGGCCCCGCTGGCATCCGCGCTGCCTGCCCCCAGGCTGCCCAGGGCGTCAAAGTCGTCCTCCAGGTTATGCTTCACAGGGAAGAGCATGTGCTTCATGTCCAGCCGGAGCATGGTCCACAGGCCCAGCTGCTCCACCTGGTCGTCCAGGTTGGTATCCATCTGGTACAGCTGCTTTGGCGTCAGGTCCCCCTTCCAGGGCAGCAGGCCGACCACCCCCAGCCCCAGCAGATGGAGCACCAGCGCCAGGGCCGCCACCAGGACGGCAAAGCGGGCGTCAAACCGCCAGAAGCCGACCATCTGCTCCCCCAGCACCAGAAGAAACAGGGCAGGGAGAAACAGCACCAGCAGAATGGGGATGCTGTGGAGCACGGTGGAGAAAATCACGTCGCTGTAGTCTGTTAGGCGGTTGCCCGCCGCCAGCTTCAACGCGCTGAAACCGTAGAAGGTCTGCAAAATCTTTTTGGCGATGAGCTCCACGGCGTACACCAGCGTCACCAGCACCGCCAGGACCTTGGATATCACAGCGTTTGCCTGCCGGTGAAAGGGGACAGTGACAGCAGACAGAAGCAGTCCTCCCGCCCCGCTGAACACCAGCCAGACAGGAAAATGAGCCAGCCCCATCCCCATGTAGATGTGGAGCACTAGCTCCAGGTAGAGAAGCAGTGCAGGAAACAGAAGCACCCGGACTGCTGTCTGCGTGGACCGCCCGGCCTCTGACGGCCGGCGTCCGCTGTAGGAGCGTCGGCTGCGCTTGGATAGTCTCATTGGTGTACCTCCGAAATGGCGTGAATACAGGTTCTTACCGGCTCAGAGCGGCGAAATTACCCAGAATGGCCAGACCGGTCTCTCCGCTCTTCTCCGGGTGGAACTGACAGCCGAAGAAATTGCCCCGCTCCACCGCCGCCACTACAGAACAGCCGTAATCGATGCAGGCAATGATCTGCTCTGGCGGCGTGTCCTGGGCCGAAAAGGAGTGGACAAAGTAGACCCAGGCCCCCTCCGGGATGCCTCGAAACAGGGGGGAGGGACGGGGGAAGGTCAGGCTGTTCCAGCCGATCTGGGGCAGCTTTTCCGATGTGGGGATACGGGCCACTCTGCCCTGCACCGCTCCCAGCCCAGGGCAGGGGCGCAGCTCCTCCCCCCGCTCCAGCAGCAGCTGCATTCCCACACAGATGCCCAGAACAGGCTTTTTCTCCCCCTGCTCCAGCACTGCCCGGTCCAGACCGGAGGCAAACAGCTTGTCCGCCGCGTGGGGAAAGGCCCCCACCCCAGGCAGGATCACCGACCGGGCCCCCTCCAGCACCTGGGGGTCCCGGGTGATGCGGGCCTCCTCCCCCAGGTAGGTCAGGGCGTTGGACACGCTCTTCAGGTTGCCCACACCGTAATCCACAATGGCGATGTATCCCTTCATTTGTACCACTTCCCTCTCCATCCGTCAAGGCCGGGCGCCGGCCTTACCACATTAAGATTTCCTTAAGACACTGTGTCGGGGCTGGATTCCCCAATCACCTGCCGGGCCACATCCACCGTCTCCTTGGCATCCCGGGCATAGAAGTCCGCCCCGATGCTTCGGGCGTACTCCGCTGTAAGCACCGCGCCTCCCACCACCGTTTTGCAGGGCAGACCCTCCTGATGGAGCAGGGCAACCGTCTCCTCCATACTCTTCAGCGTCGTGGTCATCAGGGCGGACAAGCCCACCAGAGGGGCCCGGTGGGTTCGGACGGCCTGAGCCACGGCGGCGGGGTCCACATCCTTTCCCAGGTCGGCCACGGTGTAACCGTAGTTTTCCAGCAGAACCTTGACGATGTTTTTTCCGATGTCGTGGACATCCCCCTTCACCGTGGCCAGCACCACGGTGCCCTTGGAGTCCGACTGGCCCGGCTGGCCGGACATGTGTTCCCGAATGACCTGGAAGGCGGCTTGCGCAGCTCCGGCGGCCTGGATCAACTGCGGGAGAAACACGCGGCCCTCCTCAAAGGCGGCCCCCACCCGGTCCAGAGCGGGGATCAGGACGCGGTCCACCACCTCCATAGGGGGGACGGTCTCCAGCAGCCTTCGGGCGGCGGGCCCCGCCTCGCCCCGCAGGCCGGCTTCCACCAGCTGTCCCAGGTCCTGGACGGGCTGGGCTCCGGCGGGGACCGCTACGGCAGGGGCCGGCGCATTTCCATAGGCGGCGATAAACTCCCGGGCGTCCTGGTCCACGTGCATCAAAAGGTGATAGCTGCGCACCGCGGCCATCATAGGCTCGGCATTGGGGTTGAGGATGGGCAGATCCAGCCCCCGGGTCAGGGCCATGGTGAGGAAATTCTGATTCACCAGGGGCCGGGCAGGCAGGCCAAAGGAGATATTGGACACGCCCAGCACCGTCTTCAGCCCCAGCTCTGCCTTCACCTGGGCCATAGCCTCCAGGGTTTGAACCGCTCCCTCTGGCTCTGCCGACACCGTGAGGGTGAGGCAGTCAATATACACGTCCTCCCGGCGGATGCCATAGGACAGGGCCCGCTCCAGAATCCGCCGGGCAATTTCCACCCGCTGCTCCGCCGACTGGGGGACTCCCCGCCGGTCCAGGGTCAGCCCCACCACAGCGGCTCCATACTTCTTCACCAGGGGGAGGATGGTCTCCAGGCTCTCCTCATCCCCGTTGACTGAGTTGACAATGGCCTTGCCGCAGTAGACCCGCAGGGCCCGGTCCAGCACCTCCGGCACGGTGGAGTCCAGCTGGAGGGGGGCATCGGTGACGCCCTGGAGTGCCTTCACCACCCGGACCATCATGGCGGCCTCGTCAATTTCCGGCAGGCCAACATTCACATCCAGGATGTCCGCCCCCGCCTGGGTCTGGGCCAGAGCCTGTCCAAGCATGTAGTCCACATCCCCCCGGCGCAGAGCCTCCTTCATGGCCTTTTTTCCGGTGGGGTTGATCCGCTCCCCGATCATCCGCACCCGATCAATGGGCACGGTGCAGGACCCGCTGCACACAGCGGCGGGGACGCGGCGGGGGATCTCTCGAATTGTGCGGGCAGACAGCGCTGCCTTCAGCTTGGCGATATACTCCGGCGTGGTGCCGCAGCAGCCGCCATAGAGCTTGACACCCAGCTCTGTCAAATCAGCCATGGCCTCGGCAAACTCATCCGCTGTAATGTCGTAGCCCGCCCCGCCGGGATCGGGCAGGCCGGCATTTGGAATAATGGCAATCGGCAGGGTGGTCCAGTTTATCAGCTCCCGGACCAGAGGGGCCATCTCCCGCGGACCCAGAGAGCAGTTCACACCCACTGCATCCGCCCCCATACCCTCCAGGGTAAGAGCGGCGGAGGCGGGGTCACAGCCCAGGAAGGTCCTGCCTCGTTCCTCATAGGTCATGGTGACCATGACAGGGAGATCACAGGTCTCCTTCACCGCCAGCAGGGCGGCCCGACATTCCTGAAGGTCCGTCATGGTCTCCACCATCACCAGATCGGCCCCGGCCTGGACAGCCAGGGATACCTCCTCCTTGAAGATGTCCACCGCCGCCTCGAAATCCAGGGAACCGGTGGGCTCCAGCAGCTGGCCAACAGGGCCCAGGTCCAGCGCCACCAGAGCCCGCCCTGCCGCCGCCTGCTTCGCCAGCGCAATGGAAGGGCCAATGACCCCGGCTGGAGCCGTCTCCATACGGGCCAGCTTCTCCCGGTTGGCTCCGAAGGTGTTGGCGCACAGGATCTGGCTGCCCGCCTCCACATAGGCACGATGGATATCCAGCAGCCAGTCCGGGTGCTCCAAAGCGGCAAGCTCGGGGTGCTCTCCCATGGTCAGTCCCCTGGCCTGGAGCATGGTGCCCAGACCTCCATCCAGCAGAATGGGGCCGGGGCGGCCCAGCAGTTCACGAAATTCCACAATGTCCACCTGACTTTCGATATTGACAGTTCTCCCGGGCCGGACAGCTGAGGCAGCTGCGCACCCTGGAGGGCAGTTCTCTCCGGGAAACCCCCAGAACAGCGGTCACCGACTTCCGGGGGAGCAGGATGTGGCTGGAGCTGGCCGTCAGCCCCACCCGCCGGGGGGCGTCCAACAGATCCAGCAGCTGATTTTGCAGGGAAACCGGCAGATCCCCATAGCCTGGACTGTACCGGAAGGGGAAGAAGCAGCCGGGAAATTTCCCCGACAGCTCCCCCTCGATCTGGTCGCAGACCCCCTCCACCGCAGCGGAGGCACAGCAATCCAGCGCCAGGGCCCGGGACATATCCAGGCACTCCGTCCGGCGGATGAGAGCGTCCGTCCCTGCGCCCAGGGTGGCGCAGAAGAGGACCGCCTGGGTACAGCCCTCCAGATGGGCCTTGAGATCGTCCCCTGGGAGGAGCAGGCCGCAGTCCAACCGGACCCCCGCCCTCTCCTGGGAAATCTGGAAGACCCGGTAGGCCCACCGGGGCCGGAGCACGGGCAGCAGCTCCGCGGCGCAGTGCTCCGCCAGCTCCCGGGTGGCCGGGTCCGCCTTCTCTGGCGGACAGCCCATATACCGCAGCGCCTCGTCTATGTTCAGTTGGGTGACAGAAATGGGCATGACAGGATACCCCCATACAGGCAGCGGTACACAGACCGGAGATTTGTGGTTACAGCAGTGTGATTCCTGCGGCCTCAGCGGCCTTGCAGTTTGCCTCGTCCCACAGGGAGGACTGGACCTCGCCGATATGGGCTTTGCCCAGCAGAAGCATGGACACCCGGGACTGGCCGATCCCGCCCCCCATGGTAAGGGGAAGCTCCCCGTTCAGCAGCATTCTGTGGAAGGGAAGGGACCGGCGGCTGTCACAGCCGGCCAGGGTAAGCTGGCGGTCCAGGCTCTCCGGGTCCACCCGGATCCCCATAGAGGACAGCTCCATGGCCCGCTGGCTCACGCCGTCCCACACCAGCAGATCTCCGTTCAGCGCCCAATCGTCATAGTCGGGGGCCCGGCCATCGTGGGGCTGGCCGGAACGCAGCCTGCCGCCAATGCCCATCAGAAAGGTGGTGGGGTGCTCCCGGACAAAGGCGTTCTCCCGCTCCTTGGGGGACAGGCCGGGGAACTGGTCCTCCAGCTCCTGGGCGGTCAGGAATGTAACCTGGCTGCAGAGCTCTGGCAGAACGGCCAGCTTGGGAAAGGCCGCACGGAGGAACCGCTGGGTATCGGTCAGAGCGCCTACAATGCCCTGAACGGTGTGCTTCAGCGTGTCCAGGTTCCGCTCCTCTCGGGTGATGACCTTCTCCCAATCCCACTGGTCCACATAGGCAGAGTGGAGGCTGTCCAGTTCCTCATCCCGGCGGATGGCGTTCATGTCGGTGTACAGGCCCTCCCCCGGCTGGAACTGGTACCGCTTCAAGGCCATACGCTTCCACTTTGCCAGGGAATGGACCACCTGGGCGGTATCCGCCACCCCGCTTATCTCAAACGATACAGGGCGCTCCACCCCGTTCAGATCGTCGTTCAGCCCGGAGCTGGCCGCTACAAACAGCGGGGCGCTCACCCGGCGCAGACACAGAGCGCCGGACAGGGCGTCCTCAAACATTCGCTTCAGCAGGCCGATGGCCTTCTGGGTCTCGTAAACAGTCAGCAAAGACACATATCCCTGGGGAAAAGCCGCATTGTGCATAGAAAAAACTCCTCACTTTCCAATTCGCCGCAAGCACGGCGAACGTCAAACCAAACTTGTACCAGGAGCATTATACTCGCCTTTTTCCAATTTTTCAAGGGGAAGCATACAATACAGCAAGACAGCAATCCCCTCATATGCGCCTGTGTTTTCTCCGAAAAAATGAATTGACATACCCCTCAGACCGTGCTATGATAAAGTAGAATTTTGGAGCATAAGGAGTACCATCCATGCAGAACCTGTTTGCAGCTTGCTTTTTCAGCCTGTTTTACTTTTACTTTACCGGTCGTTTCGCCCGAGGAGTAAAAGTGCTTTTTGCTGCAAAGAATGGTGCAACAGCCCCTGCATAGGACCCAAAGGGAGCATGTCAGGCCTGCGGTGAAAAACACTTCACCGCAGGCTTTTTTTGCAGCCTGTTGGGGAAAGATACCCTGGAGCAGCCACAGAAAGGACGGAAACAGCCATGATTATCATTGTCAAACCGGAAGCCAAGGAGGAGCGCGTTCAGGATCTGATCCACTGGATCGAGTCCCAGGATCTGCGCACCCACATCTCCACTGGAGAGTACACCACCATCATCGGGGTCATCGGCGACACCACCAAGCTGGATGACGAGCTGATCTGCGGTCTGGACATCGTCAAGGGGGTCAAGCGGGTATCCGAGCCCTACAAGAGCGCCAACCGGAAGTTCCACCCCCTGGACTCGGTGATTGAGGTAGGAGCGCAAAAGCAGAAGGTGGGCCACGGGAGCTTTGCGCTGATCGCCGGCCCCTGCTCGGTGGAGAGTGAGGCGCAGATCATCTCCATCGCCAAAAGCGTCAAGGCCGCCGGAGCCACCATGCTCCGGGGTGGAGCCTTCAAGCCGCGCACCTCTCCTTACGACTTCCAGGGCCTGAAGGCTGACGGCATTGAGCTGCTGCTGGAGGCCAAACGGGAAACTGGACTGCCCATTGTCACCGAGATCATGAACGCCAACCACCTGCCCCTCTTTGAGGAGGTGGATGTGATTCAGGTGGGCGCCCGGAATATGCAGAATTTTGAGCTACTCAAGGAACTGGGGCGGATTCAGAAGCCAATTTTAATCAAACGGGGACTGGCCAACACCCTGAAGGAGCTGCTGATGAGTGCCGAGTATATCATGGCCGGAGGCAACGAAAACATCATTCTGTGCGAGCGGGGGGTCCGCACCTTCGAGACCGCCACCCGGAACACCCTGGACCTGTCCGCCGTCCCTGTTCTCCACGAGCTTACCCACCTGCCGGTGATTGTGGATCCCAGCCACGCCACCGGCGTGGCCCGGTATGTGAAGCCTATGGCTATGGCCGCCGCCGCCTGCGGGGCCGACGGCCTGATTATCGAGGTCCACAACGACCCGCCCCGGGCTCTCTGCGACGGAGCCCAGTCCCTCCGCCCGGAGGAGTTTGAACAGGTGGCAAGGGCGGTGGAGACCGTCCGCAGCGCGGTATGCCAGCTGAGCTGAGACGCCGCATGTGCGCCTTTGTGTGAAACGCCCTCTCATACGCTCTCTTCCTGGAGACGGACGCACAAAAACGGAGCCTTGTATAAAACATCTTTTTCCGGGTATCCTAACCGTCGGAGCTCAATCCGAGGAGGTATCTGACATGGTTATGGATAAAATCGCCCTGACCCTGCTGATTATCGGCGGCCTGAACTGGGGCAGCGTAGGTCTGTTCCAATTTGATTTGGTTGCCTTTGCCTGCGGCGGCTCCGCCAGTATGATCAGCCGTGTGATCTACACACTGGTGGGCCTGTCCGCGGTGTGGTGCATTTCTCTGCTGTTCCGGGACCGGGACCCAGTGGAAGAGCGGGGCTGATGGGCGTATTGCAGTTTCCTGCATGAAAATACGGCCAGCTCGAAATGGAGCTGGCCGTACTTTTTTATTTTTTACGCCCCTTCGGCTTGGCTTTCGCCCATCCAGCCTTTCGGGCCGGTCTGGAAGGAGTGTCCCGCTTTTCCACCCGGTTTCGGGTGTCCTGCTTCCTTCGGGGGGACTTCTGTGACGACGGGGCGGCCTCTCCTGTCCCCCGGGGGCCGCCCGCCTTCCGTCCCCCGGGGGCCGCGCCCTTGTCCGGCTTGATGAGGCAGCGCTTTCCATAGCCGACCAGGTCCTCCCGGCCGGCTGTGCAAAGCGCCTCCAGCACCAGCTTCCGGTTCTGGGGCTTGCGCCACTGCATCAGGGCGCGCTGGAGCGCCTTGTCGTGGGGCGTTCTGGGGACATACACCGGCTCCATGGTACGGGGATCCAGACCTGTGTACCACATACAGGTGGCCAGAGTGCCTGGGGTGGGGTAGAAGTCCTGGACCTGCTCGGGCATGTGCCCCTGCCGGTTCAGCCACTCGGCCAGACGGACCGCGTCGGCCAGGGTGCAGCCGGGGTGGGAGGAGATAAGATAGGGGACCAGATACTGCTCCTTTCCGTACCGGCGGTTGAGCTTAAAATACTTTTCCTTGAATTTCTCGTACACCTCGATGTGGGGCTTACCCATGCAGTCCAGGGTGTGGGGGGCACAGTGCTCTGGGGCCACCTTCAGCTGGCCGGAGATGTGGTGCTGGACCAGGTCGGTGAAGCACTCCCCGCTGGGGTCCTTCATGAGGAAGTCGAAGCGGATTCCAGAGCGGATAAAGACCTTTTTCACCCCGGGCAGGGCCCGGAGCTTCCGCAGCAGCAGCATATAGTCGGTGTGGTCGGCATCCAGATTGGGGCAGGGCTCCGGGGCCAGACAGGCCCGGTTCCGGCACATTCCATGCTTGAGCTGCTTCTGGCAGGAGGGGCGGCGGAAGGTGGCGGCGGGGCCGCCCACATCGTGGATATAGCCCTTGAAGCCGGGGTGGGCAAGAAGCAGCCTTGCCTCCCGCAGAACGCTCGCATGACTCCGGGCGGTTACGGTTCGCCCCTGGTGAAAGGCCAGGGAGCAGAAATTGCAGGCTCCAAAGCACCCCCGGTTTTGGGTGATGGAAAAGCGCACCTCCTCAATGGCAGGGACGCCCCCCAGTGCGTCGTACATGGGGTGCGGCTCCCGGACATAGGGCAGCTCCGCCACCCGGTCCAGCTCCCGGGTGGGCAGAGGGAGGGCCGGGGGATTGACCAGAAGAAACTCCCGCCCATGGCGCTGGAGGATGGCCTTTCCTGACACGGCGTCATGCTCCAGATATTCCGTCATGTTGGCACGGGCATAGGACTCCTTGGAGGCGGACACCTCCTCAAAGGAGGGAACCTCCACCCAGGGGAAGGCGCACACCCCGGGATGCTTCACCGCCGCGCAGGTGCCTCGTACGTCCGTAATCTCCCCAATGGGGGTGCCGGAGGCCAGGCGGGCTGCGATCTCCAGGGTGGCCGTCTCTCCCATACCGTAGGTAAGCAGGTCCGCCTGGGCGTCGAAGAGGATGGAGCGGCGGACCTTATCCTCCCAGTAGTCATAGTGGGCAAAGCGGCGTAGGCTGGCCTCCAGCCCGCCGATCACCAGGGGGATATCCCCAAAGACCTCTCGTACCCGGTTGGCGTAGACCACACAGGCGTGGTCAGGGCGCAGGCCCGCCCGCCGCCCCGGGGAGTAGGCGTCATCGTGGCGGCGTTTTTTGGCGGCGGTGTAGTGGGCCACCATGGAGTCCAGGTTGCCCGCGGATGCCAACACGCCCAGACGGGGACGTCCCAGAGCGGCAAAGGCGTCGGGACTGCGCCAGTCAGGCTGGGCCAGGATGGCCACCCGGTAACCCGCCGCCTCCAGAACCCGGCCAATGATGGCCGGCCCAAAGGAGGGGTGGTCCACATAGGCGTCGCCGGTAATCAGCAGAAAGTCATAGGACTCCCACCCCCGGCGCGCCATGTCCTCCCTGGTCACGGGGAGAAATAAATCGCGGTCAAAAGCCATATTGTTTCCCTTTCTGATACGCGCTCCCCCTCTCCAGAAGGCAGCGGCGGGGCAGTTTGTTTACAGGAACAGGCTTCCAGCCTGATAGACCAGCAGCGACACCACATAGGCGCAGCCCATCTGCCAGGCAATGGAGAACCAGGCCCATTTCCGGCTGTTCATCTCCTTGAAGAGGGTGGACACGGCGGCCACGCAGGGGACATACAGCAGAATAAAGACCAGCATGGAGAAGGCGGACAGGGGTGTGAAGCCGGTCATGGCGGCGGCCACCTCCCCTCCGGCGGCGGTGAGAGGGAAGCCGTAGAACATGGACAGAGAAGAAACCACCATCTCCTTGGCCACCAGTCCGGTGAGCAGCGCCACGGCGGCCTGCCAGTGTCCGAAGCCGCAGGGGGCGAAAAGGGGCGCAATGACGCCGCCCAGGGCGCCCAGCATACTTTGAGAGGCGTCGTCCGTCATATGCAGGGAGAAGTCGAAGGACTGGAGCAGCCACAGCACCACAGACATGAGGAGAATAAGGGTGCCGGCCTTGACCAGAAAGCCCTTCACCTTCTGCCACACATGGGTGAGCATGTTCCCCAGAGAGGGCAGACGGTAGGGGGGCAGCTCCAGCACAAAGGGGGCGGGCTCCCCGGCAAAGAGGGTCCGTTTGAACATCAGACCGGACAGAATACCAACCGCCATACCCGTGACATACAGTCCAAAGACCACCAGTCCCGCCCAGGGGCAGAAGAAGGCGGAGGAGAGCAGCCCATAGACAGGCAGCTTGGCGGAGCAGGACATAAAGGGCACCAGAAGGATGGTCATCCTCCGGTCCTTCTCGTTCTCCATGGTCCGCGCCCCCATGATGGCGGGGACGGAGCAGCCAAAGCCCATGAGCATGGGGATAAAGGCCTTGCCGGACAGGCCGAACCGGCGCAGCAGCCGGTCCATGATGAAAGCGGCCCGGGACATATACCCCGAATCCTCCAGGAAGGACAGGAAGAGGAACAGCAGGGCAATCTGGGGCAGGAAGGTGAGCACACCCCCTACACCGCCGATGACGCCGTCACAGACCAGGCTGACCAGCACATGGGACACCCCCGCACCGGACAAAATGGCGTTCAGCCAGGCCCCCAGGGCGTCTATCCCCGCCCCCACTCCGTCCGACAGCCAGGAGCCAAAGGGGCCAAAGGTAACTGCGAACATCGCCAGCATGGTACACAGGAACAACGGGATGGCCAGGACCTTATGGGTGACCACCCGGTCGATCTTCTCGCTGAGGGTGGCCTCGCCGGCGGGGCGGCCCTTAACCACCGAAGCAGCCACCGCCCGCTCAATGTACTGGTAGCGGCTGTCGGCAATGAGGGTCTCCCGGTCCCCCAGGTCACTGGAGTTCTCATACTCCGTCGCCAGGGCGTCCAGCTTTCGCCTGGTCTCCGGGGATAAGCGCAAAGCCTGCTCCACCACCGTATCCCCCTCCAGCAGCTTAATGGAGGCCCAGTGGGCGGGGAGATGGGCGGCATAGGCATAGTCGTGGAGCAGCTCCCCCATACGGTGGTGGATGTCGTGGGTGTACATATCGTACAGGTCATCCGGCTCCAGGGTGTAGCCCAGGTGCATCTGCCGGTGGGCGGTGTGGAGCAGCAGGTCCACACCCTCCCCTGTCCGGGCGGTAATGGGGATCACAGGGATGCCCAGCTCCTTGGACAGCCTGGCCACATCGATCTGATCCCCCCGCCTGCCCACCTCGTCCATAAAGTTCAAGGCCACCACCATGGGCCGTTCCAGCTCCAGCAGCTGGACGGTGAGATACAGATTCCGCTCCAGATTTGTGGCGTCCACAATGTCAATAATACAGTCGGGGGTCTCGCCGATGATAAAGTCCCGGGCCACAATCTCCTCCATGGAGTAGGGGGACAGGGAGTAAATACCCGGCAAATCCACAACCGTCATGGGCTTGCCGTCCAGGTGGGCGGTCCCCTCCTTTTTTTCCACCGTGACCCCCGGCCAGTTGCCCACATACTGGTTGGAGCCCGTGAGCGCGTTGAACAGGGTCGTCTTGCCGCAGTTGGGGTTGCCCGCCAGGGCGACCCGCATCGGACGGCTGTCATGCGCGTCGGGGTCATAGCGGCGGGCGTGGGCCTCCAGCTCATGCTCGTGGTCCCGGAGCTGCCGGCGGACGGTCTCCGGGTCGGGCCGGGTCATGGCCGCCCGGGCACTGCCTCCGGGGGCCCGCCGTGGCTGCCCCATAATAATCTGCGCGGCGTCCGCCTTTCGGAGGGACAACTCATATCCCCGCAGACTCACCTCCAGAGGGTCCCCCAGAGGGGCCACCTTATTCATCTTCACCTGGGTCCCCGGGGTCAGCCCCATATCCACCAGCCGGCGCTTTACCGCCCCTGACTGGTTGCCCACCGACAGCACTGTGCCCGATTGGCCAGGGGCCAGATCGTTCAGCGTCCGGTTCTGGGTCTCCTGTTTCATTGGACGTCCCTCCTCGCTTCATCTTGTCGCCCTGATTATACCTATCAGCTCCCTCTTTTTCAAGGAGAAATTCCCCTGTACATAAACTTTCCACAATACCCGAGCCGCTTTTGTGTTCCTTTGCGAAACGGCCCCCCTGTGTTTTCGCCCCTATCGGGGCAGGAACGCAAAGAAGAATTGGGATTTCCACAAAAATCCTCGCCTGAAAACACAGGATTGTCTTTTTCCGCATAATATGGTATGCTTACATCCGGTTACATACTGTGTGTGCGGAATCTCCGCGGAGAAAGGAACGAAATTATGAAAAAAATGAGTCTGCCCGTCCGGCTGCTCCTGGGCGTGGCCGCCGGCATTGCCATCGGACTGCTGTGCGCTGCCCTGCCGGCGGGGGAGGGTGGCCCAGGCCTGGGGGACAATGTGATGCAGGTCATCCTCACGGCCAAAAATCTGATGGGATCGCTGATCTCCTTCTGCGTACCCCTGATTGTCATCGGCTTTATCGCCCCCTCCATCACCCGGATGCAGAGCAACGCCTCCCGGATGCTGGGTCTGGCCCTGGTGCTGGCCTACTCCTCCTCCGTGTGCGCCGCCCTGCTGTCTATGGGGGCGGGCTATGCGATTATCCCCGCCCTGTCCATCCAGTCCGCTGTCGAGGGTCTTCGGGACCTGCCGGAGCTGCTGTTCAACCTGGAGATCGTCCCCATCATGTCGGTGATGTCCGCGCTGGTCTTCTCCGTGCTGGTGGGACTGGCGGCCACCTGGACCCACGCCAAGGCGGTGATTCAGGTGCTGGAGGAATTCCAGAAGATTGTGCTGGCGGTGGTTACCCGGGTTGTGATCCCCATTCTGCCCTTCTTCATTGCAGGCACCTTCTGCGGTCTGGCCTATGAGGGCTCCATCACCCGACAGTTGCCCGTCTTCCTCATCGTGATTCTGATTGTCATGGCAGGCCACTACCTCTGGATGGCACTTCTCTATGGTCTGGCGGGGGCCTATGCTGGGGCCAACCCCTGGGAGGTGGTCCGCCACTACGGACCGGCCTACCTCACCGCTGTGGGCACCATGTCCTCCGCCGCCACCCTGGCAGTCGCCCTGCGCTGCGCCAAGAGGTCCTCTGTCCTTCGCCAGGATCTGGTGGACTTTGGCATCCCCCTGTTCGCCAACATCCACCTGTGCGGCTCGGTGCTCACAGAGGTGTTCTTTGTGATGACTGTTTCCAAGGTGCTCTATGGCCAGCTGCCTCCTCAAGGCACGATGGTGCTGTTCTGCTTCCTGCTGGGTATCTTTGCCGTGGGAGCTCCCGGTGTACCGGGGGGAACGGTGGTGGCCTCTCTGGGCCTGATTACCAGTGTGGTGGGCTTTGACCAGACGGGCACCGGCCTGATGCTCACCATCTTCGCCCTTCAGGACAGCTTCGGCACTGCCTGCAACGTCACTGGCGACGGCGCTCTCACGCTGGTTCTGACCGGCTATGCCAACAAGCACCACATCCAGGAGGTCCACAGCGACGCTATCCTGTAGGCCCCTGCTGGAACAAAAACAGCCTTCCCCGAAGCAGGGGAAGGCTGTTTTGTGTTATTCCTCTGTGTCCGGCGCGTCCTCGCCGTCTATCAGGTCCAGGGCGAACTTGGACTGGCAGCCAGGGCACTGGATGAAGCCCTCGGCCAAGGCCTCGTCCCCCACCACCAGGGGCTGGCCGCAGGTGGGACACTCCACCTCGAACCAGTCGTCGTCATAATCCGCCTCGCCCCCCTCGTCGTCAAAGACCACAGACTCCACATCGGCCAGATCGTCCGACAGGGTGTTGATCTCCTCTCCCAAGGCGTGGGCGTTCTCCTCCAGATCCTCGATGGACAGGCCAACCTCCTCCAGGATGCCGATCATGACCGAGATCAGCTTTCCCTCCTTGGACTTCTCGGTGTCCAGGTTCAGCCCCTCAGCCAGGCCCTTCAGATAGGCAACTTTTTCGGAAATTGTCATACTCGTTTCCCTTTCTGAGGCAGTGCCTCAACTTATCATGCCTCGCCTGCTCGCAACGGCTCGGACGCTTACGCCTTGCAGCGCTCCAGATACTCGCCGGTGCGGGTATCGATTTTGATCTTGTCTCCTGGGTTGATGAACAGGGGGACCTTGATCTCCGCGCCGGTCTCCAGGGTGGCGGGCTTGGTCACGTTGGTGGCGGTGTCACCCTTGAAGCCGGGGTCGGTCTCTGTGACCTCCAGATCCACAAAGTTGGGGGGCTCCACCCCGAAGACGCTGCCCTTGTAGGACATGATCTTACAGGTCATATTCTCCTTGACAAAGCGGAAGCTGTCCCCCAGCAGGTCCTTGCTGATAGGGATCATATCAAAGCTCTCCGGGTCCATGAAGTAGTACAGGTCGCCGTCGCTGTAGCTGTAGTCCATATCCTTGCGCTCGACAAAGGCCTGCTCGAACTTGGCGGTGGGGTTGAACGAGGTCTCGGTCACACCGCCGGTGATGACGTTTTTCATCTTGGTGCGGACAAAGGCGGCGCCCTTTCCGGGCTTTACATGCTGAAACTCGACCACCTGCATGACCTTACCGTCCATCTCAAAGGTCACGCCGTTGCGGAAATCGCTGGCAGAAATCATTGCCATTGGGATCAATCCTCCAATACTAGATAAGCTGACTTATTTTACCCTATTTTCTCCCCCTTGACAAGGGGGTGAGGTGGGAAATTTTCGTGGTTTTTTTCCGTCCCGGCGGCTACAGCACAATCAGGTCCTTGGGAGAGCGGGTTATGTCCTCGCAGCCCCCCTCCTTCAGAATCAGCACGTCCTCAATGCGCACACCGAACCGTCCGGGCAGGTAGATCCCCGGCTCGGCAGAGATCACCGCTCCAGCGGGGAGAACGGTGTTTTCGGTGGAACCAGCCCCTGGAGCCTCATGGATATCCAGCCCCAGGCCATGGCCAAAGCTGTGGGTAAAATTGGCCCCATAGCCCGCCTCCTCAATCACCTTTCGGGCGGCCTGGTCGATCTCCTTCCCCGGCACCCCGGCCCGGGCGGCGCGGATACCCGCCTTCTGGGCCTCCAGAACGGTAGTATAGACCGTCTCCATCTCCTCGGTGGGCTGTCCCAACGCCACTGTGCGGGTCATGTCCGAGCAGTAACCGTTCACCTTGCACCCGAAGTCCATGGTAATAAACATCCCCGTATCCACCACCAGGTCCCCGGGAACGGCGTGGGGCCGGGAGCCGTTGGGGCCGGCGGCTACAATCGGGTCAAAGGAGATCTTCTCGCCTCCCCGGCTGAGCAGCTCATAGACCAGCCTGGCGGCGATCTCCCGCTCGGTCATCCCCGGCCGGATGAAGCTGAGAATAGCCCGGAAGGCCGCGTCTGTCACCTGTTGGGCCCGGCCCATGATCTCCAGCTCCTCCGAATCCTTGGCGGCCCGGAGGCCGTCCAGAAGGGACTGGGCGGGGGTAAGAATACAGGGCAGCTCCTGGGCATACCGGCGGTGGGCGTCTACCGTCAGGTGGGCGCTCTCAAAGCCCACATTGTGCAGACCGTTGGCCTCGATATAAGCCTTGGCCTGGGCCAGATGGCTGTTTCCTGTGGTGGCCAGGGCCACCTCCGCCCCGGTAATCTGCTCCTGAGCAGCCTCGATGTACCGGCCGTCGGTGGTATAGCGGGCCCCTGTCCGGGTGACCAGCAGCATCCCCTCCCCGTGAAAGCCCAGGGCGTAGCGCTCTCCAGAGGGACTGGTAATCAGCATCGCATCCAGGCCGAACTCCGGCAGCCTGGCCACAATTTGTGATATATGTTCCATTCAATATTCTCCTGTCGGCAAATAGTGGAGCCATTATAGCTGCCGCCGGTTGGGGTTGTCAAGGTGCTTTCCCGGATTTGATCTGGAATATCGACAGACAAGCATTGCATTTTTTTGTTTCATCCATTAGAATAGGAGTGCTAAAATCCCGGACAGCGGGAAAAATCCAAAAGAAGAAGCGAGGTACCACCATGAACCAAAAGGAACTGGCCGAGCTGCGCCGCCGGTTTCGTCCGGACAAGAGCGCCATCAGCCGTGTGTATGGATGTTATGTAAATAGTGCCAAGCAGATCGTCTCTGACCTGGACGAGTCGCTGGGCATGATGCCCGAAGAGGAGGCGGAAAAATATCTCAATCTCCTGAAGAAATCTCTGTCAGGAGGGCTGGGCAAAAATCTGATTGATATCGTCTTTGCCACCCAGCAGGTGGCGGACAGCGAGGAGCACCGGCTGCTGTCCGCCCTGCGCTCCTCCGGGCTGAAAGACCGGCAGGCCCGGGAGACCTTCTATCAGAAGGTCATCGACTGCCTGGATATGGGGGAGAGCAGCTATCTGATTCTCCTGGCCCACGACGCCTATGACGTGCCCCGCCGGGGGAAGGACGGAGAGGACCGGCTGGACGAGTCCGACCAGGTGTTCCAGTACATCCTGTGCAGCATCTGCCCGGTGAAGGACTGCAAAATGGAACTGGGCTACTTCCCGGGGGAAAACGAGTTCCACAGCTGTGCCGCAGGGCAGATTGTCTCCCCGCCGGAGCTGGGCTTCCTTTTCCCCGCCTTCGATGACCGGACGGCCAACATCTACAACGCCCTGTTCTACTCCCGCAACGCCGAGCAGCTCCACCAGGAGTTCATCGACGGCGTCTTCCGCACCGAGGCCCCCATGTCCGCGGCCGAGCAGAAGGAGGCTTTCCAGAGCGCGCTCAGCGACAGCCTGGCGGAGGGGTGCAGTTTGGAGGTGGTCCAGTCGGTCCACGAGCAGCTTCTGGGCCGGCTGGAGGCCCACAAGGAGAGCAAGGACCCGGAGACCCTGACCCTCACCCCCCAGGAGCTGGGCGGCATCCTGCGGGACTGCGGCGTATCTGAGGACCAGATTCAGACCTTCCAGACCAGCTGCGCAGAGCAGTTTGGCGACGGAGCCGTTCTCAATCCGGCCAACCTCATTGACGCCAAGAAATTCGAAGTGAAAACAGAGCAGATCACCATCTCCGTCCACCCCGACGCCAGCTATCTGGTGGAGACCCGGATCATCAACGGCCGGAAATACCTCCTGATTCCTGCCGACGAGGGGGTGGAGGTCAACGGCTTCCCTGTCCCGGTGTCCGGGGAGGGCTGAAAACAAGACAGAAGAAAACGAGATAGAAGGTGAATCCCCATGAAAACCCTTTCGGCGGGCACGTCCCGCCCCTATACGATCCACATTGCGTCCGGCCTGCTGGCCCGCGCCGGGGAGCTGTGCCGGAACGCCCTGCCCCAGGCGGAGAAGCTGGCCCTGGTGACCGACAGTAGCGTGCTGCCCCTGTACGCCGGGCCGCTGGCGGACAGTCTGGAGGCCGCCGGCTTCCAGGTCCGGTGCCTGATTGTCCCCGCCGGGGAGGCCTCCAAGTGTCCCGAGCAGCTGGTGGTGCTGTGGGAGCAGATGATGCAGTTCGGCATGACCCGCACCGACGCGGTTGTGGCCCTGGGCGGGGGCGTGGTGGGCGATCTGGCGGGCTTTGCCGCCGCAACCCTCCTGCGGGGGATCGACTATGTCCAGATTCCCACCACCCTCCTGTCCCAGGTAGATTCCTCCGTGGGGGGCAAGACGGCCATCGACCTTCAGGCGGGAAAAAATCTGGCCGGCGCTTTCTGGCAGCCCAGCCTGGTCCTCATCGACCCGGACTGCCTGAACACCCTGCCGGACCAGGCCTTTTCCGACGGCATGGCAGAGGTCATCAAGTACGGCTGCATCCGGGACAGGGCCTTTTTCGATTTGCTGGACGCCTGCGGCGGCCGGGCCGGGGTAATGGAGCACATTGAACAGGTGCTCTACACCTGCTGCGACATCAAGCGCCGGGTGGTTCTGGCCGACGAGCGGGACACCGGGGAGCGGATGGTCCTCAACTTCGGCCACACCATCGGCCATGCCTTTGAGCTGGCCGGCAATTACGAGACCTGGACCCATGGACAGGCCGTAGCCGCCGGCATGAACTGGGCCGCCCAGATCGGGGTGGGCCTGGGGATCTCTCCGCCGGAGGCGGTGGAGCCCATCCAGAATATCTTGCAGAAATACGGCCTGCCCATCGACATTCCCTGCCCCTGGGACACGCTGACCAACGCGGTGCTGCGGGACAAGAAAAACCTGGGGAAGCGGCTCCACCTGATTGTGCTGGAGGCCCTGGGCCACGCGGTCCCCTATCCCGTCACCTTCGACCAGCTGCTGGAGCAGCTGGAAGCCATGTGCGGGAGGTAGGCCGTGGACCTGCTGATTACCCCCAGGCTCCTGACCGGTGCGGTGACCCCACCCCCCAGCAAGAGTCAGGCCCACCGTGCCCTGCTGGCCCTGATGCTGGCAGGGGGAGAGGGACGGCTATCCAATCTGGAGTTCTCTCAGGATATCCGGGCCACAGAGGACTGTGTCGCCGCCCTGAAGGCCCCGGGACACGAGGGGGTGCTCCCCCTTTTGGACTGTGGAGAGTCGGGCTCCACCCTCCGCTTTCTTATCCCGGTGGCTCTGGCCCTCCGGGGCGGAGCCCAGTTCACCGGTCGGGGCCGGCTGATGGAGCGGCCACAGCAGCCCTACTTTGATCTCTTTGACCGGATGGGTATTGTCCACGAGCAGGAGGAGGGAACGCTCACCATATGGGGCAAGCTGACGCCGGGAGAGTACGCCCTGCCGGGAAATGTGTCCTCCCAGTTTGTCACCGGACTGCTGTTCGCCCTGCCTCTGCTGGAGGGAGACTCCACCCTGCGTCTCACCTCTGACCTGGAGTCGGCGGGCTATGTGGATATGACCTTGGACGTGCTGCAGAAATTCGGCGTCCAGGTGGAGCGGCCCTCAGAGCGTATCTTCCATATCCCCGGAAACCAGTCCTTCCAGGCAAGGGACCTGACCATTGAGGCCGACTGGTCCCAGGCCGCCTTCTGGTTTGCCGCCAACGCCCTGGGCAGCTCTGTGCGAATTTTGGGGCTGGACCCCGCCTCTGCCCAGGGGGACAAGGTGATCCGCACCCACTATGCCAAGCTGTGCAAGACCGGACGGGTGTGTCTGAATCTGGCCCAGTGCCCCGATCTGGCCCCGCCCCTGGCCGCTATGGCCGCCCTTCGCTCGGGTACCACCCAGTTTATCCGGGCGGGCCGCCTGCGTATCAAGGAGAGCGACCGGCTGGCCTCTATCACCGCCACCCTCAACGCCCTGGGAGCTCACGCCGAAGCAGGGGAGGACACCCTTACCATCCACGGCCTGGACAGTCTGGCCGGAGGGGCCTCTATCGACTGCCAGAACGACCACCGCATCGCCATGATGGCTGCCGTGGCCGCCATCCGCTGCCGGGAGCCGGTGGTGCTGCTGGGGGCGGACTGCGTGCGGAAGTCCTACCCCAAATTCTGGGACCACTACCGAATGTTAGGAGGCATGGCCGATGTCGTCATACCTGGGTAAAAATCTCCACATCTCCATCTTTGGCCAGTCCCACGCCCCGGCCATCGGCGTGACCATGGACGGCCTGCCCCCGGGGGAACGTGTCGATCTGGAGGCGCTGGAGGCCTTTCTTCAGCGCAGGGCCCCAGGCCGGGACCTCACCGCCACCACCCGAAAAGAGGGGGACAACCCCCAAATTCTCTGCGGCCTGCTGGATGGCGTCACCTGCGGAGCTCCCCTGACCGCCGTTATTGCGAACACCAACACCCGCTCCCAGGATTACGCCCAGCTCAGGGACGTCCCCCGCCCCGGCCACGCTGACTACACCGCCAGCCTCCGGTACGGGGGCTTTCAGGACGTACGGGGAGGGGGGCACTTCTCCGGCCGGCTCACCGCCCCTCTGTGCATTGCCGGGGGTATCTGCCTACAAATTCTGGAGCGGCGGGGGATCCAGATTGCCGCCCATATCCGCTCTATCTTCACCACCGAGGACCGCCCCTTCCACCCTATGGGCGAGGACGCAGACACCCTCCGCCGCCTAAAAGAGACCCCCTTCCCCGTTCTGGATTCGGCGAAGGGAGAGGAAATGCGGCTGCGCATTCTGGAGGCCAAAAACCTACAGGACTCAGTGGGGGGCGTGGTGGAGTGCATCGTCATGCACCCCCCCGCTGGCGTGGGGGACCCCATGTTCGGCGGCATGGAAGGCCGGCTGGCCTGCGCCCTCTTCGGCATTCCCGCCGTCAAGGGGGTGGAGTTTGGAGCGGGCTTCGGCGCCGCCCGCCTTTGGGGCTCCCAGAACAATGACCCCTACACGATGGAACATGGCACCGTCACCCTGAAGTCCAACCACGCCGGGGGCATCCTGGGGGGGATCACCAACGGAATGCCCCTGATTTTCCGGGCGGCCTTCAAGCCCACCCCCTCCATCGGCCTGGAGCAGGACAGCGTGTCCCTGTCCCGGAGGACAGCGGAGAAGCTCACCGTCCACGGCCGCCACGACCCCTGCATCGTCCCCCGGGCCGTCCCCGTGGTGGAGGCCGCCGCCGCCGTGGTGCTGCTGGACGCCATACTGGATTGCGGTATGTAGGGCGGTCCCGCATTTCAGATTAGGAACGCGCAAAAAGCCTTCTTTGGCAAAGGAGGTACCCCAGTGCGCACACTGGGGCGGAGGATTTTATTTCGCCGCAGGCGAAATGTACGGAGTAAAATAAGTTTATGAATTCTTGATTATTTCCTATGTTTTGCTTCGCAAAACACAATCCCCACCGCCCTTCGGGCGGAGCCCCTTTGCCAAAGGGGCCTTATGGGAGAGCCCTGTAGAGTTTATCATTAAACTGGAAAAAAAGAGGAGATTATTATGGAAAAAGATTTAGAGGCCCTGCGGGGCCAGATTGACGAGATTGACAACAAGCTGGTGGAGCTGTTTCGGGAGCGGATGGAGGTCTGCGCCCAGGTAGCGGAGTACAAAAAGGCGCATGGCCTGCCCGTTCTCGCGGCGGGCCGGGAGCGGGCTCTGCTGGGCAAGGTGACGGCCCAGGCCGGAGAGGAGCTGGCAGACTATACCCAGTCCCTGTACCGCACCATCCTGTCGGCCAGCCGCTCCTATCAGAACGCCAAGCTGGAAGGCAGCTCGGCAATCTATGACAGTATCCGCAAAACACTGAGCGAGACACACCAGCTCTTTCCCCAGCGACCCACCGTGGCCTGTCAGGGCATTGAGGGCTCCGACGCCCAGGCGGCCTGTCTTCGGCTGTTCAAGACCCCCACCGTCCTCTTTTTCCAGACCTATGACCATGTGTTCCAGGCGGTAGAGCGGGGCATGTGTCAATATGGCATTCTGCCCATTGAGGACAGCGCCGCTGGGTCGGTGAAGGCGGTATACGATCTGATGCTCCGGCACAACTTCTCCATTGTCCGCTCCGTCCGGCGGAGAGTGGACAGCTGCCTGCTGGCCCCCCACGGGGTGCAGGAGAGGGATGTGCGGGAGATTTTTGCCTCCAAGGGGACGGTACACCAGTGCGCCGCCTACCTGTCCGGCCGGAAGGATGCAGCGCTTACCATCGTGGAGAGCGCCGCAGCGGCCGCACGGATGGCCGCCCAATCCGGCCGCACGGACACCGCCGCTCTGGCCACCCGGTTCTGTGCTGAGGAGTACGGCCTGGACATCCTTCAGGAGAAGGTTCAGGACCAGGACAGCAACTACACCCGCTTTATCTGCATCTCCAAAAAGCCGGAGATTTACCCCGGGGCTGACCGCACATCCCTTATGCTCACCCTGCCGCACCGGCCCGGCTCCCTGTACAACGTGCTGGCCAAGTTTTACGCCCTGAACATCGACCTGCAAAAGCTGGAGAGCCGCCCTCTGCCCGGCCGGGAGTTTGAGTTCATGTTCTACTTCGATCTGGAGGCCCCGGTCTACGCCCCGGAGATGGAAAAGCTTTTCCGGGACCTGGAGGCCGACTGCGAGGAGCTGCGCTATCTGGGCACCTATCAAGAGGTGGTGTGCTGACCATGGGGCGCTATGGCCTGATTGGGGAGAAGCTGGGACACAGCTTCTCCCCCCAGATCCACAGGCTGCTGGGGGGCTATGACTACCAGCGGATGGAGCTGGCCCCGGAGCAGCTGGGGCCCTTTCTGGAGCGGGGGGAATTTGACGGACTGAATGTAACCATCCCCTACAAAAAGGCGGTCATCCCCTACTGCGCCCAACTGACCGGGCAGGCAAAGCGCATTGGCAGCGTGAATACCATTGTCAAGCGCCCGGACGGGACGCTGCTGGGCCACAACACCGACTATGAGGGGTTCCGTTGGATGGTCCAATCCACAGAGGCGCTCTTGGGAGAGCCGGCTGTGACCGGCCGCAAGGTCCTGGTGCTGGGCACCGGCGGGGCCTCCCTCACGGTGCGGGCGGTGCTACAGGATCTGGGCGCGGGGGAGATCGTATCCATCTCCCGCTCCGGGCCGGACAACTATGAAAATCTGGACCGCCACGCCGACGCCCAGGTCATTGTCAACACCACTCCCGTGGGAATGTACCCCAACACCGGAGTATCCCCGGTGGATTTGGACCGGTTTCCCCGGACGAGGGCTGTCTTCGACCTGATCTACAACCCGGCGAAAACCAAGCTGCTGCTGGACGCGGAACGGCGGGGCTTTGTCCAGGCCAACGGCCTGTCCATGCTAGTGGCCCAGGCCAGAGGGGCGGCAGAGCTTTTCCTTGGTCAAAAAATTCCCGATGAGCGGGTGGAGGAGATTCGCCAGGAGATTGAGCTGGAGACCAAAAACCTGATCCTTGTGGGAATGCCCGGCTGCGGTAAGACCACGATGGGCAAAATATTGGCCCGGCAGCTGAGCCGGGCGTTCGTGGACACCGACGCCCTGGTGGTGGAGCGGGCGGGGCACCCCATCCCGGAGATCTTCACCCGGGAGGGGGAGGATGCCTTTCGCCGGCTGGAGCACCAGGTGCTGTGCGAGGTATCCAAACAGTCTGGCCTGGTCATCGCCACCGGGGGCGGCATCCTTACCCGGCCAGAGAACCTGGACCCCCTGCGGCAGAACTCCACGGTGATCTACCTGGAGCGGGACCTGGACCAGCTGCCCACGGCGGGCCGGCCCATCTCTCAGGGAAAGGATGTCCGGGAGCTTTTCAAGGAGCGGCATACAGGCTATCAACAGGCCGCCGACCTGCGGGTGAAGAACACCATCCCGGAGGAGGCCGCGGAGGAAATTATGAGGAGGATTTTCTCATGAAGCTGCTGGTAATCAACGGCCCGAACCTGAATCTGCTGGGGATTCGGGAGCCGGATATCTATGGAAAACAGGACTATCCCGACCTGGTGCGGCTGATTGAGGCGACCTGCCTGGAGCTTGGGGTCAACGTGGAGATCTTCCAGTCCAACCACGAGGGGGCCATCGTGGACAAAATCCAGGCGGCCTATGGAGCGATGGACGCCATCGTCATCAACCCCGCCGCCTACACCCACACCAGTGTGGCCATTCTGGACGCCCTGAAGGCGGTGGGCCTTCCCGCTGTGGAGGTCCACCTGTCCGACGTGAGGAGCCGGGATGACTTCCGGCAGATCTCTTATGCCGGCATGGCCTGCGAAAAGACCATCATGGGCAAGGGCTTCCAGGGCTATGTGGAGGCCATCCGGTATCTGGCCCAGAAGCTGTAGGGGCCGGTGAAAACGCCGGTTCGCCCTGTGCAAAACGGATATGGGGAGGAAAACAGCCGTGCTGAATCTGATTTTAGGCCGCGGAGGCTGGGGGAAGTCCACCCTGGTACTGGAGCGCCTGTGTATGCGGGGGGCGGACCGTCCCCAGGTGCTGATGGTCCCGGAGCAGCAGTCCCACGAGGCAGAGCGGGCTTTGTGTCTGGCCGGAGGGGACGGGGTGTCCCGGTATGCCGAGGTGCTGTCCTTCAGTCGGCTGGCCAACCGGGTGTTTCAGGAGGCTGGGGGTCTGGGGGAGCCGGAGCTGGACGGCGGAGGCCGCCTGCTGCTGATGTACCGGGCAGTGAAGGAGACCGCCGCCCAGCTGACCGTGTACAGCCGCCCCTCCAGACGGCCTGCCTTTTTGCAGTCTCTGCTGGCCACGGTGGACGAGCTGAAGAGCTGTCAGGTGCCCCCGGAGTCCCTGGTCACTGCCGGACAGGAGGCAGGGGGCCTGGAGGGGGACAAGCTGCGGGATCTGGGCTTGATCTGCGGGGCTTATGACGCCCTCACCGCCCAGACTGCCCTGGACCCCCGGGACCGCCTCACCCGGGCGGCGGACAAGCTGAACGCCTGCCCCTGGGGCGCGGGGAAGGACCTGTGGCTGGACGGCTTTACCGACTTCACCCCCCAGCAGGAGGCGGTGCTGCGTCACCTGCTCCGGCAGGCGGAGCAGGTAACAGTGGCCCTCACCTGTGACACCCTGGAGGGAGAGGGGGACGAAACGGACATCTTCGCCCCCGCCCGGCACACCGCCCTGCGGCTGCTCGCCCTGGCCCGGGAGGCGGAGGTCTCTGCACATGTGGAGCAGCTGGACCGGCCCCGTTGGGAAAAGGCGGAGCCCTTGGCCTTTCTGGAGGGGGCCCTCTTCCACCAGGAGGGGGCGGAGGCCCGCCCCTGCAACGGGACCGTGGAGCTCTTCCGGGCCGGCACCCCCAGGTCTGAGGTGGAGTGGGCGGCCGGACGGATCCTCCGTCTGGTGCGGGACGAAGGGCTGCGCTTCCGGGACATCCGGGTGGCCGCCCGGGACTATGGGGCCTACCGGGATCTGGTGGAGTCTGTCTTTCCCCGGTATGGCGTGCCGGTGTTCTCCTCCTACATGGCGGATATTCTGGACAAGCCCGTTCTGGCCCTTGTGACCTATGCCCTAGAAACGGTGGCCGGAGGGTATACCTATGACGACCTGTTCAGCTATTTGAAGACCGGCCTCACCGGATTGGAAGAGGAGGACCGGGATTTTCTGGAAAACTATGTGCTCAAGTGGGACATCCGGGGCAGCCGGTGGACCCAGGCCAAGGCCTGGAGCTGGCACCCCCGGGGCTATGGAGTGGACTGGACCGAGGAGGACCGGGCCCTGGTGGATCGGCTGGACGCCCTGCGCCGCCAGGTGGCCGCCCCCCTGGAGCTGC
Organism: Lawsonibacter sp.; assembly: GCA_022791995.1. Taxonomy (GTDB): domain Bacteria; phylum Bacillota; class Clostridia; order Oscillospirales; family Oscillospiraceae; genus Lawsonibacter. The sequence continues at coordinate 33,643 of JAAWAD010000039.1, forward strand.
TGCGGAAGGGCGCTGAAAAAACAGGCCGGGGCCAGGCCGCCGCTCTCTACCGTTTTCTGGAGGAGATCGGTCTGCCTCAGCGGCTGGAGGACCGGGTGGCGGAGCTGGACCGCCGGGGCCAGCCGGTATTGGCGGAGGAGTATCGCCAGCTGTGGGACATCCTGTGCCAGGGTCTGGAGCAGTGCGCCGCTCTGCTGGAGAAGGTACCCATGGAGCTGGAGGAGTTCACCCTCCTGTTCCGTCTGGTGCTGTCCCAGTATGATGTGGGCGCCATCCCCGTCTCGCTGGACCGGGTGACGGCGGGAGAGACCACTCGTCAGACCGGCCGCCGCTGCACGGCTCTGCTGCTGCTGGGGGCGGACGACAGCACCATCCCCCAAGTGGGAAACCCGCCGGGTCTGCTGTCTGACGATGACCGCTCCCTTCTGGCCTCCTACGGCCTGGAGCTGAACCAGTCCAGACGGCAGCTGCTGTTCCGGGAGCTGACCACCGTCTATCAGCTGTGCGCCCAGCCCAGCCAGCGGCTGTTTGTCTCCTGGCCCGCCCAGGGCCCCGGCGGAGAGGAGTGCCGCCCCTGCTTCCTGGCCCAGCGGCTGGAGCTGCTGTTCTCCGACCTGCATGTGGACCGGGAGGAGACGGCGGGGGACGGCTTTCGCCTGGAGGCCCCTCTGCCCGCCCTGGAGCAGGCGGGACGGAACCAAAAAGCCCGTCAGGCCCTGGAGGCCCTGCCCGCCTATGCCCCTCAGGCCCGGCGGCTGGAGCGGGCCGCCCGGTGGGACCGCGGAGAGCTGTCCCGGCAGGCGGTGGACCGGCTGTATGGCCGTCAGGTCCCCATGTCCGCCTCTCGGATGGATAAGTACAAGTCCTGTCACTTCTCCTTCTTCATGCGCTACGGCCTGGAGGCGGAGCCCCGCCGCCCCGCCGGATTCTCTGCCCCGGAGTACGGCACCTTCGTCCACGACGTGCTGGAGCACGTCCTTCAGGACACGCTGTTTCAGCAGACCTCCGTGGAGGGGATGGAACCCGCCTTTGGCGAGGAGGAGCGCCGCCGCCTACACCGCCTGACCCAAGAGGCCGTGGACCGGTACGCCCGGGAAAAGCTTGGAGGGCTGGAGAACCAGACGCCCCGGTTCCAGTATCTCTTCCGCCGTCTGCTCCGGTCGGTCCAGGCAGTGGTGGACAATGTAGCTGAGGAGCTGCTCTGCTCCAAATTCCGGCCCATCTCCTTCGAGCTGGGCTTCGGAAAGGGGAAAACACTGCCCCCGGTGGAGCTGACCCAGGACGGCGTGACCATCAGCGTCACCGGCTTTGTGGACCGGGTGGACGGCTGGGTCCATGATGGGCGGCTGTATCTGCGGGTGGTGGATTATAAGACAGGGCGGAAGTCCTTCGACCTTACCGAAGTGTGGAACGGGCTGGGACTTCAGATGCTCCTCTACCTCTTTACTCTGGAGGAAAAGGGCCAGCACCTGTATGGTCTGCCCATCGAGGGAGCGGGGGTGCTCTACCTCCCCGCCCGGGACGCGGTGGTCCGGGGCAGCCGCACTATGGACGAGGCGGCCCGCCGGGCCGCCCTGGACAAAGAGCTGGTGCGCAGCGGCCTGGTACTGGACGACCCCGTTGTGCTGGACGCCATGGAGCATCAAAAGGCGGGGGGATATCGATTCCTTCCTCTGAAGGTGTCGTCCTCCACTGGCTCCATCACCGGAGAGGCCCTGGCCTCCGCCGAGCAGCTGGGCCGGCTGGGGCGGCATATCCAAAAGGTTCTGGGGGAAATCTGCCGGGAGCTGGCCCAGGGGAGCATCGCCGCCGACCCCTTCTGGCGGGGGCCGGACAAGAACGCCTGCCGGTACTGCGATTACGCCGCCGCCTGCCATTTTGAGGAGGGCCGGGGGAGCGACTGCCGCCGCTGGCTGTCCAGCCTAGACGCCCAGACGTTCTGGTCCATGGTGTAGAGGGCGGTCCTGTCACGGGAATGGCCGCCTGAAAACAAAAATTTCCCCTGATTCGGAAAAAAGGTTTGACATTCCAGACCGGATTCATTATAATACCCTCTGTACCATTCTGCGAGTATGGAGAGGAACACAATGCGTCTGGAGCTGAAGGACATCATCCACGTCCCGGATGCCCAACGGGCTTTCCGGTTCCAGGCGGACCTGTCTGGCCTGGAGTTTTATGGACGGTTCCCTATCTCCCGCCCGGTAGAGGCGGAGGGCGCCGTCACCAACCACGCCGGGGCGCTGGTGCTGGAGGGAACCGCGAGGTCCCGTCTGGAGCTGGTCTGCGACCGGTGCGGGGCCGCCTTTTCCCGGGAAAAAACGGTCTCTCTGGACAGTCTGCTGGCCCAGGAGCTGGAGGACGAGGAAAACGATGACATCCTCCTTCTGGACGGCACCCAGCTGGACCTGGACGAGGTCGTCACCACGGCCTTTGTACTTGCGATGGATACCAAAATACTTTGCTCAGACGACTGCAGGGGGCTGTGCCCCAAGTGCGGCGCAAATCTCAACGAGGGCCCCTGCCGGTGCAGGCCGGAGCGGGACCCCAGGTGGGCGGCCCTGTCGCAGCTGTTGGACGACCCTGAGTGAACAGCGGATGTGCGCGTGCGCACACGGACCAAAGGAGGTGTCAACATGGCGGTTCCTAAAGGAAAAGTGTCGAAGGCCCGGCGGGACAAGCGGCGCAGCGCCGTTTGGAAGCTGGAAACACCCGGAATTGTAACCTGCCCCAAGTGCGGTGCCTACCGGCTGCCCCATCGGATGTGCAAAAATTGCCTGACCTACAATGGCCGTTCCTTCGGCCAGGTGGAGGCCCAATGAGGAAACAAAAAAAGCTGCTGTACACTTCGATACAGCAGTCTTTTTTTGCTTCTCAGACCCTTTTCGGGCTGGCCGTCCTCTCTCCCCGGAGCATCCGGCTGGCGTTGAGGATGGCGATAACGCACACCCCCACATCGGCAAAGACGGCCATCCACATAGTGGCCAGGCCTACGGCGGACAGCGCCAGCACCAGGAACTTGATCCCCAGCGCAAAGACGATGTTTTCATACACAATGCGCAGGGTCTTTCGGGCGATGCCCACCGCCTCGGGCAGCTTGGACAGGTCGTCGTCCATCAGGACGATGTCGGCGGCCTCGATGGCGGCGTCGGAGCCCATGGCGCCCATTGCCACCCCCACATCTGCCCGGGAGAGGACGGGGGCGTCGTTGATGCCATCTCCTACAAAGACCAGCTGCTCCCCCGGGCGCTTGGCAGCCAGCAGCGCCTCCACCTGGTCCACCTTGTCCCCGGGGAGGAGTCCGGCGTGGACCTGATCCAGACCAAGCTGCTTTCCCACTGCCTCCCCTGTCCGGGGTGTATCCCCGGTGAGCATAACAGTCTGACGCACACCAGCCGCCTTCAGGTCCCGCAGAGCCTGGGCGGAGCTCTCCTTCACCTGGTCCGCCACCACAATGTGCCCGGCGTACCGGCCGTCCACTGCCACATGAACCACGGTGCCCGGATGGGTGCAGCCCTCCGGGCAGTGGGTTCCTGCCAGGGCCATCAGCCTTTCGTTTCCGACCCAGACCGTCCTGCCGTCCACCAGAGCCTTGACTCCATGCCCCGACTTCTCTTCCGCCTGGGAGGCCCGGGACAGGTCCAGCTGCTCGGGGATTGCCCCTCGGATCGAGCGGGAGATGGGGTGGTCGCTCCATTGCTCCGCCAAGGCGGCCAGCTCTAACAGATGGCCGGCCTCTGTGCCGGAGGCGGGATGGACGCTCTCCACGGCGAAGACCCCCTTCGTCAGGGTGCCCGTCTTGTCAAAGACCACGATGCCTGTCTTGGCCAGGGCCTCCAGATAGTTACCCCCTTTTACCAGAATTCCTCGCCGGGAAGCTCCGCCAATCCCTCCGAAGAATGTGAGGGGAATTGAGATCACCAGGGCGCAGGGACAGGAGACCACCAGAAAGATCAGAGCCCGCTGGAGCCACATCGAAAAGGGGCCCATCCCCGCCAGCGGAGGCACAAAGGCCAGCGCCAGGGCAGCAAAGACGACAGCTGGGGTGTAGTACCGGGCAAATTTGGTGATAAAGTGCTCCGCCCTGGCCTTTTTAGTGGAGGCGTTCTCCACCAGATCTAGAATCCTGGACACCGTGGACTCCCCAAAGGGCTTGGATACCTGCACCCGCAGCAGACCGGTGAGGTTGACGCAGCCGCTGACCACCTCCTGTCCCGGGGCTACATCCCGGGGCAGGGACTCTCCGGTGAGGGCGGCGGTGTCCAGGGCGGACACCCCCTCTTCCACAACGCCATCCAGGGGAACCCGTTCCCCCGGCTTCACCACAATCACATCCCCCACGGCCACCTCCTCCGGGTCCACCTGGATCAGCTGGCCCTCTCGCTCCACGTTGGCCCAGTCCGGCCGGATATCCATCAGGTCAGAGATGGACTGACGGCTGTGGGATACCGCCACACTCTGGAACAGCTCTCCCACCTGATAGAAGAGCATCACCGCCACCCCTTCGGGGTACTCCCCGCAGCCGAAGGCCCCAACCGTGGCCACCGCCATCAGAAAGTTTTCGTCAAAAACCTGCCCATTTTTGATGTTCCGCACCGCTCGCCACAGCACATCCCAGCCAATCACCGCATAGGGGATCAAAAACAGCACCCCTGGCAGCTGGGACAGCAGCTCCAGAAGGAGAAACAGCCCGCCAGCAAGGAGAATCCTCCAGAGCATTCTTCTTTGTTTTCTGGTCATGAAATCCGCTCCCTACTTCACCACAACCTCGCAGTCGGGCTCCACCCGCTTACATGCCTTGACCGCCTCCTGCACAATGGCGTCAAAGCGTCCATCGTCTCCCTCGATGGTCATTTTCTGGGTAAGGAAGGACACCGTGGCGCCGGTGATGCCATCAATTTTCTTGACCGCCTCCTCCATCTTGGCCGCACAGTGGGCACAGTCCAGATCGACCAGCTTAAAGGTCTTTTTCATCATGAATCATCCTTTCACAATTAAACTATGGATTTTTACTCTTGGATGTGCTCCATTCCCTGGCTGAGAATGCGGGTGACGTGCTCGTCCGCCAGGGAGTAATACACTGTTTTTCCTTCCCGGCGGAATTTCACCAGCTTGCTGGTCTTCAGCACCCGGAGCTGGTGGGACACCGCGCTCTGGGTCACCTCCATCAACCTGGCCAGATCGCAGACGCACAACTCAGACTCCAGCAGGGCATAGAGAATTTTCACCCGGGTGCTGTCTCCGAAGATTTTGAACAGCTCCGCCAGATCGTACAACACCTCGTCCGGGGGAAGCAACGCCTGCACATGGTCCAGGGCAGCGGCGTGGATCTTGCTCTCCTCGCAACAGGGCAGCTCAAAGGACTCCATATGGCACCCCTTTCTCAGTATATGAGCATTTGTTCATGTGTTTGTTTTATTATACACCTCATCGCCGTTCTTGTCAAGCCGCTTCTATTTCTGGTCAAGTGGAAAATATCAGAGGAAAAGGCCAAAGGGACTGGAAATTTTTCCAGAAGTTTGTTATACTATTGTTGTAGCCGTCTTTTTTGTGTGGAATAAAGAACCAATTTTTCAGCAAAATATTTTTGCCTGGAATGGGAACCTTCCTCCAAAAAAACCGTCAAATCTCCCGAAGACCCATTCTATACAAAAAAGGAGCTTATCAACTATGAAAAATCGTATTCTGACCTTGCTGCTCTCCCTGTCCCTTCTTCTGCTGCCCGCCTGCGGCAATGGCAGCTCCAGCTCTTCCGCCGCAGATGCGGATGTGAACGTGGATCTGTCCGCCTTCTACACCGACACCATGGAAAAATACGAGTTCCCCAACTCCCTGGAGCTGGCGGAGGGCGAGCTATTGGACGGCTACTTTGCCGGCCTGTCCGAGGTGGAAACCGAGCAGTGTCTGGTCTATCTGAACATGATGTCCATCAACAATGGTGAGATTGCTCTGGTCCAGGTGAAAAACAGCGCCGATGTGGACACTGTAAAGGGTATCCTTCAGGACCACATCGACTACATGGCGGAAGGGGGCGCCTTCTACCCAGAGGCGACGGAGCTTTGGTCCAACTCGTCCAAGGTGGTCTCCAACGGCAGCTATATCATGATGGTGGTCAATCCCAGCTGCGACGCGATTGTGGAGGACTTCAACGCCCTGTTCTAAGACCTCTGCGCAGGGGCCGCTTCCGGCGGCCTCTGTCTCTATCAAAATGGGCCGGCAAAGGGGCCGGCCTCTGCAATGAGGTGTCCCTCTATGGTCTTTTCCTCCCCGGTATTTCTCTTCTATTTTCTGGTTCTGACCCTGTTGGTCTACTACTTGGTTCCGTGTAAGGCCCGCAACGGGGTGCTTTTGTGTGCCTCTCTGGCCTTTTACTACTGGGGAGAGCAGGCCTATGTGGCCATTATGTTCCTCTCCACCGCCATCGACTTTACCCACGGACTGCTGGTGGAGCGGTGTAAGGCAAGGGGAAACGACCGTGGCGCACAGTGGGCGGTGACCTCCTCCATTGTGTTTAATCTGGCCCTTCTGTTCTTCTTCAAGTACTGGGATTTTCTGGCCGAAACCCTCCAGAGCCTGGGACTGGGCTTTCTGCCGGTGCTGCATATTCACCTGCCGCTGGGCATCTCCTTCTATACCTTTCAGACGATGAGCTACACCATCGACGTGTACCGGGGGGACGCACGGGCTCAGCGGAATATCCTCAACTTCGGCACCTTTGTCACCCTGTTTCCCCAGCTGATCGCCGGTCCGATTCTCAAATACAAGGATCTGGGAGACCAGCTTGACTGCCGCACCTGCACCACAGAGCGTTTTGCCTCCGGCGTTCAGATTTTTCTGGTGGGTATGGGGAAAAAAGTCCTTCTGGCCAACAACCTGGGTATGCTGTGGGACCACTATAAGGCAATGGCCCCGGAGCAGCTGACTGTGGCCGGAGCCTGGCTGGGTGTGCTGGCTTTCACCTTTCAGATCTACTTCGACTTCTCCGGGTACTCCGATATGGCGGTGGGCCTGGGCCGGATGTTCGGCTTTGAATTCCGGCCCAACTTCCAGTACCCATACATCTCCCGCAGCATCACGGAATTCTGGCGGCGGTGGCACATCTCGCTGTCCACCTGGTTCCGGGAATATCTCTACATCCCTCTGGGGGGCAACCGGTGCTCCAAGGGGCGTTGGATGTTCAACCTGCTGGTGGTCTGGGCGGCCACCGGCATCTGGCACGGGGCCAGCTGGAATTTTCTGTTGTGGGGACTGTACTTCTTCTGCCTGCTGATGGCTGAAAAATTCTTCCTTCTGGACAGGCTGGAGCAGGCCCCCGCCTGGGCGGGACGGACATATACCCTGTTTTTCGTCATGGTGAGCTGGGCCATCTTCGCTCTGGAAGATTTCTCCCAGCTGGCCGCCTACCTCCGGGTCATGTTCGGCCTGGGGGGCGTCTCTCTGGTGGACGGAGTCTTCGGCTATTGCCTGACCAACTATCTGCCCATTTTGTGTGTGTCCGCTGCGGCCGCAACCCCTTTGGGCGCCCAAGCTTTCCGCCGCCTGCCCCTTCGGGTGTCTCAAGCTGCGTGTGTTATCCTGTCAGCGGCGGCCCTGGTGGTCTGCACCGCCTACCTGGTCGATGGAACCTACAACCCCTTCCTCTATTCTAATTTTTAAGGAGAAATAAAATGCTTGCACTGGAATTGGCCCGAATGGAGCATATACAGGATTACAGCTATATTATCGACCAGGCAAAAGCCTTTCAGCGGGCACAGGGCTTTGTCCAATGGACGGACGAATACCCCAATATGGAGACGATCCGTGGGGACATCCAGCGGCAGAAGGGCTACAGCCTGTGCAGCGACGGGGCAATCGCAGGCTATCTGTGCATTGATTTTGATGGAGAACCCGCCTATCAGGATATACAGGGCAAGTGGGGCGCAGACGAGCCCTATGCCGTGGTCCACAGGATGGCATTTCATCAGGATTTTACTGGCCGGGGCATGGCGGACGCCGCCTTCCGGCTGGTGGAGGCGTTGTGCCGGGAACGAGGCGTCTTCTATCTCCGTATTGATACCGATTTCCCCAATCAGCGGATGCAGCATATTCTGCAAAAGAACGGCTTTGTACGGCGGGGAACCATTGTATTCCAGGGCGGGGACAAGCTCGCCTTCGAAAAGCTGCTTCAAAGGGAGGGTACCGAATGAAGCGGTTTCTCAAAATTTTTCTCCTGGGCGTCTGCCTGGGGATTCTGGCCACCGCAATACGGTACCGCTTCCACATGAGCCAAAGTACGTTCTGGACCTATTTTGGGCTGGCAGCCGCGCTGGCGGTGGTCTCTGCCGTTCTCTTCAACTGGCTCTACACCCGGGTTTATCAACAGAAGATGGCCCAAGCAGTCAAGCTGCTGGAGGAGGGCAAAACCTCAGATTACATTCTCACCATGGAGCGGCTGTTGGAAAAGGTCAAGGGAACGTATCTGAAAAACCTGTTTCAGCTGAATCTAGCCGCCGGGTACTGCAACGCCAAGCAGTTCCATCAGGCCACCCGCCTTTTGGAGGAGCTGTCCGGGGCGCGGCTGCCCGGCGTGGCACGGATGGTGTACCATCTGAACCTGTGCGCCTGCTACTTCTACACCGGGCAGCCTGCCCGTGCAATGGAGCTGTATGAGAGCTGCCAGAAGGAGTTCGCCCCCTTCCGGGAGGGCCCCTCCTATGGGGGCAACCTGGCGGTTCTGGACATGTTCGCCGCCATCCAGCGCCGGCAGTACAGTCAGGCAAAGGAGCTGCTGGGCCGCGCCCGGGAGACCTGGAACCTTCCCCGGCTCCAGGATGACTACAACTGCATCGAGGCTGAGCTGGTCAGACGGAAGAAGATGTAGGCTCCGCACAGCCCTTGGAGGTGCCCTATGACAAAAACATACAGCGTCCTTCTCTCCGCCCTGTTCTGCCTGTTCCTGGGGGGAATCTGCACCGCCAGCCTCCTGCTGCCCAAGCGGACCTTCTCCCCCTTGGAGAACCGATATCTGGCCAAGCCCCCCGCACTCTCTGGAGAGGCTCTGACCAGCGGAACGTTCATGCAGGAGGCGGAGGACTATATCTCCGACCACGTGGCCGGACGGGATTTCTGGGTGGGACTGAAGGCCTGGAGCGAGCGTCTCAGCGGCAAGCGAGAAAACAACGGGGTCTACTTCGGCGCCCGGGACACCCTTCTGAACCGCGTGGAGGGGCCCGACCGGGAGAAGCTGGCCCGGGACGTGGGCTATGTCAACACTCTGACGGAAAATCTGGCGGTGCCGGTGTACTTCGGCCTGATTCCCACCGCCGCCCAGGTCTGGGCAGACCGTCTGCCCGCCGGCGCCCCCACCGCGGACGAAGCGGCCCTGATCCAGGAGGCCTATACCGCCTGTCAGGCCTCTGTGGTAGATCTGGCAGGGGCACTGGAGGCCCACAGGGAAGAGGATCTCTTCTACCGCACGGACCACCACTGGACCAGCCTGGGCGCCTTCTATGGCGGAAACGCCCTGCTGACGGCCATGGGCCTGGAGCCTCTGCGCCTGGAGGATTTCCCGAAAACCACTGTATCCACCGAATTCTATGGCACCACCTTCTCCGCCTCCGGCGTGCGGTGGGTCCCTCCCGATCAAATCGACACCTATGTTCCTGCCGATGGCGTTCAGGTGACATCCTACTTCAAGGGAGAGCCTGAGCCCGGCAGCCTGTATGTGGACCGTTTTTTGCAGGAAAAGGACAAATACGGCTACTTTCTGGGGGGAAACCAGCCTCTGTGCGTCTTGACCAATCCAACGGTCCAGGGGCCCAGGCTTCTGGCTGTGCGGGACTCCTATACCGATTCCCTGGCCCCCTTCCTTACCCAGCGGTTTTCCCAAATCCATCTTTTCGACCTGCGATACAACCTGAACAGCGTCCGGGATTATGTGGAGGAGCATGACATCGACGCTGTGGCAGTGCTGTACAGCTTCTCCAACTTCGCCAGCGACCGGAATCTGTTCCTGCTGGGCCGGTGAGACAGAAAACGTCCCCTGACGCAGCGTGTACTGCGCCAGGGGGCGTTTCATCTTTTTGTCAGCTCTGCGCCGGGTAGTCGCCCTGCCCCGCCAGGGCCTTCAGGGCGTTCTGGAGCAGAGAGAGGAACCCGGTGGAGACGGAAGTCCGGGCGTTCTCCCCCTGGCTGAGGGGCTGGACATCCCCCTCCTGGCCGGGGGCTTGGGTATCCTCTTCCCGGTCCAGCACCATGATGTGCTGCACATAGGCCTGTCCCGGGTAAGACAGAGCCACCACATCATACCAGGCCATGAGGTGACTGCCAACTTTGAGGCCGGACAGGTCCTCCAGACTGCTGCCGGTGTAGGTGGACATAGGGGTTGTTCCATCCGCATAGAGGAGCAGACCGCCGTTGTCTGTGGTAATCTGGAAAACGCCATCCTTCTCCTCCACAGCCTCTACCTTATGGTATGTGGCGCAGCCCACATCCTGCGGGGCATTGCGCACAACCGCAAAGGCGGCGGACTGGGGCGGGAGAGAGCGGGTGGAGATGGGGCTGTGGAACACATAGAGCCCCTCTCCCACTGCCAGACCGTCGGGGGTACCAGGGGCTCGTTTGCCGCTGTCAATCCAGAAGGTCTGGTCGGAGAGGTTCATGACGAATTCCTCCGACTGGGGGGAGCTCATGTACAGAGCGGTAACTTTCCCGTCCTCCCCGGTCAGGATCTCCTTTACTGTCCCATAGTACAGAAGGCTGTCGGGAAGAGGCTGAACATTTTCCGTGTACCCCGTCTCAGCGGAGGCGGGTGGGGTGCTCTCCGCCGCCAGGGCAGGGGCCCCTAGGGAACAGAGGAGCGCGCCGCTCAGGACCAAAGTTACCAATTTCTTGTTCATATCAAATGTCTCCTTTTCATGTGATTCGAGAATGATTCTCTTGTCAGTTTAGACGAGGGATTTTCCAAAAGGTTCCCCCGCCAGCCAAAAAATTTTCACTCTTTGTTACCCTAATTTTTGTTTCTTGTTCCTCCCCCTCCACAGAGGACGAAAATTACAGAAAAACGCTCTATTGCAGAGACGCAAAAGCAGATTGCGCGGGAATTTCCCCAGGAGGCAGACAGAAAAATTTAAGGAATGCCCAGTCAAACAAGCCGTTGTATCTGCCAACTATCCATGGTACAATGCACCCAAGGGACTTTTTTTATTGAATGAGGAGGCGCTGCTATGAGAACCCTTTCTGCCGCTGCACTTACCGACACCGTTGCCAGACTGTGTGTACAGGCCAACACCCAGCTCCCCGCCGACGTGGCCGCCGCCCTGGACCACAGCCGCCAGGGGGAGCCCTGGCCCCTGGCCCGGGAGACGCTGGATCTGCTGTGGGACAACCTGTCTCTGGCCCGGGAGCAGGGAATGCCCATCTGCCAGGACACGGGTATGGCCTGTGTCTTCGTCGAGCTGGGACAGGAGGTATTTATTGACGGCAATTTTGAGGAGGCCATCCACCAGGGGGTGCGCCAGGGCTACGGGGAGGGATTTTTGCGGAAATCCATTGTGGCCGACCCCCTGCGCCGGGGCAACACCGGGGACAACACCCCTGCCGCCATCACGCTCCGGCTGGTGCCGGGGGACCGGTGTACCGTCACCGTGGCCCCCAAGGGCTTCGGCAGTGAAAATATGAGCCGTCTGAAGATGCTCAAGCCCGCCGACGGGGTGCAGGGCGTGAAGGATTTTGTCCTGGAGACCGTCCGGCTGGCCGGCCCCAACCCCTGCCCCCCCATGGTGCTGGGAATTGGCATTGGCGGCAGCTTTGACAAGGTGACCTATCTGGCCAAGCACGCCCTGCTGCGCCCTTTGAACCAGCCTCACCCCGACCCCTACTACACCGCCCTGGAGGCAGAGCTGCTGGAGGCCGTGAACACTTTGGGCGTGGGTCCCCAGGGCTTCGGTGGGAAGACCACCTGCCTGGGGCTGGCCATCGAGACCGCCCCCACCCATGTGGCCGGCCTGCCCGTGGCGGTGAATGTAAGCTGCCACGTGACCCGCAGGGCGTCGGAGGTGCTGTAGCCGTGTTTGAATTCCTCCGGCCCAAGCCGCCCCAGGCCCCCGCCGTCAACCCCCAGGTCCTGGAGCGTAACTTTCCCCTGGACCGGCTCCCCTCCCTGGCACAAATTTACCAGAGGGAGCAGAGCGCTCACCCGGAGGCGGAGCCCATCAACCTGCCCCTGCCCTCCGGGGACTTCCTGGAGCTCCACGGGAGGAACACCGTGGAGCCGGAGCGGCTTGTTCGGGCACTGGACCGTCTGGGGGCGCTGGACAATCAAGTCCAGCAGTTCTGCCGGGAGGCGTATACCAGCGCCTGCGCCCGCCTCTCCGCCAAAATCCCCATCCGTCTCATGGACTATGTCGTCCTTCTCTCCTGGGCCGAGTTCCAGGAGGACGGGGAGTTTCTGCTGGCCTATTGGGGCGAATACGTCAACATCGAACTGCGGGCTCTCTTTGCCTGGGAAAACGGGGACTGGCAAATGCGGGAGGCCTTCTATGCTTAAAAAAGAAAGGAATGTGCTCTATGCCGGGATATATGGTCTGCTGGCCCCAGGACCGGTGGAAGGAGATCAAAAAAGCGGGGGACACCGGCCCTATCAAGGTGGTGTATGGCAGCATCCACGCCCGGATGCCTACCATCGCCTCCATTCAGGTGGGGGATGTGGTCTTCCCTGTCACCTATATGCAGAAGCACCTGTACGTGATGGCCCGCCTGCCGGTCACGCACCGGGAGCGCGCCTTTGACTACTGTATGCGGGAGCTGGGAACCTATCACAGCGCGCTGCCCCCGAAAGGGGTTGTGATGGAAATGCGATATGCCTCGGGCGGAGGTACATTCTTCTCCTCCTGGGACTGCAAAAGCTACAACTGTCTGGAGGCGGTACCCCAGGGCGCTCAGATTATTCCCCTGTCGACACAGGTGGAGAAGCCCCACCTGGAGCACCAGAACCCCTTCAACTGCTGTTCCCAGTGGGCGGTGTGGGGGGAGGAGGGCTCCTCCATCGAGCCCCGGCAGCTGCCTGACGAGGTGCTGCCCGACCTGCGCTTCGGCTACCCCAAGAGCAAGGAAAAGCCCCTGAAGTTCACCGCCAACGGCAGTGTGCTCTCCAGCAGCCTCACCGCCACCCGTCGCATGAGCGAGGAGACCCTGGCGGTGTTCGAGAGCCTGCTTGCCTAGGGCAGGCCGCCCTGTACCCACAGATTGGAGGAAATTTTATGCAGCATAGACTGACCACCCCCGTCACCCGGGAAGATTTGGCCCCCCTGCGGGCGGGGGACACCGTTCTGCTGTCCGGGGTGGTATTCACCGCCCGGGACGCCGCCCACGGACGCATGATGGAGCAGCTGGATCGGGGAGAGGCGCTGCCCTTCCCGGTGGAGGGCTCGGCGCTGTACTACGTGGGCCCCACGCCGGAGCGCCCCGGGCAGGTCATCGGCTCCGCCGGCCCCACCACCAGCGGGCGGATGGACGCCTACTCACCCCGGCTGCTGGACCTGGGGCAGGCCATCATGATTGGCAAGGGGGCTCGAAACCAGGCGGTAAAGGAGGCCGTGGTGCGCAACGGGGCGGTGTATCTGGCCGCTCTGGGGGGCGCGGGGGCCCTGATGGCCGCCAGCGTGAAGACGCTGGAGGTCATCTGCTGGGAGGACCTGGGCTGTGAGGCGGTGCGCCGCCTGGAGGTGGAGGACATGCCTCTCACAGTTATTCTGGACAGCCAGGGGGGCGACCTGTATGAGAGCGGCCCCGCCGCCTATCTGGAGGCCCGGGATGGCAAAACGGGATGACTCCATCCAGCTGGAGCTGCTCCAGGCGTGGAGCGAGCCGCCAAAAAGCTGGTCCCTGATCGACCCGGTGGTGCTGGAGCAGCGGGAGTGGTTGCCGGTCTACCTCTCGCAAAGTCAGGAGACCCTGTTCCGACCGGACGCCTCCGGCCGGCTCCAGCCCTGGCAGTTCTGCGGGCCTCTGCCCCCCAAGCTGCCCAAGCCCCCGGACTTTCCCTTCTTCCGCAGCGGCGGCAGGGTGGGATATCTGGAGAAGGCGGATTTGGACGGCTATAGCCCCAGCCAGGTCACCTGTACCGTGTGGGACAGTGCGGGGGGCGCCCCCTGTACCCTGTCCTGGAAGTCGGAGCGGCGCGTCTGCTACGCCCGGCTCTACCTGCTGGACGGGGGAGATTTTCTATCCTACGCCCGGCGGCTGACCCCCCGGGGCTTTGAGGAGAACTGGGGGGAGCTGGCCCGGCGGGCCCCCGACGGCACAAAGAAGTGGAGCCTGGATGTATATGGGACGGTCTCCCTCATCCGAAAGCACGGAATCTGGCTGCTGACCGAGTCCAAGGACGACTGGCAGGACTATGTCTGGGTAGATTTGAAAAACGGGCAGGAGAACATGCGCCAACGCCGCCGCGGCCACCGGAAGGCGTTTCACTTTGGCGTGGACTCCGACGACCTGTGGGTGGTAGAGTCGGACGGCAAGGGGGGCAACCCTCTGGTCCACCTGGGGACAGACGGCGCCGAGCTGGCCCGGAGCTATCTGCCCGCCCCCTTCACCCACGCGGGCTGGTGCATTCGCGGGGTGGTACGGGGGGACTGGATACTCTGCTCCGCCTCTGGCACAGATCTGGCCCTGGTGGAGCGGGACTCCCTGACTCTGCTGGCACAGCTTGCCGACGGGCGGAAATACCGCGCCTTACAGGTGGACAGAGCGGGCCACCTTTGGGTGTACGTCGACGGCATGGCGGAGGTCTATGACCGGCAGCTGAACCGGCTGGGCCGCCGCCGGCTCAAGGGGAAGCCCGTGGGTAGTCATCTGGACGGAGAGGGCAATCTCTGCGTGGTCACCTGCCAGCCCAAGGAGGCGCTGGTCCGGGTGTACCGGCTGACAGAATGAAATTCGGAGGTGCAACATGGCAAAAAAAGCCACCAGAGCCGAGCTGATCCAGGAGTGGGTGGAGGCCGACAAGAGCTGGATCCCCATCAATCCCAACCGCCACGACACCCAGCAGGCCGTCCAGCCGGCCTATCTGGCCCGGGGCAGGGGGTTGATCTATCGCCCCGACCCCTCCGGCCGTCTGGAGCCCTGGGCGGACTGCGCCCATGTGCTCGGGCAGGGACAGCCGGTTCAGTTTTTCCAGAGCGGGGGCCACATCCTGGCCCAGATGCTGGACATCCGCTCCAACGCCAGGACCAGGGGGCCCAGGGACCCTCTGGAGGAGGAATGTACCCTGACCCTGCTGTGGGACTCGGAGGGGACCCTGCCCTGCCCCTTCCCCATGGAGATCAACGGGCGGTGTGTGTACAGCGCCATCGCGCCCCAGGCGGACGGCGGCCTGCTGGTCTACATCCACGGGGTCTGTTATAACCCCTCCGGCAGCATCCGGGACCTGATCCGGTACGCTCCCTCCGGCGAGGCCGTCTGGAAACGGGACCTTGGCTTTGCCACCCCCCTGTTCTGCCCTGGCGGCATCTGGATGATCTCTCTCCTCCGGTCCAACGGACAGGATGTGGGGGACTTCGCCTGGCGGGACCTGGACGGTGAGGAACGGGCCCACTTCCAGCTTCTGGAGTCCTGCCGCAGGCACGTCTCCCTCCCGGAGGACTCCGACGATCTGTGGGTCTTCACAGAGGACCAGTACCCCATGTGCAATCTGGTCCGCCTGAATCGGGAGACCGGGGAGGAGGCCCGGGTCCGGCTGAACAACTGGGTGACCTCTCTCCACCCTGTGGGTGACATGGTCCTGCGCCTGGGGGGCGGCGCGACCCTGCTGGAGCGGGACACCCTCCAGGTGCGGGCCGACCTGTCCAGCAAGCAGCCCAGCCACTTCCTGGGCCAGGACAGCCGGGGGCGGCTGTGGCTGGAGAACAAGGGAATGGTGGAGTGCTATGACCTGGATTTGAAGGAAATTTCCCGTCACCGGCTGAAGGGCAGCGTCATGGGCAGCCACCTGGACGGAGACGGAACCCTGTGCGTGGTCACCTATCAGGCCAAGGAGGAGCTGGCCCGGGTGTACCGGATATTCTAAGTCCCAGTTCTTTTTCGTGTTCCCGCCCCCGCAGGGGGCGGGAATCACAAGGCATTCCTCAGCGGGAGGAGCACAAAAGCGAATTGGGAGCATTCTAAAAGTCCAGTTTATCGGACAGAATCTGCGGTATGCTTGATGCAGTCAGATTTGGAAGGAGATTGAACATGAACCAGGAATTTTTGAACCAGCTGGAGCAGTGGCATCAGGAGTCCCGCTTTCAGGAGATCATCGACGCCATCGAGGCGCTGCCCCAGGAGGCGTTGACCCCCCAGCTCATCAGCGATCTGGCCCGGGCCTACAACAACGCGTCCGACGCCGGGGACACGCGGCTTCAGCACGCCCTGGATCTGCTGCTCCCCCTGGAGGAGGAGCTGGGACAGGAGCATACCTGGAACTTCCGGGTGGGCTACGCCTACTACTTCCTGGACCAGGAGGGCCCCGCCCGGCGCTATTTCCAGCGGGCGCTGGATGCCCGCCCCGGGGACGAGGACACCCTGTATTTTATCCAGGAGTGCAACAAACGCCTGGCCCTGCCTCTGGACCCCAAGCCCTTCCGCCTGCGGGCCCTGGAGGGCTGGGCCAGCTTCTGGAAGGGAGAGGAAGAGCTGCGAGCTCTGCTGGACCAGAAGGACCGGAAAGCGGCAGGCGAAAAGCTGGTGGCCCGGTGCGCCGAGCTGCTGTCCCCCGCTTTTTCGGACGTGGCCTTCGAGCTGGGCCACAACGGGGAGAAGTACGAGCTGATCCTCACCCCGGAGGGAGACCGGACCCGGCTGTTCCAGCTGGCCTATTTCCAGCAGCAGGCCCCCAAGGAGCTGCTGAAAACCTGGAGCGTCCGGGTGGGCCGTACACAGAGCGAAAACTTCCGTCTTCAAATGCACGGTCAGGACATCGCTTTGAAGGACGTCCAGATCTGGGCAGAGAAGACGGAAAACAGCGGCGCAGGCCTGTCGATGTACTGCGAAAAGCTGCTCCCCCTGTGGAGAGAGGACCAGAACCAGGTTTACAACATCCTGTATATCCTGCTAGACCAGGCTCTGGGGGAGCTGGCCGCCATGCGGTATGTGGACTATCTGGACGTTCTGGACGCCCCGGCGGCAGGGGAGTCCATGGGACTGGACCGGCTGGCGGCCTTCCTCGAAAACGAGGTGGACCCCGAGGGCTGGCCCCGGGCCAACGACCCGGAGCAGGCCGGAGAGCGGTACACCGCCTATGAGGGCAAGCCCAGCCAGGAGGAGGACTGGCCCCTGCGGGCCGACGTGTATGTGGGGGTGACCTGCTGCATCCCCCTCCTCAAGTGCTATTTCCAGCGGGACGACTACTACATGGACCGGCTCCACCGGGACGGCGTGATCCCCGGCTTCTTCTACTACCCCCTGGACGGGGTGGACAAAAAGGAAATCCTGGACCTGCGGGACCAGCTGGAGCAGGCCATTCTGGGCCGGTGCGGCGAGGGGATCGTCACCTTTACCGGCGGGGCCACTGGCACCGCCTTCGGCTACCTGGATTTCATCGCCTGGGATTTGAAAACCCTGCTGGACGCCGCCGTAGAGGTCTTTGCCGGGGCCTCCGTGGATTGGGCCAGCTTTCACACCTTCCGCTTTGACGTACCGGGCATCGGCCTGAAGCGGAAAGAACAGGAGGAAGAAACATGAGCATTGGATTTTCTTTCACCGGAAGGGTAAAAAAGCCGGAGCGGCTGCTCTCTGCGGCCAAGGAGTTGGCGGACCAGAGGGGCTACCAGATGTCCCAGTGGGAGAACGGCCTAGGGGTGCAGCTGTGCCCGATTGGGGGCAATCTATCCATAATCTGGAAAAAGGAGGGTGGCTTTCTGGGGCAGTGGGCGGTGGAGGGCAGCTGTGTCTCCACCCCCGCCGGACCGGGGCTGCACCAGGCGGCGGTGGAGCTGCTGGACAGCCTGGACATCCAGAAGCTCCAGGTGGAGGACGAGACGGAATATTACCAGCACCGGGATTTCCAGCGGATGCTCCGGGAGCACTTCTATCCCTGGCTGGCCACCCTGGTGAGGATTGCCGACGACGAGATCCAGAAGGGCACCGCCAGTATGTGCCTGTGCTGGGATCTGGACCAGTACATGCCCGAGGACGTCCCCGGCACGGTCATCACCCCCATGGGCCGGTTTTCCGCCCAATGGCTGAAGACCGTTCTGGAGGAGGAGGGGGTGGAGGCCCTGGCGGAGCGGTTCTTCCTCTGGTACCATCCCGGGGCGTGGGACGCCCTGTTCCGCCGCAATCTGGCCCTGAACCAGCTATGGGAGGGCTGCTCCTTTGCCCCCTCCTCCCGCAGCGAGGAGGACGCCGGCATGAACCGCGCTATCTGCGACAACCTGGAGCAGGCCGCCGAACTGGACCCCGCCCTGCCCCTGCCCCGGCAGGCTTACGCCGAGGTCTGCGCCCTGGCCGGCCGCGCCCCCGCCCTGCCCGACGGCCCCGAGCTGGAGCTGGAGTTCCAGCCCGGCTTCCGCAAAGGAATGGTAGCCTACCCCATTGGTCCCCTGCGCCTCACTCTCCCCGGCATCTACCTGTTCGAGTGGGAGGAGTGGGGCGAAAACAGCGGCTGCCACAAGTGGTGGAACGAGTCCAGCCCCATCTGGCGGGTGAGCGGTTATAAAATGCGGGAGGGAAACGCCGCTTTCACCCCGGTGCTCCGGGAGGACAAGGACAGAAAGGAGCTGGAGATCAAGGGCGGCGCGCTGTGCTACGGCTGGCGGGAACTGCCGGAGGAGGACGGTCAGCCCCTGTATCAGGTCCGGGGCGAGGTCATCAGCGGCCCCTCTCTGTTCCTCATTACCGTTACCTACCAGGACCCTGGACAGCGGGAGGAGATCGGCGCCCTGTTTGAGAAAATTACCGTTGTGACCCAGGATATGGAGAAGCACGCCATCCAGGCCAATCAAGACGAGGAGGACTGACAGTATGACAAAGCAGCAGCAGGCGGCCCTGGCCGCCATGGAGGAGTGGCTGTCCCACCCCAGAGAGCTGGGGAAAAAGCCGTCTAAGCTGGAAATTGCGGGGGAGTTTGACCTCCACGAGATGCACTACTACATCTGCAAATACAAAAAATCCCTGCTGGGCAAGTGGCTGGTGGGAGTGGCCGGCGGCTATGAGGACCGGGAGACCCCGGACAACTGCGGCCACACCTTCAGCGAGATGGAGCCCTACGACCCTGGCGACGCCGAGGCCAAGTGCGCCGCCCTGGTGGAGAAGGTGCGCCAGCTCTGGATGGAGCAGGCCCAGGCGGCCAAGGCCCGGGAGCAGGGAGAGGGCAAGACCGGCCCCTTCGCCGGCTGTGTCCTGCTGTCCGACTCCGCGTGGGATGCGGAGGGCTTCAAGGCCGCTTTGAAGGCCGACTGGGGCATTGACTGTTCCACCGAAGACGAGGATTCGGCCGACGCAAGCGAGGACGGCACCATTCTGGCCTTTGAGGCGGAGGGGATGATGGTGGCCATCTCTCTGATGGAGTGCCCTGTCCCCAACGGAGAGGCAGAGTACTGGGCCAATAGCAACTTCATGGCCCGGGCGGAGGCAGTGGCCGCCGCCCAGAACCACCGGGCCCATGTGCTGGCGGCGGTTGTGGACAGTGAGCACTCCCCCCGCCAGCAGGGGGAGCTGTACGTGAAGATTGCCTCCACCCTGTTGAAGGCCCCCAACGCCCTGGGCATCTACACCAACAACACCGTCTGGCTGCCCGACTACTTCATCCAAGTGTCCGAGGACCTGAAGGCGGGGCATCTGCCCCTGATGGATCTGGTGTTTGTGGGTCTGGTCCAGGGGGAGAAGGGCATCTGCGGCTGGACCACTGGTCTGAACGCCTTTGGCCGGGACGAGCTGGAGATCGTGGACAGCCAGCAGTCCCCCAAGGAGGTCCACCTGATGCTGCTGAACACCGCTGGATACCTGATTAGCGAGAACGCCACCCTCCACGACGGGGAGACCTTGGGTTACTCCGCCGACCAGAAGCTGCCCATTACCCGCTCCCAGGGGCGGAATGTGGAGGGCATGTCCCTGAAAATCGGATTTTGATTTCGAGTGCATTCACAAATATATGAGGAGGAGACAGCAAAATGGGCAAGTTTTTCAACTGGCTCAAGGGCAACAAGGCAGAAAAGGAGGCGGAGGAGCGGGCTCGGAGAGAGCTGAACGAGCGCATCCGCCAGTATGGGGACGGCAACACCCGGGACCCCCAAAAGGCCATGGAGTTTCTGCTCCATGTGGGGCTCCACGGCGTGCTGGGCACCGAGGAGATTGTGGAGGGGGACCACCTGGTTCTGCCGGAGTGGAACGCGACGCTCACCCCCGCCATCAGCCAGCTGGAGGAGCGGGGCGTGGTGCTGGACTTCTATCTGAACGCCCCCCAATGGGGCAAGGAACTCTATGAGTGCTGCGCCGGCATGGGAACCAGCACTGGGCAGGCCATGGGGATGGCCATTGGCTCACTGGCCTTCACCTTTTTGCCGGGCATCGCCCGGATGGAGCGCCGGGAACACGGCCGGCCCCTGACCAGCACCTTTGCCGGGCGGGAGCACCAGTGGCAGGCCTACATCAGCGACGTGGCGGTGATGGGCAAGCTTCTCCAACCCAGGCAGGTCCAGGTGGACACCTACTGGGAGCTGCTGAAGGAGGACATTGTCAAGCGCCTGGGTAACCAGCAGCTGTGCTATGTGAAGATCTATGGGGCCAAGGTGGGGGATGAGGTCA
Source organism: Lawsonibacter sp. (assembly GCA_022791995.1). GTDB lineage: Bacteria > Bacillota > Clostridia > Oscillospirales > Oscillospiraceae > Lawsonibacter. The sequence continues at coordinate 54,400 of JAAWAD010000039.1, forward strand.
CCGGAGAGTGCCGCATTGACGACATCAAGAGCGAGGAGCTCAGCGCCAAGGTGGCCCAGCTGGTGAAGGACTGGAAGGTGGAGGACTTTGCCTCCCAGAAGCAGTTCTTCTTCCTCCGCCAGGAGGAGGCCACCACCCTGCCCAACCCCTATGCCGGCCGGGAGGGACAGGCCGCCCTGAAGGCCAAGGTCATCCAGGCGGTGCGCCTGTTCCACGAGGCCCATAGCCGGGAGGACTTCGACGCCCACGCCCTGGAGACCCGGCTGGCCCAGGAGCTGGGGGACGCCACGCTGGCCGCGGAGTGCCTCCGCTTCCTGCCGGAGATCTGCGCCGAAAACGCCTACCAGGAGCAGACCGGCTTTGCCGAGTCGGTGCAGCTGGTCCCCATGGGGCGGATCGGCCAGGACAACACGGTCTACAAAAATCAGCTGGCCGACTTCTACCCCATGTGGAAGGCCCTGTTCGAGGCTTTCCAGGAGGGGGCATTCGGGGACGAGACCAACGACATCTACCGGGAGCTCATCGGCTACAGCGCCATCTGCCACTGCCTGGAGAAGGCCCGGCAGGAGGGCTCCTCCCTGGAGGGAGGCACCCTGTCCGCCCTGCTGATCCCAATCAATCTCGATTTCGTGATTCGATGAAAGGAGTCCCTCCATATGAGCGACCTGTTATCCCTTCTGGAGCAGTGGCACCAGGAGGACGAATACCAGAAGATCATTGATTCCCTGGAAACCTTAAGCAACACTCAGCCCCTGGACTACACCCTTACCGGCCAGCTGGCCCGGGCCTACAACAATCTGGCCGACCCCAGCGAGGAGGTGGGCATCAAACGGCTGAAAAAGGCCGAGGCCCTGCTCCGCTCGGTGGAGGCAGAGGGGGAGAATGACCCGCTTTGGCACTACCGCCTGGGCTACTCCCTGTTCTACCAGAACCGGGAGGAGGACGCTTTGCTCAGCTTTTCCCGTGCTCTGGAACTGGATCCCGGGGATAAGGACACGGAATTTTTTATCCAGGAGTGTAAAAAATATATCGAGGCCAAGGCATGTACCGCCGCTGAGATGTACGAGCAGGAGGACTGGGACGCGGTGGAGGCCCACATGGCCCGCTACTTTGGCCATTGTGACCACGTCTTCCACGAGCTGGTCTCTCCCGATATCCATGTGGACATCTATATCATGGAACCCACCCCGGAGCGCAATTATTATGTGCTGTCCACCTTTGGCATGGGAGCTCACCGGATGAACGTCCCCGAGACATTGGCCGACCGGAAGCTAGAACGGGCGGAAATCCTTGTCACTCTGCCCCCGGACTGGCGGGTGGAGGACAGCGACGAGCGGTGGTACTGGCCCATCCGCTGGCTGAAGATTCTGGCCCGACTGCCCATCCAGGAGGACAGCTGGCTGGGTTGGGGCCACACCATCGCCAATCCCAACGACGCCCCCTTCGCCGACAATACCAGACTGTGCGGCATTCTTCTGGTCCAGCCCGGGGCCTTTGACCAGGAGGCGGCGTGCTGCCCCCTCCCGGACGGAGACGAGGTCAATTTCTACCAGATGATCCCTCTCACCATGGAGGAGATGCAGTTCAAACTGCACCACACCGCCGAGGAGCTGCTGGAGCACTTCCCCAATCAAATCCTGGAGGTGGTGGACATTGCCCGGCCCAGCGTCTGTACTGACCAGAAGAAGCTGGCCATTCCCCTGGAGGACCTGAAGGAGCTCTACCAGGGGGACGGCCCCCAGGGCTGCATCGCCACCGATCGGATCGTAGTGGATGGCTGCCGGGTGGGATGGTGCTACCGGAGGGAGCCCGACCCGGAGGACAAGGACTGGGACAGCGGCTGGCGCTTCACCGCCGGGGACGAGAGCGACGGTTACCTGGATGACCCGGACCACTCCGCTGTTTATGCCCTGAACACTATCTGCAACTACGACCCGGAGATCATCCCCCTGCTGGACTCGGAACCGGGCACCGCCTGGAGCCGGGGAGAGGACGGGGTGTTCCGCCCGGAGCTGTATCTCGATTCTGAGGATTGAATGCAAAGCGCCCCTGCCGTTGCCGGCAGGGGCGCTCTTTCCAAAACGGAGCCCGCTTATGGAGTATTGCTGTCCAAGAGGGGTGGGGCGGAGTACATGGCAGCCTCCGCCAACGGCTCAAAAAGCTCCGCATTATCCACACTGACCTCATAGATCCCACGCTGAAGGTGCTCTTCCATCAGATCATGGGCCCGCTTTCCGTCCTTCTGCTTGATGGCAGAGAGGATCATTGTGTGGTAGTATATGCCGCCGTAATAGCCAAGGGCCAGATTCAGCATATGCCCCAACTCTGGACGGCGGCAAAACACGTCATTCATCACAGACATGGTGACAGGATTTCCACATGCACGGCAGATTTCCAGATGGAAATTCACATCCGCCTCTACAAAGGCCTGACTGTAGCCGATGGAATTCTGCATGGTGGAGACCAGCTCTGTCAGGGAGGCAATCAGCTCCGGCGTAGCATTCTCCGCTGCCTTGGCACAGAGAACCGGCTCCACCAACCCCCGAAACTCCAGAGTGAAGAGCATGGTATCCAACGCCTCCCGGCTTTGCAGGCCGTTCCCCAGGACGGGCGGGAACATGGAGAGATCGTCGGAGATCAAAAAGGTTCCCTTTCCGCGGACGCTGTTCAGCACCCCCAGGGTAACGAACTGCTGAAGCGCCTTGCGCACCGAAACACGGCTGACGCCCAGCTCCCGGCACATCTGATTTTCACTGGGAATCTTTTCCCCCACTGTCCACTGACCCGACTGGATGTTGTCGCGGATATAGCCAAAAATACGGCTGGTTACACTTCCTTTATCTGCCATCGTCATTCCTCCTGTCCTGGCCACTTCACCTTCTGGGCAGCCTTGGATAGCAGGCCGCGTCTCACGGCGGCTGTCACGATTATACCATGCGGCCTCATGTTTCGCAACCGTCCGCCGCCGGAGCAGCCGAATCCTCCTGGGCCGGCAGTGTTTCCAGCAGCTCTCTGGCCCGCTGCACCGCCCAGTACTCCTCCCTGCCCCGGGCCAGGCGCTGCAATCGGGTGCAGGCTGTGCCATAGTGCCTGCTCTGGAGCTGCATCTGTGCCGCCAGAAGCTCCAGATTTGCCTTCACGGTGGGGGATTTGGCCTGCTCTGCCTGCCGTTCCACCTCTTCCATTCTCACCACCTGCCCGCGCAGCAGGGCACACTGACTCTCCAGGTGGGGAATGGCCCGATACAGCTCGGATGTCTCTCCCGCGGCTCCCAGCTGTTTCAGCTGCTCCAGCTGCGCCTCGGCCCGGCCGGCGTCCCCCATCTGGCAGTAGATGCTGCACCGGTTTCCCGCCAGCAGCGCCTGGGCGTTGACAGCCTCCTTCCCGGTCACCTCCGGCGCCTCATCCAGCAGGCGCAGGGCGGTCTGGGCGTCTCCGATAGCCAGGTAGGCGTTGCTCAGATAGGCCCGCACCGTCAGCGCCCGGGCAGGGGAGCTGTTTCGCTGGTGGAGCAGCGGCTCGTACAGGGCGATGAACCGCTTCGGGTCGCCGTCCCGGTAGAAGATCGCCAGCAGGGCCTGGAAGCGGCTGGCAGCGGCCATCTCGGCGATGGCCAAAATGGAAAAGCCACAGATTATGATGGTCAGCACAGGCCAGTACCAGGCCGTCCCGGCGTTTATCATCAGCCCGGCAGCGGCGGCCGTCATCAGCCAGCCAATTCCCAGTCCAAAGCGGTATTGGGGAAACAGAGTAAGCATCGGGACTCCTCACTTTCTGGACGATATTACGGAAGCAAAATGGCCTTCAAAAGACCCTCCTCCCGGGCAATCAGACGTTGGAAGATCTCCGCGCCCTGGGACAGAGGGAAGCACGAAAGGAAGGGAGATACGTCAACCCGCCCCTGGGCGATAGCCTCCAGGCACAGGGGGTACTCCCCCTGGGAGGAGTAGCTGAACTGCACCTTGATCTGCCCCACCACACAGGCCTGGAGGGGGAAGGAAATCTCGGGGGAACGGTTGCCTACCACCACGATGGTTCCGCCCAGCCGCACCGCCCGCATACAGGCGGCAAAAGAGCCCTGGCTTCCCACTGTGTCAAAGACGACATCCGCTCCTTTCCCCTGCGTGGCGGAGCGCAGCCGAGGAAGAAGGGCCTCCTCCCCGTCCGCAGCCCGGGCGCCCAGCGCCTGGGCGGTCTGCTGGCGGAGGGGGTGGTGTCCCAGAACATACACCTGCTCCACCCCCCGGCCCACAGCGGCCAGCAGAGTCATCAGACCGATGGTGCCGTCTCCCACCACCGCCGCCGTCTGCCCCGGCTCCAGGCCGGACAGCCGGACGGCGTGCATCCCCACGGAAAAGGGCTCGATGAGGCAGGCCTGGGGGAAGGTGACCTGCTCCGGCAGGCGGTACAGGGTGTGGGCCCTCACGGTCACATATTCCGCCATAGCGCCTTCCTTCCGGTACTCCTGGCAGGCCACACCCACGATTCTCCGGTGGGCGCACAGGTTGCTCAGGTCGTTTTGGCAGTACCAGCATGTTCCACAGAACTGGGTAGAGTCGAAGGTGACCCGGTCCCCCACCTTCCAGCCCCGGACCGCCCCGCCCACCTGTGCAATGACGCCACTGGCCTCGTGCCCCATAATCAGGGGCGGAATGCGCCGGCCGTTGGTACCGTCGCTGCCATGGATGTCGCTACCGCAGATGGCACAGGCCTTCACCTGGAGCAGCACCTCGTCCGCCTCCGGCTGGGGGGTGGGGACGTCAATGTACACAAACTGCCCGGGGCCGGTCAATACAAGGGCTTTCATCTCGCTCCCCCCTACCACTCAGCAAGACTGCCGTCCTCGTGACGCCAGACGGGGTTTTTCCAGGCGTGGGGGGTGCGCCCCTCCTCCTCCACCAGCGCTTTGTTGACTGTCACTCCCAGGCCGGACAGCCGGGGCAGAGCGACAAAGCCGTCCGTAAATGCAAGATCCTCCTGATTCAGGGCATAATCCAGCACGCAGCGCCCCTCGTTGTAGTGGATTCCAATGCTCTGCTCCTGGATGACGGCATTGTAGCATACCGCGTCCAGGTTCAGACAGCTGGCCAGAGCCACAGGGCCCAGGGGGCAATGGGGGGCCAGGGCCACGTCGTGGGCCTCGGCCATGGCCGCGATCTTCCGGCACTCGGTGAGCCCCCCTGCGTGGGACAGGTCGGGCTGGATAATATCCACCCCTCCTGCCGCCAGCAGCCGCTTGTAGTCATATTTGGTAAACAGCCGCTCTCCCGTGGCGATAGGGATATTGCAGGCGGCGGCGATCTCCTTGAAATACTCCATGTTCTCGCACAGGACGGGCTCCTCCAGGAACATGGGGTCAAATTCCTCCAGCTTTTTGGCCACCACCTTGGCCATAGGCTTGTGGACCCGGCCGTGGAAGTCGATGGCGATGCCAAAACCCTTGCCGCAGGCCTCCCGCACGCTGGCCACCCGCTCCAGAAGGGCGTCAATTTTTTCATAGCTGTCCAGGAATTGGAGCTCGTCTGTGCCATTCATTTTCACAGCGGTAAAGCCCTGCTTCTTCTTTTCCAGCGCGGCCTGGGCCACATCGGACGGGCGGTCGCCCCCCACCCAACTGTACACCCGCATTCTGTCCCGGCAGCGCCCACCCAGCAGCTGCCACACCGGCGCACCGAAGAACTTGCCCTTGATGTCCCACAGGGCCTGGTCGATGCCGGACAGCGTGCTCATGGCAATGCCGCCCCCCCGGTAAAAGCCGCCGCGAAACAGCACCGTCCAGATATCCTCGATCTGCATCGGGTCTCTGCCCAGCAGATAGGGCTTGAGCTCCTCAATGCAGGTGCAGACCGTGGCCGCCCGGCCCTCCAGCACAGGCTCCCCCCAGCCACTAAGCCCTTCGTCTGTGACGATCTCCACAAATGCCCACCGGGGCCGCACCAGCCAAGTTTGAATTCCTGTTATTTTCATTGTGTATCCTCCTAAAACAGCACAGCGCTGTGTATCTCCTGCCTGACCTTCTCGGGATATCCGGGCATAGAGACACACAGCGCCGAAACTTCGGTCAGGGCGTCTGGAGGCTTCCGTCCCGGTTGCGGGTCTGGGTCCAGGTGGTGACCGTATTCTCACAGGGGTACTTTGCGGCCTCTGCCTCGTTCAAATCCACGCCAAGGCCGGGCTTCTCGTTGGCATAGACAAAGCCGTCGTTGCCGTATTCCGGCATTCCGGGGAACACATCCAGTAGCGCGCCGTGGGGGCCCTTCAGGTCCTGAATGACGAAGTTGGGGGGCTCGATGCCGCTCCACTCCTGAAGGCCCAGGTTGGCGGCAGCCAGGTCGATGTGGATGTTGGCGGCGTGGGCCAGGGGGCTCATGTCCCCGGGGCCGTGCCAGCAGATGCGCACGCCGTACTGCTCGCAGAACTGCTGAAGCTTGCGGGCGGGCGTGATGCCGCCCACCTGGCTGAGGTGGACCCGCATATAGTCGATGCTGCGGTTCTGCACCAGATGCTTATATTCAGCGGGGTTGTTGAACAGCTCGCCCTGGCTCAGGGGGGTGACGCTGACCTGCTTGATCTTATCCAGCCACTCCACCTGCTCCAGCGGGACCACGTCCTCCATAAAGAACAGCTTGTAGGGCTCCATCTCCTTGACAAAGGTGACGGCCTCGGTGGGGTGGATGCGCTCGTGAACGTCGTGGACCAGATCCAGGTCGAAGCCCTCCTTGGCACGGATGCCGTCAAACAACTTCAGGGTGTCCCGCATGTACTTTTTGCTGTCCAGATAGATCCCCGGCTGGGCGCCCTTGGCTGCCCACTCGGGGGCGGGGCCATAGCCGCCGCCGCCGTAGCCGCCGCACTGGCAGCGGATGTGGCGCACGCCGATGGCGCGGTAGCGCTCGATATTCTCGCAGATCTCCTCCACGTCGGCGCCGTCCACATGGCGGTACACCGGCACTCCAGCCCGCATTTTGCCGCCAAACAGGTCATACACCGGCATGTTGGCCATCTTACCCTTGATATCCCACAGAGCCATGTCCACGCCGGAGATGGCGTTGTTGGCAATGGGGCCGCAGCGCCAGTAGGCGTTCTGGTGCATCAGCTGCCACAGGTCGGTGATGCAGCTGACGTCCCGACCGATGAGCAGGGGGCGCAGATAGGTCTCGATCAGGTGCTGCACGGTGAGATGCCGGTAGGCGAAGGTGGCGCAGCCCAGGCCGTACAGGCCAGGCTCACTGGTCAGCACCTTGACAACCACCAGATTGATGCCCTCGGGGGCGGTGCAGATCACTTGAATGTCACGTATGGTTGGGGACATGTCAAAGCTCCTCCCTTAATTGTTATTTCACCAGATAGCCGCCGTCCACCGGGATAATGGCTCCCCCCAGGTAGTCGCTGGCGTGGGAGGCCAGGAAGATACAGGCGCCCTTCATGTCGTCGCCTGTCCCCCAGCGCCCCGCGGGAATGCGGTCGGTGATCTGCTGCTTTCTGGGGTTGCTGGGGTCCAGCAGGGCGGAGTTCATCTCCGTGGCCATATAGCCGGGAGCAATGGAGTTGACATTGACTCCCCGGGCAATCCAGTCGTTGCTCAATTCCTTGGTCAGCTGGGTCACGCCGCCCTTGGCCGCCGTGTAAGCCGGGACGGTCTGTCCGCCGAACCAGGAGACCATGGAGGCAATGGTAATAATCTTTCCATAGCCCTTCTCCAGCATCATCTTCCCCGCCTCCTGGCAGAGGATGAACACCGAGTTCAGGTTGACGTTGAGCACCTCGTCCCACTCCTCAATGGGGAACACCTCGGCGCTGTGGCGGCGCTGGATGCCGTGGGCAGTGACCAGAATATCCAGGTCCCCTCCCAGCTTCTCCACACAGTCCCGGAAGCCCTGGTAAACGCCCTCCCGCTTGCTGAAATCCGCCTGCACGCCGTGGCACTGGAAGCCCCTGTCGCAGAAGCTCTTGGCTACGTCCTGCACCTTGGCGGAGGTGCCCACGATGGCAACCTCACAGCCGGCCTCCATCAGGCCTTCAGCCATACCGTAGCCCAGACCGCGGGTGCCGCCGGTGACAATCGCCTTTTTCCCCTCGATGTTGAACAAGTCTTTTCCGTTCATTGCCGCTCCTCCTCTTTTATTCCGCCTCGTCGAACAGGATGACCATCTTTTTGGCCGACTCGTCGGGATGCTCAATCAAATCAAATACCCGGTGAATATCGCGGAAGGGGATAAAGGTCGTTGCCAAGCCCTCCAGACGGTATTTGCCCTCCGCCATCTTCTGGGCGGTGGGGATCCACTGGTTCAGGCTCATGCGGGTACCGATAATGTCCAGCTCCCGGCCGTTGATCATCTGCTGGGTAAGCTGTTCTGGAACTGTGCAGAAGCCCATGGGCACCACCCGACCGGCGTTGCACAGGATTCCTGGCTGAAGCACCATGGTCAGACTGCCGGGGAAGCAGGCGGCGTCAAAGGCGACGGTACAGCCGTGTCCGCCGGTGATCTTCTGGATTTCGGCCGCCACGTCCTGGGTCTTGCTGTTGATGGTGTAGTCCGCGCCAAACTGCCGGCTGCGCTCCAGGCTGGAGTCGCTGATGTCACAGCAGATAACCGTCTTCGCTCCCTTGAGCTTACATGCCTGGGCGATGATGGTGCCGATGGTGCCGGTACCCAGGATGAAAACCACGTCGTCGGCGCAGACACGGCCCCGGGCGGTGCTGTGCTCTCCGATGGTCAGCGGCTCGATGAGAGCGGCATCCTTCCAGGAGAGGCTGTCGCTGATTTTATAGACATAGCTCTCCTCCACGCACCAATACTCCCGCCAGCCGCCGTCGGTTCCGCTGCCGCGGACCAGAACATGCTCGCACACATTGCCCCGGCCGTGGGTACACTGATAGCATTCGCCGCAGCGCATCACATAGTCGATGACTACATGGTCGCCCACCTGGATGGCAGAGCAGTCCTTGCCCACCTTGGTGACGACCCCCACATTCTCATGCCCGGGGATGAGCGGGTAACGGGCGTTGGGGTTCTCTCCCTTGAAAATGTGAATATCACTTCCGCATACGCCAGCGGCCATCATCTTGATCTGGACCTCGTTGTCCTTTGGCTCTGGCACGGGAACCTCGCGGATCTCATAGTGCAGGGGGCTGGTGACGACACAGGTTTTCATGACAAGCATACCTCCTCTTCAATTATGCAGACCTCAACGCTTCACTTGTATTTATAATACAAGTTTCCTGGCTACTAGTATACACATCAAAATGGAAAATGCAAGCCCCTTTTCTCCCCTTTTTCCGCTTTCAGCAGCCTGCACAAATTTGGGGCTTAAAATTTTACATCCAAATCCTGTGCAATTTTGTCCGCAGCCGCCCTTGAAAAAAAGAACAGGAGAAGTGCTGTTTTTTACCTATACCGTATATATACCGCAGAAAAATAGAGAGAAAGCGGCAATAGCCCCGGCCCACAGAAAGTTCCAGAGACCGCACGGACAGGAAAAGGCCCTTTCCCTTTGGTCAAATTGCCTTGTTTCCAAATCGGGACAAGTGCAAGATGCCAAAAATCAGGTCCAGGCTGTATTTTGTATTGACACTTCTTGTATCAACGTGGTATCCTCTATACAAGCTGAACCGAGCGCTGCGGAAAACAGCTGCGGTTCAAGACAAAGCACCTGCACCCATAAATTTAAGGAGGAGTATCAAAGATGAAAAAACTTGTCAGCTCTCTGCTCTGCGCCTGCATGATGATCGGCTTGATGGCCGGCTGCGGCGTGACCTCTGCCCCCGGCGCCGGCTCCACCGGCACCTCCGGTTCCACTCCCTCCACCCCCGCCGGCGGCTCCAGTGCCTCCACTCCCAGCTCCAACTATGACGACGTGACCCCCGACGTAACCCTGACCATGAGCCACCAGATGGCCGCCAGCCACTCCATCAACGCCACCGCCGAGGAGTTCGCCCGCCTGGTGCGGGAGAAGTCCGAGGGCACGATGAAGGTTGACGTCTTCCCCGCCGCCACCCTGGGCACCGAGACCGAAAACCTCCAGGCCCTGACCAACGGCACCCTGGACTGCGCCATCATCGCCGCCGAGTTCTATGCCAACTATGTGGAGGAGGCCGGCATCCTGTGTCTGCCCTTCATGTACGACAGCTATGACGACGCCGCTGAAAAGCTGGCCGGCGAGGCGGGCAAGACCGTGGCCGACATGGTGCTGGAGAGCACTGGCTCCCGCATTCTGGACTACTATGTGCTGGCCTTCCGCCAGATCTTCACCACCTCTTCTCCCCTAAATAATGTGGACGACATGAGCGGCCTCATCATTCGTATTCCCGACTCCACTACTTATAACGCCACCTTCACCCAGATGGGCGCCGCCCCCACCGCACTGGCCTGGGGCGAGACCTACACCGCGCTGGACACTGGCCTAGTTGCCGCCGTGGAGAACACCCCCGAGTCCGTCATGTCCGCCTCCATGCAGGAGGTCTGTAAGTACGTCAACGTGACCAACCACATCCTTGGCCCCACCACCATCTCCATCTCGGACAAGATCTATCAGGGTCTGACCGCTGAGCAGCAGGCCATCCTGGACGAGGCCGCCGCTGAGGCCTGCCAGTTCGGTCTGAACGCCACCAAGGACGGCAGCGACGCCAACTTCAACGCCCTGTCCGACGCCGGGCTTGAGGTCGTTGACACCGACGTCGCCTCCCTCCAGGCCAAGATCGACTACAGCAACTTCAGCTGCACCCAGTCCGAGGCCGGCAGCGCCATTCTGGCCGCCATGGGCAAATAATTGGCCCTTCTGCGGGCAGGAGCCGAACCTCCTTCGCTCCTGCCCGCATTTTGCGCACTCCCCTCAATCTTGAATGGAAAGGAAGGCGTTTTCGCGTGGAATCTTTTAAAACTGTACAAAAAACGGTGGACAAGGTCCTGGAAGGCTCCATCATCATTCTGTTCCTGGTGATGTTTTTCGTCACCACCATCAACGTGTTCATGCGCTTTGTGCTTAACAGCCCCCTGAGCTTCGCCGTGGAGCTGGGCCGCTACACCTTCGCCGGCATCGTCTACCTGGGCTCCATCTTTGTCATGCGGGATGACGGGCACATCGGCCTGGACATCATCGTGGACGCCCTGCCGGGCAAGCTGAGCGTTATAGTAAAAAAGTTCTCCCGGGTGCTGGTGCTGTGCTACCTGGCCCTGTTCTTCGTTATGAGCACCCGTATGGTCATGACCAACTGGGGCAACCGCTCCAGCGCCATGCGCATTCCCATGTCGGTAGTCTATCTGGTCATGGTGATCGGAAGCCTGGGCATGTTTATCGAGGAGCTGCTCCTGCTGCTGGGCAAGGGCGGCAGCGAGAAGCTGGACGCGGAAGACATGGGAGGAGGTATGTAATATGTGGTTTATCATCGGTATTTTCTTTCTCATGCTGATTATCGGCGTGCCTGTGGCCTTCGGCGTGGGCATCTCCGCGGCACTGTACCTGTTTACCTCCGGCAAGGACCTGATTATCCTCACCCAGCGTGTCTTCGCCGGCGGCGACTCCTTCACTTTGATGGCCATCCCCCTGTTCATCTTCGCCGGTGAGATCATGAACGCCTGTGGCGTCACCAAGCGCATCGTCAACTTCGCCAACGAGCTGGTGGGCTTCATCCCCGGCGGCCTGGCCCACGTGAACATCCTGGCCTCCATGATGTTCGCCGGCGTGTCCGGCTCCACCTCCGCCGACGTGGCCTCCATCGGCGGTATGCTCATCGGCTCCATGGACGAGGCGGGCTTTGACCGCAAGTACGCCACCGCTGTCACCGCCGCCTCCGCCACCATCGGCTCCATCATCCCGCCCTCCATTCTGATGGTGCTCTACAGCTCCATCACCGGTATCTCTGTGGGCAAGCTGTTCATGGCCGGCGTGGTCCCCGGCATCCTGGTGGGCGTGTCCCAGATGATCTACGCCTACATCAAAGCCAAGATGAACCCCGAGCTGTACGACGGCAGCGTGAAGGTCAAGTTTGACTTCATGCGCATGATTAAGGCCTTCTTCAAGGCTGTCCCCGCCCTGATTATGCCCCTGATCATCATCGGCGGCATCCTCTCCGGCGTCTTCACCGCCACCGAGGCCGGCGCCATTGCTGGCGCGTATGGCCTGCTCATCGGTGTGTTCCTCTATCGGGAGTTCACCTTTGCCGGCGCCATCAAGACCGTGCTCAGCGCAGCCCGCACCTCCGGCATGACGATGCTGATCGTCTCGGGCGCCACCGCCTTTGGCTACTGCCTGGCGATTGAGAAGTTCCCCGAGCAGGTCTCCGCCCTGATTACCGGCGTGTCCAAGAACCCCAACGTCCTCATGCTGCTGATGATCCTGGCCATGTGCGTCATCGGCATGTTCATGGATACCACCTCCGCCGCCATCATCATGGTGCCCATCTTCTACCCCATCGCCGAGGCCGCCGGCATCAACGGCGTCCACTTCGGCATGGTCATGGTGCTCACCTTTATCCTGGGCGGCATCACACCCCCTGTGGGTGTCACCCTGTACATCGCCACCGCTGTGGCCAAAATCAAGTTTGTTGATCTGCTGAAAGAGATGTGGCCCTTCATCGTTCTGTTTGTTGCCGTGCTGTTTATCGTGGCATACTGCCCCATCGTCTGCCTGTTCATCCCCAATATGGTACACTGATTGCAAAACCAGCAGAGCCCGGCGCTGTATATAGCGCCGGGCTCTGCCGCAAAATTTTATCCGCAATGCAGAAAGGGTGTTTCCTATGAAAGAACTGGTCAGTCAAACCATGCGCCGTTTGGCCCCCGAGTTGGATCCCCTCCGCCTGGGCACCGGCTGGAAGCCGGAGGACCTGTCCAAGCCTCAGATCTTGATTGAGAGTACCTTTGGTGACAGCCATCCCGGCTCCGGCCACCTGGACAAGCTGGTGGAGGCTGCCCGGCAGGGAATTGCGGAGGCGGGCGGGCACGGCGCCCGCTACTTCTGCACCGACATATGCGACGGCGAGAGCCAGGGCACTGACGGCATCAACTTCTCCTTGGCCAGCCGAGAGATGATCGCCAACATGATCGAGATTCAGGCCAGCGCCACCCCCTTTGACGCAGGTGTATACATGGCCAGCTGCGACAAGGGACTGCCCGGCAACCTGATGGGTCTGGCCCGGGTAAACATCCCCGCCGTGGTGGTGACAGGCGGCACCATGGCGGCAGGGCCCGAGCTGCTCACCCTGGAGCAGCTCGGGATGTACTCCGCTAAGTTCGAGCGGGGCGAAATCGACGAGGAACGACTGAACTGGGCCAAGCGCAGCGCCTGTCCCAGCTGCGGCGCCTGCTCCTTCATCGGCACTGCCTCCTCCATGCAGATCATGGCTGAGGCCCTGGGTCTGGCTCTGCCCGGCTCCGCTCTGCTGCCCGCCACCAGCCCCGACCTTATGGAGTATGCCAAAAACGCCGGCAGACTGGCGGTCCAGCTGGCCCGGATGGACAACATGCACCCCAGCGACATTGTGACAATGGACAGCTTTGAAAACGCCATCCTGGTTCACGCCGCCATCTCCGGCTCTACCAACTGCCTGCTTCATATCCCCGCCCTTGCCCACGAATTCGGCTTTACAATCACTGGCGACACCTTTGACCGGCTCCACCGGGGGGCCCGCTACCTGCTGGACATCCGGCCCGCCGGGCGCTGGCCTGCCGAGTTCTTCTATTACGCCGGCGGGGTACCCGCTATCATGGAGGAGATCAAAGACAGGCTGCACCTGGACGCCATGACCGTCACCGGCAAGACCCTGGGAGAGAACCTGGAGGAGCTGAAGCAAACCGGCTTCTATGACCGCTGCCAGAAATGGCTGGATCAGGCCAACCAGAGGTACGGCCTGGAGCTCACCCGGCAGGATATCATCCGGCCCTATGACAAGGCCATCGGCACCGACGGCTCCATCACGGTGCTCCGGGGCAATCTGGCCCCCGAGGGGGCGGTCATCAAGCACACCGCCTGCCCCAAGGAGATGTTCTCTGCCATCCTCAATGCCCGCCCCTTCGACAGCGAGGAGGCATGTATCGACGCGGTGCTCCACCACAGGGTCCAGCCCGGTGACGCGGTGTTTATCCGCTATGAGGGCCCCAAGGGCTCTGGAATGCCCGAGATGTTCTACACCTCCGAGGCCATCTCTTCCGACAGAGAACTGGGCAAATCCATCGCCCTGATTACCGACGGGCGCTTCTCCGGGGCCTCCACCGGCCCGGTGATTGGCCACTGCTCCCCCGAGGCTCAGGCAGGAGGGCCCATTGCCCTGGTGGAGGAGGGGGATCTGATCCAGCTGGATGTGAAAGCGCGCCTTCTGGCCATCGTGGGCGTAAAGGGAGAGCGCAAAACACCCGAGGAGATGGAGGCCATCCTGACCGAACGGAGGAAACACTGGAGCCCCAAACCCGTCAAATATCGGCGAGGCGTGCTGCGCCTGTTCTCCGAGCTGGCGGCGTCCCCCATGAAGGGGGCATACCTCCAATTCGAGGAGCAATAGAACACTACCCAGACTAATCGCCATACCTGCTTCTGTTATGGGCCAGGCATAGGATGGAGACAAAAAACATAATGCCTTCCGCAGCCGGAACGGCCAGCCACACGCCGGCAGCCCCCCAAATTTTCGGCAGGAAGAGGATGCCTCCGGCCAGCAGACCAAAGGTCCGCAAAAAGGAGAGGATTGCCGAGACCTTCCCATTGGACAGAGCGGTAAACATGGCGGAGGTGAAGATGTTCAGACCGCAGAATGAAAAGCTGTAGGAAAAAATGGAGAACCCCTCCGACGCAATCCGACAGACGTCTGATGTCCCCGGTGCGAACAGCCGCACCAGACAGGGGCCGCCCAGCATGGAGAGAGCAAAAACCAGCACCGATACTGCCGTAACAAAGCCCACGCAGATTTGAAAGATTTTTCTCTGCTGGACCATGTTTTTCCTTCCATAGTGGAAGCCGATCACCGGCGCAACACCCATGCAGAACCCGATGTATACCGTATTCAGCAGGAATTGCGCATAAATCAAAATGGTAATGGCCGCAACGCCATCCTCTCCCAGCAGCTCCATCATGGTACGGTTGAACAGAAGGGTCGTAATCGCCGCGGCCAGCTGCCCCACCAGCTCGGACGAGCCGTTGAGGCAGCTCTCCCGCAGCACACCCCAACTCCACGTCAGCCTTGTAAAGGAGAGCGTGTTCCTGCTTCCCGCAAAAAAAATGACTCCGGCAAGGGTTGGAATCAGATAGCCGCAGCCTGTCCCCAGCGCCGCGCCCCGGATCCCCAGACCACAGACGGCGATCAAGATGTAATCCAGGACCAGATTGGTCAGACCAGCCAGAACAGACAGCCCAAACCCCAATCCAGGTCTCCCTGCCGTGATAAACATATTAGAAAATACTGTTTGTATCACATTTGCAGGGAGAAACAGCAGCAGGATGCCAAGGTAGTCCCTGCAATAGGGAAAAAGCAAATCACTTGCACCCAAAGCGTAAACAATGGGTTCCAGCCAAAGAGCTCCAAGCACGAGGAGGAGAACCCCAATGGCTGCCGCCGCTTCCACAAGAAGGGTGAGGACCTCGCGTGCCTTTTGGAGCCGTCCCGCCCCCATCTCTCTGGAGACAATGGCGTTTCCCCCGGCGGCAAGCATCGTCCCAAGTCCCACCGCCAGGTTGACGACAGGACACACAATGTTGATGGCAGAGAGGGCATCTGTGTTGACAAACCGGGCAACAAAAATGGTGTCTACAAGGGTGTAAAGCCCCATAAAGAGCATCATCACCATGGTTGGAAGAGCAAAGCGCAGAAGTGCCGCCGCACTCCATTCCCGGTTGAAGAGATGGTCATCCACCTGCAATCCCCCCTTTGTCCAGCGGTAAAATCAGCCGCTGTGTCGGGTACCCGAATTCCGTGAGAAGCTCCGACTCGACAAAGCCCAGCCGCTGATAGGCCGCCCGCTGCCCGGTGTCCGCTCTGTCCCCCTCCCGGAAGGTGGTGATGCCGACCGTCTCCCGCCCCACAAATGCGCGGCACAGAATGCCATCGAGCAATGCCCTTTCCATGCCGTGGCGGCGGTACTGGGGGTGTACGCCGAAAAAGTCGATGCTCCCTCTCTGGGCAGAGACTGCGGCCGCGCCAACCACGGTCTGGTTATCCCACATAAGCAGGGCCTGCCTCTGCCCAATAAAACCCTTGAGCTGCTCCAGGTGCTTCGCTGAATCCAGACAGGGGAAGCCGTCCACCACAAGGGAGACAAAGTCCATCCAGGCGGGAATATCCTCAGGCACAGCGTAAGAGATGGTCCGCTGTATGGCCTCCGGGGCAGATGGACGGGGGTTCAGGACAAGCTCCAGCTGAAGGGGGTAGAACACTCCGTTTTCTCTGTATTCCAGGGGCGTCTGCTTGTACATCGCCTTAAAAATCCCTGTAAAGGCCTGCTGACTCTCGTATCCCGCGGCCAGGGCAATCGCCAGAATAGACTGTCTGGAGCACACCAGCTGTTTCGCCGCCTCGGTCAGCCGCCTGCGCTGGACATAGGTATGAAGCGTCATGCCCGCAGTGCCGGCAAACATGCGGTGCAGGTGGTACTTTGAGTAGTGTACGCCCCTGGCTACCCTCTCCAGGTCCAGCCGCTCGCCCAGATGCGCTTCCACATAGGCGACAACGGCTGCAATCTGATCACTGTATTCCATTTTGTTTCCTCCTCTCCCACAGAGTTTAGCAGATTTTCCGCCCCTTCTTTTCATCATTCTTGCGATGTTGCAGCAGACAACATCCCGGCGCCAGAAGTGCAAAAGCAAGCAGAGGCACACAAAAGGAAAGGCTGCCGGTCATACGGCAGCCTTTCCGAACCTCTGCTGCGGAACAGAGAGCTTTTCTTTCTGCGTTTTATACCCCCAGGGTCAGCCCGCCCTGGTCAGACAGGCCGTCCTTGGCCAGCATCCGCTCCAGCACCTCCACATCAGTTGTAATGTCCATCGCGTCCCCCTGGAAGAGGAGGTCCAGCTGCTTCTCAAAGCCCTCCACCACCTTGTCCATCATGCCCTCAATGCGCTGCATGGCCGCGGTGATGTTCTCGCCGGAGACCTCCTGGTCCTCCAGCTGTCCATAGGCCCGGAGGACCTTCAGGGTTGTGGGCAGGTAGTAGCTCAGAAAGCTGTGGAGCTGGGGGGCCTTCTCCGGGTGAGATTTCTGGTAGTCCAAAATCTTGGCGGTGATAACCCCGACCCGGTCGATCTGGGCGGACAGCTTCTCGTTGGCAATGGCGTTGTTGACCTCTCGAATTTCCGCCAGGATAGCGTTCTCCTGGTCCTGGCTCTGCGGGGCGGGGGCAGTCTCCTTCACCAGCACCACCGGGGCCTCTGCCACACCGCCGCCCCGGAGCACCAGCCGGTCCCCGCCATAATCCAGATACCCCTCGGGAAACAGGCCGTGGTCCAGCATGTCCGCCAGGTCCTCCCGCACCTTGTGGGGCGGCAGTCCTGCGGCAGAGGACAGCGCCGCGATGGACACAGAAGGCTGCTCTCCAGCCATGGCCAGATACCTGCGCCACCGCCGAGCCTGTTTCCGCTTGCGCAGTCCGGCCCACAGACAGCCCAGTCCTCCGCCCGCCAGGCAGAAAATGGGCATAGCGTCAAACAGCTCCTCCACAAAAAAGGCCAGATCGCCCTGGAACAGCCAGTAGGCCGCATCCCCCAGGGCGCTGAAGGCCACACAAAGAAACAGCGCCATCAGCCCCACGCCCCAAATGGTCAGCTTCTTCCCCTTCCGGTCCAGCTGGGCTGTGCGGTCCTGCCAGCCCTTGCCTGCCTTAGATTCCGCCGCGGGAGGGCGGGTGGTCGTCCGGGCACCCACAGGCGGCAGCCCCTCCTGCTGTTCGTAATAGGGGTGACGGCCCCGCTGTCTGGACCCGCCCAGCACCTTCAACACCATCATCAGAACCCCGATAGGGGCCAGAAAGCCAGTAAACAGCAGCCCCAGGGCCAAAATCCAATAGACCGCGTCGTTTCCCTGTCCGTTCCGTCTGCTCTGCGACATTGCACATCCCTCCCGCATGGTTCTTCCGGTCCTGCCGGCTTTTTTCCTATCATACCAGAAAATCCTCTGGATGGAAATTGATTTTTTCTTAAATTTTTTTGAAAGGACCCGGGACTTCGTTCCCTCCACAGACATAAGAAAAAATCCCTTCCATTTCCAAAAAGTTTGTAACTGTTCTGTAATTGTATCCGGGCCGCCAGGGTGCTATAATATTTGATGAATGACCTGCGCAAAGCTTGACTTGCGAGAGAGGCCGGGGCGCCCGCCTGCGGCAAAAGAGAGAAGCAGGGCCGGATGGCCGGCCTGTTAAGGAGACGAGGATTTTATATGGAAGGTCAACGCGTGAAAAAGGACTCCGACAAGGGGTCGAGCCGCCTGGCTGTCATTGGAGCAGTGGTAGCCGGGCTGATGGTGGCAACTCTGGGCGCCTCCTACCTGGGGCTGTGCGCCTGGGTGGACGGCTCAGGGGTGGTACTGCCCAATGTGTCTGTGCTTGGAACGGACGTGTCCGGGCTGACTGTGGAGCAGGCAGAGCAGACCCTGCGGCTGTCCTCCAAACAGCCCGCTCTGACGGGCTCGGTGGAGCTCCGGTGCGGAGACTATGTAGGGCAGATGGACAGCAGCTGCTTCCAGGTGGACATGGCAGCCTGTGCCCAGGAGGCTATGGATCTGGGCCGGTCCAACTTTTTGACCAACGGCGCCCAATACATCCGCCACGCTCTGGGTCTCTCCCAGGATCTGCCCCTGGGGGGCGTATCCCTCACCGAGAAGGGAGACCAGGAGCTGGATCACCACATTCAGTCCGCCTTTCAGGGCGAGCAGCAGGGCTATACTGTCGATTTGGAAGCTGCTACTCTGACCATGACCAAGGGACAGACCTCCTGGTCGGTGGACCGGGAGACAGCAGAAGCCGCCGTAACAGAGGCTTTCCTCCAGGCCAACGGAGGTCAGGGCAGGGCGGAGCTGGAGGCTGAGGCCCAGCCTCCCCAGGATCCCGACTTTGACAGTATCCACCGGGCGGTCTATACCGAGCCCAAGGACGCCCAACTGGACCCCAAGACCTTTGAGGTCAGCGACCATCAGGTCGGGGTGGATTTTGATGTCAACGCCCTGAAGCAGGCCTACAGCAAAGCCGCCGAGGGCGAGACCTTCTCCATCCCCCTTACTATAACGCAGCCCAAGGTAACCCAGGAGGACCTGGAGGCGAATCTGTTCAAGGATCTGCTGGGAAAGGGAGCCACCACTGTCACCGGCACCGGCAACCGGGTGTACAATGTGGAGCTGTCCGCCAAGTCCTGCAACGGGATCATCCTCCTCCCTGGAGAGGAGTTCTCCTACAACAACGCCACCGGCAGCCGGGACGCCGCCAACGGCTATAAGATGTCCACCGGCTACATCGGCGGCGTCACCGCTGACTCTATGGGAGGCGGCGTGTGCCAGACTTCCTCCACAATCTACTACGCTGTCCTGCATACCAATCTGGAGGTGGTGGAACGCCGGGCCCACATGTTTGATACCGGTTATGTCACCCCAGGAATGGACGCCACTGTCTATTACGGCAGCACCGACTTCCGGTTCAAAAACAGCACCGACTACCCCATCAAAATTGTATGTGAAATGACCAACCAGAACGGCGTCCGCCGCCTGCTAGCCCAGATTTGGGGCACCAACCCCGAGGGCATCTACGCCGAGCCAAAGAGCACCGTCTATGATGTGGTCCGCCCCACCACCCAGTATAAGGCTGACGAATCCATTCCCCGGGGCACCACGCAGGTGGACACCAAACAGAACGCCTACACCGGCCGTTCCGCCTCCACCGTCCGGTATATCTACGACAGGGATGGCAACCTGCTGGAGAGTCAGCAGATGGGCGGCAGTGTCTACCGGATGCGGCCCAGAACCGTGCTGTATAACCCGGCAGACGGGGACCCCAGCACTTGGGTAAATGGAGAGCCCCCTGCCGCTGGAAGCGAGACAACGGAGCCCCCCTCTGTCAATACCCAGCCCGGTCCTGGAGAACCCATCATCCCAGTCCCTACACCGGACCCTGAACCTACGCCAGCCCCCACACCTGCGCCGGAGCCGGAGCCCGATCCAGCCCCCACACCGGAACCCGATCCAGCCCCCACACCGGAAACCGATCCCACCCCCAGCCAGGATGTGCCGCTGGAATAAACCAAAGGGCCTCTCCAACAAGGGGAGGTCCTCACTCTGAAAGCAGGTGTATTGTATGTTTGAAGGCTTTTCCCAGGGAACAGTGGATTTTCTCTGGGGGCTGTGCTTGAACAACGAGCGCAGCTGGTTCCAAGCCCACCGGGAAGAGTTTCATACCCTGGTGGATACACCCCTTCGGGCCCTGGCAACCCAGGTGGGGACAGCTATGATCGAGTCATATCCCAAGCTGGGACTGGAGGTTAAGATCAGCCGTATCTATCGGGATGCCCGGCGGCTCTATGGGCGGGGCCCCTATAAGGACCATCTGTGGTTCAGCCTTCGCCGCCCCAGCGAACAGGAGGGCTCTGTCCCTAGCTTCTATTTCGGCATCTCCGCCCAGTGCTACAGCTACGGCATGGGCTGTTATGACCCCACCCCCGCCACCATGGCTAAGCTCCGGGCCCGTATCGACCGGAATCCCAAGCCCCTGGCCCGTCTGGCCCGCCAGGTAGAGCAACGGGGAGAGTTTCGACTGGATGGCCCGGAGTACAAGCGGCCCAAGGGGGATCCAGGTCCTCTTCTGTACCCCTGGTACAACCGGAAGCAGATTGACCTGTGTCATGACGACAGCTGCAAGGGTATTTTTTTCACCCCTCAGCTGGCAGAGCAGGTGCTGGAGGGCTTTCGGTTTCTGGTGCCTTGCTATCTCTACCTGCGGGACGTCACCGGGGACTCTGCACCTGTCTAAGGGTGCCTCTTCCATTGCCCAGCCACGCAAGCGCCTTTATATTATGTGTTTCAGTGCCGGCATGGGCCGTCGTTAATTTCCAGACATCTCCAAGTCTCTGGCTGTATTGAGCGGGAAAGATTGCGTATACTATCTTTTGCCAGACATAGCTGAAACCGACAACAGAGAAAAGGAGTTTTGAATATGAAGGCAACTGGAATTGTTCGGCGGATCGATGACCTGGGCCGGGTCGTCATTCCCAAGGAGATTCGCCGCACGATGCGTATCCGGGAGGGCGACCCCCTGGAGATATACACGGATAAAGACGGCGGTGTGATTTTCAAAAAGTATTCCTTGATGGGCGGACTGCTGGATTTTGCAGGACAGCTTTGTGAGACCTTGAATCGCACAACGGGCCGCATTGCCGTAATCACCGACCGGGACAGCTGCATCGCTGTGGCAGGTGTGCCGCGCCGGGAGCTGATGGAAAAGCCTATCTCTCCCGACCTGGAACGGCTGATGGAGGGCCGGCAGATTTACCAGTATAAAAATACAGAGGAGCCCATCCCCTTATGCCTAGATGGGGAAAAATACTATCTGGGCACCGCCGCCCCCATTCTTTCTGAGGGTGATGTACTGGGCAGTGTTCTCTTCGTGGGCAAGCCTGGTGAGCTGGACGACAGCGAGGTGGAGTATAAGCTGACCCAGTCCATTGCCGGATTTCTGGGGCGGCATATGGAAAGCTGACAAAAAGGACGTGGCATGCAGCTGCACGCCACGTCCTTAATTGCTTTTTGGCAGAAGGAATTCCTTTACGCGGGCTTCGGAGCCTTCGGGGTACGCATTCTCTGGAGGATGTAGATACCCAGGAATAGGGCAATACCGATCACATCGGTGACACCGCCCGCATCCACCAGCAACAGACCGCTGACAATAAGTACAATACGCTCCCATGGCTTACAGTTGGTGCGGAAATACCCGGTAAAGCCGGTAGCAATGCCCATCATACCAATAACGGCAGTAACGATAGACTTCAGAACCAGCATCACAAAGATGGGTGTCGGGTCGTTATTGACATTGACCAGCACCATCACCGGATTCAACACAAGCATGTAGGGCACCAGATAGGCGGCGATACCTAGTCGTGTGGCGTTGAAGCCTGTCTTCATGGGGTCGGAACCGGCGATGCCGGAGCCGGCAAAGGCGGCCAGAGCAACGGGAGGTGTGATGTCGGCCACGATGCCGAAGTAGAACACGAACAGATGAGCCGCCAGGGGGGGCACATCCAGAGCCACCAGAGCTGGAGCAGAGATCGTAGCCTGGATGATATAGTTGGCGGTGGTAGGCACGCCCATGCCCAGGACGATGGAGCACAGCATGGTCAGGACCATGGTGAGCAACAGGCTGCCGTGGGCCAGAGCCACGATGCCGCCGGCCATCTTCAGACCCAGACCGGTCATAGTGACCACGCCCACGATGATGCCAGCGCAGCCGCAGGTGACGGACACGGAGATGGCACTGCGGGCGCTGTCTTCCAGGCACTTGATGAACATCTTGGCAAAGCGGACCACGTCAAACTTGTGCTCCTCCCGGATGATCTCCACGATCCACACCACGATGCAGGCGAAAATGCCCCAGATGGCAGCGGTCATGGCAGAGCGGCCCTGGACCAGCAGGACAATGATGACCACAATGGGAGCGATCATGTACCAGCCACGCTTCAGCAGCTCTGTGACCACCGGGCGCTGGTCCTTGGGAATGCCGGTGAGGCCGTGCTTCAGGGCCTCAAAGTGAACGTTGGTAAAGATACCAGTAAAGTACAGCAGGGCGGGTACACAGGCCGCCAAAGCAATCGTACCATAGGCACAGCCAATGTATTCCGTCATAATAAAGGCGGCGGCGCCCATAATGGGCGGCATAATCTGTCCGCCGGTGGAGGCTGCCGCCTCTACCGCCCCCGCAAACTCGGGCTTATAGCCCGTCTTTTTCATCAAAGGAATGGTAATAGAGCCAGTGGACACGGTATTTGCCACAGAGCTTCCGCTGACTGTACCCTGAAGGGCGCTGGCTACCACGGCAGCCTTAGCGGGACCGCCCACGGAACCGCCGCAGGCACCCATCGCCAAACCGGTCATCCAGTCACCCACTCCACTGGCCTTCAGGAAGGTGGCGAACACCAGGAACAGGAAGATAAAGGTAGAGGACACATAGATGGGAGAGCCCAAAATACCCTCGGTGCCCAACCACTCGGTACAGACTACACGCTTAAAAGTGAATCTGGCATGGAACAGGAAGATAGACCGCGGAAGATAATGGCCAAAGACCGCATATACCAGGAAAATTGTGCCAAGACTTGCAACAATGGGGCCTGCTACACGGCGGGCCGCCTCCAGCAGCAGGACAATGGCAATACAGCTGACCACAATATCAACATTGGTAAAGGACCCGGCGCGCAGCAGCAAATCTTCATAAAACACGATGTGGTAGCCGCCGCAGGCCACGCAGGCCAGGGCCAAAAGATAATCATAGAAGGGGATGGACTTCCCCGGCTTACCAAAGGCGGGGTAGAGCAGATACACCAGCGTCATGCCGGCGGCCAGGTGGGGGGCGCGCTGGAGGGTGGAGGGGAATGTACCGAACAGACCGGTATACAGCTGCACGGCGGACCAGATTACACAGATAAAGAACACCAGCTTGGCATGGAAACCCTCCAGCCGGCGATACGCAGACTCCTTGTCGTATTTTGCCATCAAGTCGTCGGCATTGATCTCTGCTGTGTCAACGGGGGGGATTTTTTTCTCTTCACTCATATACTTCGATGCCTCCCGGAACAGAATGCAGGCGGACAATTCGCCTGTTTGCACTTACAAGAAGGGGGCCTGCCCATTTATGGGAAGGCCCCCTCAGTCAGTTGAACGCAATCCTTGGCGATCCGCCCTCCGGGCGGATCATGGGTATACCCATGGCAAAAATGTCAAGCTCAGCCGTTGTCAGGCACAGTGATGCCCATCTCCGTGAAGTAACGGGCAGCGCCGGGGTGAATGGGGGTGGTAATGCCATCCAGGCAGCCTTCCAGCTGAACTTCCTTACCAGTGGCATGGGCAGCTGCAATCTCGTCACCGCTCTCATAGAAAGCCTTGGTGATCTGATACACGGTCTCCTCGTCCAGGTCGGCGCGGCAGTACAGGGCGGCCTTACAGGTGATGGTGTTGCAGTCCTCGGTTTGGCCGTTGTAGGTGCCGGCCTCGATCACCTTGCGGGTGAAGTAGGGGGCGTCGGCCTGGATGGTGGCCAAGATCTCATCGCTGATGTTGATATAGGACAGATCCATGGAGGTAGTCATCTCCTGGATGGAGGCGGCGGGCACAGCCAGCACGTTGCAGGCGGCGTCGATGTGGCCATCCTGCATCTTGGTAGCGGCGTCACCAAAGCTGTCGCTCTGGCGCTGGATGTCCTTGTCAATGTCGATGCCGGCAGCAGCCAGAACCTTCTCGGTCAAGCCCACAGTGCCGGAGCCAGCGGGGCCGACTGCGATCTTCAGACCCTTCAGGTCCTCTACGTTTTTGGCGCCAGTGCTGGCGTTGGCCACGATCTGGTACACCTCGTTGTACACCACGCCGATAGAGGCCACGTTGGTCACAGGAGCGGAGAAGGCGCCAGTGCCCTCAAAAGCGTTGGCTGCCACGTTGTTCATGGCGATGCCCAAGTCCATCTCGCCCTGGTTGATCAGGTTCATGTTCTCCACGGAAGCGCCGCTGGCCTGGGCGCTGATGGTCACCTGATACTCGGCCAGCTTGTTGTTCATGGCGTTGGCCATAGCGCCGCCCAGAGCAAAGTAGGTGCCGCCGCTGGAGCCGGTGCCCATAACCAGGTCCTGAGGCTCAATCGTGGAGCCGCCGCTGGGCTGACCGGCGCTGGAACCGCCGCTGGGCTGACCGGCGCTGGAACCGCCGCTGGGCTGGCTGGTGCCGCCCTGATTGCCGCCGCCACAGGAGGCCAGCAGGCCAACCGTCATCACGCAGGCAAGAGCCAGAGCTAAGGTCTTCTTCATCTTTTTCATTAAAATTTCCTCCTCAAAAAAGATCGTTCATCCTTCTTTCCACGATCTGTGGTATGGCACGGCCGGCAGATCAAAGCCGGCACGGGATACCCTGAACTTACTCGCCCAGACAGACCATCTTGCCGTCCTTGACGATGACCACTTCCTCCGCGGTGCCCTCGTCGAAGATGACGGTGGGGTTGTACTGCACCATGTCGATATGCACGGTGGAGCGGGCGGGCTGTCCATAGTAGAAGCC
>JAAWAD010000040.1 GCA_022791995.1 Lawsonibacter sp.
TATCAAATATTCTTTTTACACAATGATATATCTTCTCCCTCATCCTCATTCACTCCTAAAGACACATTCAAAGGCTTCCGCATATTTACATGAACCGCATCCTGGGGGAGGAGCGGGTCATCGTCTCCGACGTGGCAGGCACCACCCGGGACGCGGTGGACAGCTACTTTGAAAATGAGAAGGGGAAGTACCGCTTTATCGACACCGCCGGAATGCGCCGGAAATCCCGGGTAGACGACCGGATCGAAAAGTTTTCCGTCCTCCGGGCCACTATGGCCATCGAGCGCAGCGACGTGTGCCTCATCCTCCTTGACGCCCAGGAGGGAGTCACCGAGCAGGACACCAAGATTGCCGGTCTGGCCCATGAGGCCGGGAAGGCCTGTATCATCGTGGTCAACAAGTGGGACGCCATCGAAAAGGATGGCAAGACCATGGACAAAATGCGCCAGGAGGTCATGCGGGACCTGTCCTATATGACCTACGCCCCTGTCATTTTCATCTCTGCCCTCACTGGCCAGCGGGTGGAGCGGCTCTTTGAGCTGATTAACTATGTAAACAACCAGGCCGCCACCCGCATCTCCACTGGAATGCTCAACTCCGTCCTGGCGGAGGCCACCGCCAGGGTCCAGCCCCCCACCGACAAGGGCCGCCGGCTGAAGATCTACTATATGACCCAGACCGGCATCCGGCCCCCTCATTTTGTCTGCTTCTGTAACGACGCCCGGCTGTTCCACTTTTCCTATCAGCGCTATCTGGAGAACCAAATTCGAGCCACCTTCGGCCTGGAGGGTACCCCTGTGCGCATGACCATCCGGCAGAAGGGGGATAAGGAGGGTTAAACATGGATATGGCGGTGCTTTTTGAGCTGGGGGCCGCCTTTGTGCTCCCTGCGCTATTGATTGCTGTAATCGCCTATTTCTGCGGCTGCTTCAACGGGGCGGTCATTGTCTCCAAGTATATCCTCCGGGACGACGTGCGCAGCCACGGCAGCGGCAACGCCGGACTGACCAACTTCTACCGCACCTTTGGCGGTTTCCTGACCTTTGTCGTCATTCTGTGCGACGTTCTGAAAGCGGTTGTTGCGATTTTGGCGGGGGTGTTCCTGACCAGGGCGCTCCTTGTAAACAACGCCCCGATGATCATCCTGGCCAAATATTGGGCTGCCGTGTTCTGCCTGCTGGGCCACATGTTCCCCTGCATGTTCCACTTCAAGGGGGGCAAGGGCATCCTGTCCGGGGGCACCATCGCCATCCTGATGGACTGGCGCATCGCCCTGGTGGTGTGGGGGGGCTTTCTGATCCTGTTCCTCCTCACCCGCTACGTCTCCCTGGGCTCCATCTGGGCCGGGGCCTCCTTCCCTTTCGCCAGCCTGTACGTCTACCGAGATCTGGCCATTTTCGTGCTGGCCCTCATCTGTGGAGGGCTGGTTCTCTGGGGCCACCGAAGCAACATGAAACGCCTGCTCACCGGTACCGAGAACCGGTTCAGCTTCCGCCGAAAGACCGCATAGCTTTGCCGCCTGCCCCTTTGGGCAGGCGGTTTTTTCACGGACAGGACCTCCACCGCATAGCATGGGGAAACACAGTGGGCGCGGCCCACGGAACAGGAGGAAGCACTATGTCTGATTCAGGAACGCTGATCGTCCGGGTCTATACCTCCCAGGCGCAGATTCCTTTGCAGGGAGCCACGGTTGTTGTGGCCTCCCCATGTCAGGTGGAGGCAGGGAAATTCAACCTGATCTCTGTCCAGATCACCGACAGCAGCGGGCAAATCAAGCCCATTACCATCGAAACCCCGGCAGCCGGAGAGAGCACCGGCCCTGACGGCGCTCCCCAGGGGAGCGAGCCCTTTGCCCAGTGCTGCATCTGGGCGGAGCACCCCGGCTTTGTCATGCTCCAAATCGAGGGGGTGCAGATTTTTCCCGGCGTGGAGACTATGCAGGACATTGAGCTGGTCCCCCTGGCCACAGGGCAGAGCAGCTTGCAGGAGCGGAACAGCCGGTGCATCTCGGCCCAGGATCTGTGAGGTGAGCTATGCCGGTCATCATACCCTACATCCCCAACACCATCACAGTCCATCTGGGCCCCCCGGACCAGTGGGCGGAGAACGTCACGGTCAGCTTCCCGGATTATGTGAAAAACGTGGCCTCCAGCGAGATCTACCCCACCTGGGAGCCCGCCGCCATCCGGGCCAATATTCTGGCCATCATCTCCTTTGCCCTGAACCGGGTGTACACCGAATTTTACCCCAGCCGGGGCTACGATTTCCAAATCACCTCCACCACCGCCTATGACCAGAAGTTCATCCGGGGGCGGAACGTCTTCGAGAACATCAGCCAGGTGGTGGACGAAATTTTTGACGACTACATCCGCCGGCAGGGCTTTGTAGAGCCCCTGGCCGCCAAATTCTGCAACGGCACCACCACCACCTGCGACGGCCTGTCCCAGTGGGGCAGCCAGGCCCTGGCCCAGGAGGGCTACAACTCCATGGAAATTCTCCGCTACTATTACGGGGACGACATCGAGCTGGTGGTGGACGCCCCCGTCCAGGACCTCCATCTCTCCTACCCCGGCGCCCCCCTCCAGCGGCACAGCCTGGGTCTGGACGTGGCGTCGGTGCAGAACATGCTCAACCGCATCTCGCAAAATTACCCGGCCATCCCCAAAATTTTCCCCACCACCGGGGTCTTTGACGAAAACACCGAGGAAGCCGTCAAGGCCTTTCAGCGCATTTTCAGCCTAACCCCCGACGGGATTGTGGGAAAGGCCACCTGGTACAAAATGGTTTATCTCTATGTGGGCGTGGCCCGGCTGGCGGAGCTGGTCAGCGAAGGGCAGCGGATTTACGCCGCGCAGCTCCAGTACCCCGGCGTCCTCCGGGAGGGGGACAAGGGGGGCGAGGTCTGGATCGTCCAGTATATGCTGGCCCTTCTAGCCCAGTTTGAGGACACCCTGAAGCCCATCCAGCCGGATGGGGACTTCGGCCCCGCCACCACCCAGGCCGTGCGGCAGTACCAAAGCCTGACCGGCCTGACGCCTGACGGCATTGTGGGAGAGCAGACCTGGAACTCGATCTATCGCAGCTTTGCCCAGGCGGATTATTTCCTGCGCCGGGACACGGTGCGGGCGCAGGCCCTCCGACCAGATGCGGTGCCTGCCATGGCCGCAATCAGCATCCCGGGTTCTGACTCCTTTGCCGACACCCCGCGGCTGGGACAGTACCCGGGCTACCATCTGGACCGGGGGGACCAGGACCAAAAGAAGGGAGTACAGATATGGCAGATGTAAAATCAGAACTGTTAGAACGGGAGCTGCTGGCTCAGCCTGTGCGGGGCCTGCAATATATGCTGCGCCGGCTGTCCGAGGTCTATGACTTTCTTCCCGAGGTGGTACCCAACGGGAAGTTTGATGAGCGTACCCTGGAATCGGTGATGCTCTTCCAGCGGGAGCTCCACCCGCCTGTAACCGGCGTGGTGGACCGGGGAACCTGGAACGCCATTCACGACCAGTGGCAAAAGGCGGAGCAGAACATCTCTCACCCCCAGACGGTGCGGGCCTTTCCCGCCGGAGGCTGCGAGGTGGAGCCGGGGAGCTCCCGGGACTTTATGGCCGTGCCCCAGGCCATGTTCATGGTGCTGGCCCACTACTTCCAGGGGCTGTCCGACGCCCCGGTGGACGGAATCCACGGACCGGATACCGTGCAGAATGTCCGCTGGATCCAGCAGGCCGCCGGCCTACAGGACACCGGGGTCATGAACCAACAGACCTGGAACATCTTGTGCCGGCTGTATGAGGTCTTTATCGTTCAGGATATGGACACCGCCCGCCCCAAATACTCCGGCGGGTGGGGATAAAAGCCGGAGGCATATCCCCGACGGGATATGCCTCCGCTTCTCTTTACCCCGGCTCCTGGGTCGGGTTGACATGAATCATCACATGCTTGACATCGGGGAACTGGTGCTCCACCTCTGTGTGGACCCGCTCAGCCACTGCGTGGGCCTCCTGCAGGGTCTTGCTGCCGTCCACTCCGATCTCCAGGTCGACATACACCTTGTTGCCGAACATCCTGGAGTGGAGCATATCCACACAGACCACCCCCGTCTGCCTGGCGACAAAGGCCTCCAGGCTCCGCTCATAGCTCTCCCCGCAGGAGGTGTCCAGCATCTTCGCCAGAGCGTCCCTTAAAATGTCATAGGCCACCTTCAAGATAAACAGGCAGATGACCACGCTGGCCACGCTGTCCAGCACCGGAAGGCCCAGCATCGCCCCGCCGATGCCAATCAGCGAGCCGACGGAGGAGAGGGCGTCCGACCTGTGATGCCAGGCGTCGGCCATAAAGGCCGCGGAGTTGATCTGTTTGGCATAATACCGGGTGTACCAGTACATGGCCTCTTTCCCCGCAATGGAAACCACCGCTGCCGCCAGGGCGATGGCGCCGGGAATGGGGAGAACCTCGTAGCGCCGGGAGAGGATGTTCTCCAGTCCGACCCGTCCCACGCCAAGCCCTGTCACCAGCAGCACCAGTCCCAGCGCCAGGGCAGCCACACACTCCATCCGCTCGTGGCCGTAGGGGTGGTCGCTGTCCGCCGCCTTCTGGGACATCTTTACCCCCGCCCAGGCAATCACCGTGGTCAGCACGTCAGAAAAGGAGTGGATGGCGTCGGAAATCATGGCCCCTGAGTGCCCCGCCACCCCTGCCAGGAGCTTGAAGGCCGATAAAAACGCGTTTCCAAGCAGGCTCACCCAGGACAACCTTCGGATAATGGCGCTCTCGCTGGCAGCTGCGGTCTTCGTCTGCGTATCCTTACTCATAAAAGCCTCCTGATTCTGCACGGCGCCGGAGTGTTTCTCCGCGCAAGGATAAAAAAATCCGCGGAACATACAACTGTCCCGCAGAGGAAATGTCCATCTGCTGCCGCCGCTTGCGGCCCGGCTTTATGACCCTGACGGTTCATCGCCTGCTCAGTATGTACTGTAGCTTATGCACCCCGAAGGATGTCATGCAGTGCAACGAGTGATTTTACTATGCCACAGTCTATGCTGTTTGTCAAGGGGAAGTTCCTGCTTTGCAAAATGAAATTTCAGGCGACGCGGCGCTGAACTTCACCAGGGGCAGACCCTGGAAGCCGCCCGGTCTGGAGCCTCCTTTTCTCTTTATTTTTTCGAGATTTTTTCAATGAAATCTGTCCTTTTCCTCACTTTTCGGAATCGGCGGGCCGGGCTGAAGGAGAAACACTGGCGTCCCCTCCGCAGCGGGGGCCACGGCCCCCTGAGGAAGAGCCGCCTCCACTCCCTGCGGCGTAAGGCACAGGTCCCGCAGAGGCAGGCGGCGGGCGACTTTCTCCCACATCGGATCCAGAAAACAATCTCCCGCAGCCCGGCGGGACTCCCCCTGCTGCACAAGCTGCCGCACAGCCTCCCGCTTCCACCCCCTCTTTTTCCCAAAAAGCTCCCGGGCAGTGCAGGGCGCCCCCTCCTTTACCCTCCACACGTCGCCCCAGCGCACCCGGCAAGGACGGCCGTCCCGAACCTCCTCCCCCTCCAGGCGCAGGCTGAGCAGGCCGCCCTCCCACAGGGCCACCTCTCCCGTCAGCCGCCCTGTCCAGGGGGTAAAGGGCCGGGCGGCGGCCCGGCGCTGCGCCAGCTCCAGGCACGCCTTCCAGTAGACCTCTCGCTGCCACCGCTGCCGCCAGACCTGGGCCAGCCTGCGGTAGTACCGGCTGATCCACCGCCCACCCAGACCGGCCCCCTCCACCTCCGGCCAGACAAGGGTATAGGACAGCACCGGTTCTCCCTCCAGCGTCAGGGTTTGGACCTCCTCCTGCCAGACCACCCTGGGCTCCTGCTTTTCCTGCCGCACGCCCATTCCAGCGCCCCCTTTCCAGGTATTTCTCCAGCCTATGCCTCTGGAACCGGAACGGTGCAAAATTTTTCCCCTTCCTGTTTACTTTCGTATTTTACTGTGCTAAAATGAAGGAGATTTCTCCCCCTGCGCCCGTTCAAACAGGGACGCGGGAACTCTGAGGGCTGTCGGCCTGTCTGCCGCAGCTTGGAACGAAAGGAGCCCGCCTATGTCAAAGTTTTTGGACAAGCCTTCCAGCAATACCCTGTACCGCGCCATCGCCGCTCTGAGAGACGAGGAGGAGTGCCGCCGGTTTCTCCAGGACCTTTGTACCGTGTCCGAGCTGAAGGCCATGGAGCAGCGGATGGACGTGGCTATGCTTCTGGAGCAGGGAATGATCTACAGTGAAATTTTAGAGAGCACCGGGGCCTCCAGCGCCACCATCAGCCGGGTCAACCGGTGTCTGCACTACGGGGCCAACGGGTACCGGACGGTCATCCCCCGGCTGCGGGAGGAAACATGAGCTGCTATCAGTTTCTAGCCGGATGCTACGACGGCCTGACCTACGACGTGGACTACGCCGCCTGGGCAGACTACCTGGAAAAGCACTTTCGCCGGCACGGCCTCCCCGGGAACACGGTGCTGGACCTGGCCTGCGGCACCGGCTCCCTCACCCGGGAGCTGGCCCTGCGGGGCTACGAGATGATCGGGGTGGATCGCTCCCCGGAGATGCTGGCCCAGGCCGCGGAGAAGGTGCGAGACCTGGAGGGCACCCCTCCGCTGTTTCTCTGTCAGCTCATGGAGAAACTGGATCTGTATGGCACCATTGACGCCTGTGTGTGCTGTCTGGACAGCATAAACTATATCACCCGCCTAAACACCCTTCAGAAGGCCTTTGACCGGGTTCATCTCTTCCTCATGCCTGGGGGGCTGTTTCTTTTCGACATCAACTCCCCGGAGAAGCTGGAGGGCCTGGACGGTCAGGTCTTCCTGGACGAGACGGAGGATGCCTACTGCGTCTGGCGGGCGGAGTTCTCCCGCCGCAGCCGGGTCTGCTCCTACTATATGGACTTGTTCCAGCTGGACCGTTCAAGCGGCCTGTGGGAGCGGGGCGAGGAGCTCCATCAGGAGCGGGCCCACACCGTTTCAGAGCTCACCGCCCTGCTGGAGGGCGCCGGGTTCCAGGATATTCGGACCTATGGAAATCTAAAGCTTCGCCCCCCGCGTCCCGGGGAGGAGCGTATCTTCTTTGCCGCAAGAAAGGGGAAATGAGCATGACCATCCGGGATGAAATCACCCGGGCCATCTCCGCCGACGGCCTGGTGAAGGCCGCCGCCGTCACCGGACGGGACCTGGTGGAGCGGGCCCGGCACATCCACACGCTGCTGCCCATGGCTACCGCCGCTCTGGGCCGGGCCCTGCTGGGAGCCTCTTTGATGGGGGATATGCTGAAGGAAGAGAAGGGCTCTGTCACCCTCCAGTTCCGGGGTGGAGGCCCCCTGGGAACTGTACTGGCCGTCTCTGACTGGGAGGGCTGCGTCCGGGGATACGTCCAGAACCCCCATGTAGACCTGATGGAGAAGCATCCGGGCAAGCTGGACGTGGGAGCCGCTGTCGGCACGGAGGGTACCCTCACGGTCCTCAAGGACATCGGCCTGAAGGAGCCCTACATCGGTTCCATCGGCCTGTTCTCCGGGGAAATTGCCGACGATCTGGCCATGTACTTTGTGGAGAGCGAGCAGATCCCCACCGCCTGCGCCCTGGGGGTGCTGCTGGACACCGACCAGTCGGTCACTGCCGCCGGGGGATATCTCATCCAGCTTCTGCCCGGAGCCGGAGAGGAGGTCATCACCCGTATTGAGGAAGGGGTAAAGCAGCTGGGCCCGGTGAGCCGCGCCCTGGCAAGCGGCCTGGACGGAGAGGGCCTGCTGCGGGCTGTCCTCCCCGGCTTCCCGCTGGAGATTCTGGAGAAGCACCCGGTGGAGTACCGCTGTTCCTGTACCCGGGACCGGGTGACCGGAGCCTTTGCCGCCCTAGGCCGGGAGGAGCTGTCCGACCTGATTCAGAGCCAGGGGCAGGCCGATTTGACCTGCCAGTTCTGCGACAAGGTGTATCACTTCTCCAGAGAGGAGCTGGAGCGGCTGCTGGCGGAGCTGTAAAAAACCGGGAGCATTTCCGCTCCCGGTTTCGCTGTTATTTGCCGCTGTTGGTCAGGGCCTCCAGCACGGTATAGAGGCTCATGTCGAAGGTCTTGGTCATCGCCAGCGCCTCCTCCATATCCAGGTCGGTCAGCCGGCCGCCCTGCACCGCAATAATCCGGTTGCCTCGGCCGGCCAGCAACGTCTGCACCGCCATATAGCCCATGCGGCTGGCGGTCTCCCGGTCCCGGGCACTGGGGGAGCCACCCCGCTGAATGTGGCCGGGAACTGTGACCCGGGGATCAATCCCCACCTCCTCGTGGATGCGCTCGGCGATGTCAAAGGCACTGCCTGCGCCCTCCGCCACCACCACCATGTAGTGGGTGGTGCCGGCCAGGCGGGCCCGACGGATCTTCTCGACCACATCCCGGCTGAAGTCCACCTCCCGCTCAGGGATCAGCACGGCTGTGGCGCCTACGGCGGTGCCGACATACAAGGCCAGATAACCGGCATGGCGGCCCATAACCTCCACCACGGAGCAGCGCTCGTGGGACTGCATGGTGTCCCGCAGCTTGTCGATACACTCAATGGCGGTGTTGCAGGCCGTATCAAAGCCGATGGAGTAGTAGGAGCAGCCGATATCGTTGTCAATGGTGGCCGGGATTCCCACCACGTCCAGCTTCTGGCCCTGCTCCGCCACCTGACGGGACAGCGCCAGCGCCCCCCGGAAGGTCCCGTCGCCGCCGATGGCCACAATCGCATCCAGCCCCAGCAGCTTGCAGGTGGCAATGGCCTTCTCCCGCCCTGCCGCGTCCATAAACTCCTTGCTCCGGGCGGTATACAGGATGGTGCCGCCCCGGTTGATGATGTGGCTGACGCTGCTTCCTGTCAGACTCACAAAGTCGCTGTGGATCAGCCCGCTCCAGCCCCGCCGGATGCCGATACATTCCACCCCATTGCCTACCGCAGTCCGAACCACTGCCCGAACCGCCGCATTCATGCCCGGGGCGTCACCGCCGCTGGTCAGAACGCCAATCCGCTTGATCTGGTCACTCATATCCAAATACCTCCCCGCCTGCCGTGGCTCTTGCAGGCTGAATTTTCAGGGCTATTATGTCACTATCCAAATGGAATGTCAAGCGGCTGAAGCTTTTGTACCAGACCGCACTTCATATTTACTTGTTCGGGCAGAATACTGCCCCAAAATTTTTTCGGCAAAATTTCACTTTTCCTGTTGACAACTGCCCAGTCTTCAAGTATAATAAGCAAGCCGTTCCCGAGTAGGGAACCCAATCGGGGAGCATAGCTCAGCTGGTAGAGCACATGCCTTACAAGCATGGGGTCACAGGTTCGAGCCCTGTTGTTCCCACCATTCCCCCGGACTACCTGGCGCGGTAGTTCAGTTGGTTAGAACGCCGGCCTGTCACGCCGGAGGTCGAGGGTTCAAGTCCCTTCCGCGTCGCCATTTGTGCCTCTGTAGCTCAGTTGGTAGAGCAGAGGACTGAAAATCCTCGTGTCGTTGGTTCGATTCCGACCGGAGGCACCATCCCCGCAGGACTCCCTGTGGGGACCTATATGCGAGTGTAGCTCATCTGGTAGAGCGCCACCTTGCCAAGGTGGAGGTAGCGAGTTCGAGCCTCGTCACTCGCTCCACAACAGGAGCCCTTCGCTCCCCCTCCAAGCCGGATCTGTTTTCCGGTTCGGCTTGGAGCCGCCTGCGGCGGTGTATTTTTTATCCTGCCGCTGCATATACTGTGCTGTAAGGTGCCATAGCCAAGTGGTAAGGCAGAGCTCTGCAAAAGCTCCACCCCCAGTTCAAATCTGGGTGGCACCTCCACATCGGAGCAAGCGGCGTGTCGCTTGCTCCGATTTTTTTGCCTGCACTCGCCTCATATTCTCCTCCCTGCCGGGATGAAGCGACGCGGTATGACAAGTTATAAATATTTCACACTTCGCAGTTGACAAGGCGCACCGCAAGTGATATATTTATAACACCCGCGAAGTTAAAAATACATCACACGGAGGAATGGAATATGAAATCAAAGGTCACCTTAAAGGAACTGGTAGGGACAAAGATCATCTATGCGGTTCTTCTCGTCTGCTACTACTGGATGTGGGCAAGACGGGATTGGCACGATTATTATGATGTTATTCAAAATTCTGTTGTCATCTTTACCATCGTATTTTTCGCATTGCAGGCAAGCCGTATTCACAGGTACAGCAAAGAGGAAAAGGATGAGCTGGCCATTCAAAACCTGCGCAGAACCGATGCAATCGGATTGAAGCTTATGGTAACGGCCGCGATTGTCATCGCCTTTGCGTGCGCGGTCCGGTGTATTGACGGCGTAGCGGCAGGCTATGCGCTTGTCGGCACGATTTTCCTCTTCACGGTAATACGATTCATTCTATTCTGCGTAATGGACAGCAAAGGAGTCTAACGCGGCTCCAAAGCAGCAAGGGAGTCTGATATGGCCCTTAAAACAAAGGTCAAGGAATACCGGGAAAAAACGGGTTTGAAGCAGAGCGAGCTGGCGGAGCTGGTACATGCCAGACGCGAGACGATTGTACATCTGGAAAACGGAAAATATAATCCGTCGCTGAAGCTGGCAATGGACATTGCAAGGGTTTTTCATGTGACGGTGGAAACGCTGTTTGAATTCACAGAAAACTGACTCCGCCCCCGCAGGGACCCTCTTCTTTTCAAGGAGGATACGCCATGGACCGCATCGACAAGGAAAACTACTACCTGGACATTGCCGAAACCGTGCTGGAGCGCTCCACCTGCCTGCGCCGGTGCTATGGCGCCATCATCGTGAAAAACGACGAGATTGTGTCCACTGGCTACAACGGCGCTCCCCGGGGACGGAAGAACTGTATTGACCTTGGCTTCTGCGCCCGGGAGGCGCTGAACATCCCCTCCGGCCAGCGGTATGAGCTGTGCCGCTCCGTTCATGCGGAAATGAACGCCATCATCTCCGCCGCCCGCCGGGACACCCTGGGGGCCACGCTCTATCTGGCCGGCCGTGAGTTCGCCACCGGCGAGCTGCTCCACGACGCCACCTCCTGCTCCATGTGCCGCCGAGTCATCATCAACGCAGGGATTCAGCGTGTGGTCATCCGCAACACAAAGCGGCACTACAGCGTGGTCCAGGTGGGGGAGTGGATTCAGGAGGACGACTCTCTGCCCCGGGAACTCTCTGGCGTTTAAGGGTGCCATTCCCTCTGGTATGCAAAAAAACAGGGGAGATTCCAAAAAAACTCTTGCAATCTGGCAGAATATCTGTTATGATATGGTCTAGTGCTTTTCAAAGCAATTTTCATAGCGAGGAGGTAAGCAACATGGCCAAATGCGAATTCTGCGACAAGGGCGTCACCTTCGGCATCCGGGTTTCCCACTCTCACCGCCGCTCCAACCGCACCTGGAAGCCCAATGTGAAGCGTGTCAAGGCGATTGTAGACGGCACTCCCACGCATGTGTACGTCTGCACCAGATGCCTCCGCTCCGGCAAGGTAGCCCGCGCTGTGTGATGGAATATGGCAGAGGAAAAGCCCCTGTGTCCGTTCGGGAGACAGGAGCTTTTACTTTTTTCTCCGGGCTGCCCCGCGCCGCGCCAGCACCTGGCCGATAACAGCCCCCAGCAGAAGAATATTTCCGCAGAAGTACAGCCAGACCAGCAGGATCATCAAAGAGGCCAGAGAGCCGTACACCAGGGCATACCGGGAGGACATGCCGATAAACCAGGAGAAGAGCACCGAACAGGCCACAATGGCCAGGGCGGTACACAGCGCGGTGAGGAGAATCCACCGGTTTCCTGCATATCTCTGGGGAATCCCGGCCCGGTAGACCATCAGCACCAGCAGCAGCACAAAGCAAAACAGCAGCAGATAGCGCATCCACCGCCACAGCCCCGACAGAGCCGACACCAGCTCCGCCAGACGCCGGGGCAGGGCGTGCTCCAGCAGGCCGAAGAACCAGTCCCCGGTAAAAATCACCACCACCGACAGGTACACTGTGAGGAGAAACAGGGCGGACAGCGCCACACTGAGGAGAATCCGGCCCAACATGTTCCGATTTTCCACCCGATACAACACATCCATGGTGTGAAACAGGGTCCGCAGCGCGGCGGAGGCAGAGATCAGAATTGTGACCAGCCCCGCCCAGAACAGAGCGCCGGACCGGCTGCCGGAGACATAGGCCAGATAGTCCCCCATCACCGCCAAGGCCCCGGGGGGCAGCACCTGATCCAACGCCTGAAGCAGCTGCTCCAAATCCAAATGAAACAGGCCGATAAAGTGGTTGACGCACAGCAGCAGGGGAAACAGAGTCAAAATCAGGAAGTAGGACAGGGCCGCCGCCGACCGGGAGGCCCCAATGCGGGTGTATACATCCGCCACCTCCAGGCCGAAGGAGACAGGGGGCAGCGCAAGCACTTTTTTCAGCACAGTATTTCCCTCCTCCTCGGGATGCCTGCTGACCGAGTTTACCACGTCTCCTCTGCGAATGGAGCGGAAATATGGGCACGGAAAAAGCCGTCTGTATGACAGACGGCTTTCACAGGCTCTCTTCGGGCTCAAGCCAGCTTTCTCAGCTTGAGGGTCATCTTGCTTTTCTTGTTTGCGGCAGTATTTTTATGCATCAGACCCTTGGCAGCGGCCTTGTCCACCGCCTGGACGGCCACCTTGTACGCGACATCGGCCTCGCTGCGGTTGCCATCCGCCACAGCGGCCTCGAACTTCTTGATCTGGGTCTTCAGCGCGGACTTTGCGGCCTTATTCCGCGCAGCCTTGGCCTGGGCAACCAGAACGCGCTTCTTGGCAGACTTGATATTGGGCAAACCAAACACCTCCTCCGATATACATCCTTTAATATAAGGCGCAACACGCCTGTACAGACATGTATTGTACCATCTGTTTCCGAAAAAATCAACTGTTTTTTCAAATTTTTCTGAAAAGGCGGATAGATTTTCCACGGAGGGCAAAAATAGGGG
Organism: Lawsonibacter sp.; assembly: GCA_022791995.1. Taxonomy (GTDB): domain Bacteria; phylum Bacillota; class Clostridia; order Oscillospirales; family Oscillospiraceae; genus Lawsonibacter. The sequence continues at coordinate 12,968 of JAAWAD010000040.1, forward strand.
AGAAATCCGCTGGATAGGGGGAAAATCATGCGTATCAGACGAACGGACCTGGCGCTGGAGGCCAGAGAGCTCTGGAGGGAAAGCGCGGGAGAGACCACCCGTCTGCCCGGCGTAAAGGCCTGGGAGAGCGAGCGGGAGGGCATTCCTGTCACCACGGTCCACATCCTGGACCAGGAAGGGGAGCAGGCCCTGGGGAAGCCCCAGGGGCGGTATGTCACCCTGACTCTGGAGGGGGTGGCCCAGCGGGAGGCGGATGTGTTCAGTCGGGCCTCCCGGGCCATCGCCGGAGAGCTGACACAGCTGCTGGAGGATGTGCCCCCGGAGGGCCTTGTCCTGGTGGTGGGCCTGGGCAACCGCTCCATCACCCCGGATGCCGTGGGGCCCAAGGTTCACGAGCACACCCTGGTCACCCGGCACCTGGTCGACCAAATGCCGGAGCACTTCGGCGCTCTGCGGCCGGTGGCCTCTCTGGCCTCGGAGGTGCTGGGCAGCACCGGGGTGGAAAGCGGCGATCTGGTGAAGGCGGTGTGTGACCGGATTCGCCCTGCCTGTGTGGTGGCGGTGGACGCTCTGGCCTCCCGCTCCCTGGACCGGCTGTGCCGGACGGTGCAGTTGGCTGACTCAGGCATTACCCCTGGCTCCGGGGTGGGCAACCACCGCCTGGGGCTGAACCAGGACTCCCTGGGCGTTCCTGTCATCGCGGTGGGCGTACCCACCGTGGTGGACGGCGCCACGCTGGCTGCGGACCTTACCGGCGCGGAGCAGCCCCCCCGCCTGGGCCCGGGCCAGGATCTGCTGGTCACACCCAAGGATATCGACAGCCAGGTAGCTGACCTGTCCAAAATCATTGGCTATGGCATCAATCTGGCCCTCCAGCCGGGACTGGACATCCAGGAGTTGGACCTGCTCCTGAGCTGAGCCGTTTCTTATCCCCCGCAGGCAATCAATGCACGATCTGCACCAGACCGATCAGCAGCAGGTTGACTCCATAGACCACCACCAGCCAGAACAGCCGTCTGCGCTGCCTCTCATCCATGCCTCCACCTCCTCCGCCGGGCACACTTCGGGGCCCGGCAACACCACCAAGGTAGTGTAGGAGCAAAGCGGACAGAATATGCCAGGAAAAAAGCGGGCACACTAGAGGAAACGCTTGGGCAGCCGCCCTGGAAAGGATGTGTTACACCATGGTAAAGGGCATTACCCGTCAGGTTATTCTGGTGAAGTCCCCCGACCCCCGCCTCTTTGAGGAGGCTATCTTCATTGTGAAGGAGGAGGCCCTGGCCCGGGAGGGGGTCAGCGCTGACCGGGTCCTGAAGGAGGCCCGCCAGGCCGCCGATGGTTACCTGAAGCAGGGGCGGGCCTGGAACCGCCCTGCCAGCCCTCTGCTGTGCGCTCTTTGGGGGGCCGGCGGGGTGCTTCTGGCCTCTCTGGGGTGGGCCGGCTGGATTTTTCTGCTGTGATGAGAACGAGACCGCCTGCATCTGGCAGGCGGTCTCGTTTCGATCAAGCGCCGGGAACGCTCAGGGGAGGCTCGGAACCCGCCGGAAGGGTGGGCATGGGGTTTCCGCCGGCGTCAAAGTAGCCCATGGCAGACCAGGCCTGCTCCATGTTCCCCCGGCTGTCGATGGTCAGGGCGTAGCCCTCCAGGATGGAGGGACTGCTGCCCTCGACAGGGACGGCGTGGTCAATGGTGACGGTGTCCCCCTGGTTCAGGGTGACCACCTCGGGATTCTGGACGGCGGAGATGGAGTAGAAGACCTGCTCGCCCCCCAGACGAATGAAGTAGCAGGAGTTTCCGTTCAGGACTGCGGTACGGATCTCCACCACGGTCCCGCTGGCCTGGGTCTGGGGCAGCTGCTCGGTCTGGGTGATTCCCTTTTCGGCCAGCATCTGGATATAGCTCTGCTCACAGGCGGGGACGGTGGTGCCGGTGGCCACAATCTGATACTGGGCCACGTTGACCATGGCGTAGGTCTTGACCAGGTTGGTGGCGTCCTTCAGGGGGATGAAGTAGGTGGGCTCCCCAGCGATGTTCAGCAGCAGAGGGAAGGTGGCGGTATAGCCCAAGTCCTGAACCACGCCCTGGGCGGAGGCCATAGCGGCGTACTCAGTGGCGCCGGGGGCAGTGTAGAAGTGGGTCTCCTTGGTGCGCATGTTACACAGAAGGAACCCCAGGTTCGACTGGTCGGCGTTGGCGGAGGTGACCCCGGTGTAGGCGTACACGTCGTCGTTCATGGCGATATAGTTGTAGCCGCTGGTGGTCTTCGTCACATCCCGCTGGCCCAGGATGGAGTTAATAAAGCCGTGGACCAGGGTACCGTGGTAGTCGTACTGCTGCATGATGAGCTCGGGGACATAGAGGGTATCCACCCAGTTGGGGACCTGCTTGTAGTACTGGCTCTCGCCGGTGACGGCATCCACCAGCACAGCCCCCTGGATATCGGTGCCGCCGAACAGGCCAATGCGCTTGACCACCCGGGGGGCGATCCACCAGGGGTGGCCGGACTCGTCAATCTCGAACTCCGGGGTGGAGAACATCATGGTGGGGTAGTGGAAGCGCAGATGGCGCATGATGTTCCGGTTCAGGGGCTCGGAAAAGGAGTATTTGATCCCCTCGCTCAGCCGGGTGACAGTGGCCTCCTGGGTGACCATATCCACCACCACATAGGCGGGCAGACCGCCGCCCCGGTTGGTAAACCACTTAATCAGGTCAGCATAGGCGATGGGGGCCACGCGGACAGGCCGGCCCTGGTAGTTGATCTGGGTGGAGTCGTTGGAGTACTCGAACTGGCTGACCATGTCGCTGAGGGTGCCCATCTGCCGGTCCCCCAGGTAGTTGGCGGAGTCCCGGTCCAGGGTGGGGATCTCGTTAAAGGAGATCTGGGCTACATCGGCGGCGAAATCCCCGGTCTGCACGGTCAGCAGCTCCCGGTAGGCGGCGGCCCGGAAGACCGGCATGGAGATGACCTGTCCCACCAGAGCCACGGCCACAATGACGCCGAAGAGGAGCAGCACGGGCAGGCAGCTGCGTTTGACAAACAGGAACCAGTCCCGGATTTTCTCTCCCGGCGTGCGCACCACCCCGTCCGTCTGGGGCAGGGGGGCAGACAGCAGAAAGACAGAGATGGAATAGACAATGCACAGCAGGCCAAGGAAGCTGTAAAAATCGCCGGATTGGAAATTCAGAGCGGGCAGCGATACATAGAAATAGACAAAGCCCACCCCGGCGGTCACGGCCAGGCTGACCAGCAGCCGCCCGAATCGGCCCATGGGCCTTCGTGCGCCGGATGTTTCTCGTTTCAAGGTGTAATCCTCCTTCAAGCACAGGTTAATTGTGCGCTTCTATCTTTATAGGATAAACGTTTTTCCTGGAAAAAGCAATGCGGAAAGCATGAATTTTCTGTAAACCTGTGCTCCGGTGGGCAGGCTGTGCGGTGGGTCCAGAGCAAAGCCCTAGTGGATTTGGGCGAAGCCCAACGTTTCAGCAGCGGGCGTCCTCGGTGGTCTCCGCCTCCTCCCAGTGCAGGCTGCGGCCCACCGCCTTATGCCAGCCCTTGAGGCGGATCCGGCGGGTCTCCGCGTCCATGCCGGGCTCATACTGGCAGTCCAGGGTCCGCAGGGCCTTCAGCTCCTCCAGACTCCCCCAGGTTCCCACCGCCAGACCGGCCAGTCCGGCAGCGCCCAGGGCGGTGGTCTCCTGGAGGCGGGGCCGGCACACCGGCCGGTCCAGCATATCCGCCTGGAACTGCATCAGGAAGCGGTCCCGGCTGGCCCCGCCATCGGCGTTGAGGGCGGTCATATGGATGCCGGTATCCTTCTCCATCGCCTCCAGCAGGTCGCACACCTGGTAGGCAATGGACTCCTGGGCGGCCCGGATGATGTGCTCCCGGGTGGTTCCCCGGGTCAGCCCCACCAGAGCGCCCCGGGCGTACATGTCCCAGTAGGGAGCGCCCAGGCCGGTAAAGGCGGGCACCAGATACACGCCCCCGGTGTCGGGCACCTTGGAGGCATAGTACTCCGCGTCCCTGGCCTCGGTGATAAAGCGCAGCTCATCCCGCACCCACTGGATCACCGCGCCCCCTACGAAGACGGAGCCCTCCAGGGCATACTGCACCGCATCCCCGGTGCTGGCGGCGATGGTGGTCAGCAGGCCGTTTTCGCTGCGGTACAGCCGCTCTCCGGTGTTCATCAGCAGGAAGCAGCCCGTCCCGTAAGTATTTTTCGCCTCTCCCGGGGCAAAGCAGGCCTGACCGAAGAGGGCCGCCTGCTGGTCTCCGGCGATGCCGGAGATAGGAATTTCCACCCCCTGGAGGTTGGCCGTCCCATAGATCTGGCTGGAGCCCACCACCTGGGGCAGCATGGACAGGGGGATGTCCAGCGTCCGGCAGATCGCCTCGTCCCAGCAGAGATTCTGGATGTCATACAGCATGGTGCGGCTGGCGTTGGTCCGGTCGGTGACGTGGACCTTGCCGCCGGTCAGCTTCCACACCAGCCAGGTGTCCACCGTCCCGAAGAGGAGGTCCCCCGCCTGGGCCCGCTCCCGAGCGCCCTCCACATGGTCCAGAATCCACTTCAGCTTGGTGGCCGAAAAATAGGCGTCAATCAGCAGGCCCGTGTGCTCCCGGATGTGGGACGCAAGGGCCTGGTCCGCCTTAAGCTTCTCGCACAAATCCGCCGTGCGGCGGCACTGCCACACAATGGCGTTGTAGACCGGCCGGCCGGTATGCCGGTCCCATACGATGGTGGTCTCCCGCTGGTTGGTGATGCCGATAGCCGCAATCTCCTCTGCGTCAATGCCCGACTTGGCCAGGGCCTCGGTGAGTACGGAATACTGACTGGACCAGATTTCCATGGGGTCGTGCTCCACCCAGCCGGGCTTGGGGAAGATCTGGGCAAACTCCCGCTGGACAGACCCGACAATGTTCTGCTGCCGGTCAAAAATAATGCAGCGGCTGCTGGTGGTGCCCTGGTCCAGGGCAATGACGTATTGCTTCATGTGTGCCTCCTTATATTTTGTCATTTTATCCGAATTTTATCAATTTTGTCCCGTTTACTTCTCTGATTTTATGTCATTTTGCACAAAATGTCAAGTCAATTTCCGCCGCATACGGTTTTTTGTGTCCCACCCCTTGGACGCGACAAAAAAGCCCGCCAGAGGCGGGACGTGAAACGGGAGGATGAATCGGGCGGACTATTCAGTTTCTCCCTGGCAGTACAGGGTCTCCGTATTCTTCTGCGCTTTTTCCAGAACCAGAAGGGCCGACTGGTACTCCCGGGCCTCCAGCTTTTCGATTGCCTCCGTGACGGCGTTGAACAGGGTGTGATACATTTTCTCATAGGGGATTTCTTTATTTTTCATTGTCTCGTCTCTCTCCTTTCAAGAAGTAATTCGATTATAAATCCGAATTATTCGTATGTCAAGTCGTATTATAGCTTTTGTTCAGTTTAATTGTCTCTACACCTCCATATTCTTAACTTATGGAGGTGTGCTATGAAGCTAGACTACAATATGATAGGGAAACGAATTGCCAAACGGAGAAGAAAATTGGGGTTGACACAGTCTGTTGTAGAGGAACGAGCCAATTTAAGCGAGAAATACCTATCCAATATCGAATGTGCAAAATCCATCCCCTCCACCGAAGTCATCATGCGGCTTGCCCTGGCTCTGGAGACCACTCCAGATGAATTCCTGGTGGGCACAGCCCGCTTTCAAGAGGAGGCGTGGAAAGATGTGGCCCAACAGCTCCAGGGGCTGACGCCCGGCCAGCTGAAGCTGGTAGAGGGCTTCATCGCCCTGGCCGCAGAGCAGGATTTGTAGCGCAAAACGCCGGAGCGTCCCTGAGGGGGGCGCTCCGGCGCAATTTATACGGTGTTTTCCTGTTCCGGCCGCTGGGGGAAGACGCCCCCGGGCCAGGGAAGGGGCAGCAGCTCCGGCTCCGGGTCCATGGGCAGCCTGGCGGCGACACAGCGGTGGATGGGCACGCCCTGAAGGTGGAACTTCTCCTCATAGTCGGTCATGACCCCCTGAACCCCCTGGCCGTGGAGGTCCCGGCTGACCTGGGAGAGGGCATAGCCCGCTTTGGGGAACTCCAGCAGGGAGAACTCGAACAGGGGGCGGTTGTCGGTTTTGAAGTGGATTTCCCCGCCCTCTCCCAGGACCCCCCGGTAGAGCACCAGAAAGTTTTCGCTGGTCAGCCGGCGGCAGGCGTGCTTCCGGGAGGGCCAGGGGTCACAGAAGTTGATATACAGCCGGTCCACCTCTCCCGGGGCGAAGCAGTCCCGGAGCTGGGCGGCGTCGCCGTCGATGAAAAACACGTTGTGCAGGTCCAGCTCCCGGCACCGTTCCATCGCCACCACCATGGCGTCGGGGACCCGCTCCAGGGCAATGTACAGGGCCTGGGGGTTCTGCCGGGCGGTCTCAGCAGTGAAGCGCCCCTTGCCGCACCCCAGTTCCAGATAGACGGCCTGGGCCTGGGGCATCAGCTCCCGCCAGCGCCCCCGGCGCTCCGCGGGCTTCGGAATCAGATAACTGGCGCACCGCTCCATACGGGGAATCAGATTGGGCTTTCTCCGCATTCTCACTGGGCTTCGCCTCTCATTCATTCTTATTTTCTCCCTATCATACCATACCTCCCACAAAAGTCAAGAAAAACCAGGCTCCCCTCCAGCTGCGCCGGAGGGGAGCTCTGCTTCAAAAGAGAGGAAGAGTGTATGTCAACCGCAAGAAAAGCGGGGGCTGTTGGTCTGCCTGCCCCGGGGCGACACCAGCAGGGCGGCAGTGGAGTGGTCTCCCCCTCGCGATGGGGAGAAAGGAATGGACAAGGACCCGGAGGAAGCGGCCAGGCCCCTGCCTGGAAAATCCTTGGAATCTCGATCCGCCCTTATCTTACCACAAACGCTGCGTCAAAATTTCACAGATTCGGGAATTTTTCGTGAACTTTTTGTGAAGCCTGCCCAACAGCCCCTGCGTGCCCCTTTCCTGCACAAAGGCGCGCTTATTCGGTCCCCAGCTGAATCCACAGCTCATTGTACAGCGCCCGGGTGGAGGCGGGCAGGTTCAAGTATGCCTCGCACCGCTCCAGCACCTCCGGCGGGGCGGCCATAATCTCGTACAGTGCAGGGTCCAGCTCCTCGCCATACTGCTCCTCATAGTAAGCCGGATACCGCTCCAGGGCCTCCCGGTTGGGGGAGGCATAGCCGATATAGTCCATATTGGCCAGATTGGCCTGGGTGGAGGCGATGAAGTTGATCCACTGGTGGGCCTCCTTCTGGTGGGGGGCGTCCTTCAAAATACACATGGCGTCCACAAACCAGTTGGAGCCCTCCTTGGGCACCACAAAGGCCAAATCCTCGTTGTTCTCCAACATGGACAGGTAGTCTCCGGCGTAATATGTGGCGATGGCGGCATTGCCCCCCTCCATGGCCTGGAAGACCTCGTCCATCACCCGGCCCTGGAAGACTCCCCGGCGGTTGGCATCGGCCACCAGAGCGTAGGCCGCCCGGATTTCCGCCTCGTCGGTGGTGTTCACGGAGTGGCCCAGGCTGAGCAGGGCCGCCCCCAGGGCGTCCCGGGAGTTGTTGATGAGCAGCACGCTGCCGGCGTATTTGTCGTCGTACAGGGCGCTCCAGCTGTCAATCTCCTCCTGCACCATGGCGGTGTTGTAGATGATGCCCAAGGTTCCCCAAGTATAGGGGACGGTGTACTCGTTAGTCGGGTCGTAGGACAGGTTCTGGAAGCGGCCGTCAATCAGGGAGAAGTTGGGAATCTGGCTGTAGTCCAGCTTCTCCAGCATCCCCTCCTCCAGCAGCTGGCCGATCATATAGTCGGAGGGGACTACCACGTCATAGTCCGCCCCCCCGCTCTTCAGCAGGGAGTACAGGGTCTCGTTGCTCTCGGCGGTCTGATAGTTCACCCGAATGCCGGTCTCCTCCTCAAACTGGGTAATCAGGGCGGTGTCGATATACTCCCCCCAGGAGCACACGTTGACCACCGGCCGGGAGCTGGTCTCTCTGGCCAGCATCGCCACAACACACACAAAGACGCCAGCCAGCGCCGCCGCTCCCCCACGGCGCAGCCACAAATACCGGGGCTGGGCCAGCCGCTGCCGGAGCCGCTCCAGGGCGGAGGGCCGGCGGACGGCGTCCTGCCGGCTTCGGGCCTGCTGGCGCACCTCCTTCAGGTTGGACAGCACCAGCAGCACCAGCACCGACAGGAACAGCAGGGTGGACACGGCGTTGATCTCCGGGGTGACTCGCTTCTTGGTCATACTGTAGATGGTCATAGCCAGTGTGGAGTTGGCCGACCCGGCGGTAAAATAGGAGATGATAAAGTCGTCAATGGACATGGTGAAGGCGATCAGCGCCCCCGAGACAATGCCCGGCTTGATCTCGGGCAGCATCACCTTCCAGAAGGCCTGCATCCAAGTGCAGCCCAGATCCTGGGCCGCCTCCATCAGATTGCGGTCCATCTGCCGCAGCTTGGGGGCCACATTCAGAATCACATAGGGGATGTTAAAGACCACATGGGCCAGCAGCAGGGTGCCAAAGCCCAGCACCAGCCGTTCCGGCAGCTCCACCACGCGCTGGACAGAGTTGAACCACCGGGCAAAGCTCCCCCAGAACTGGAAGAAGGCCACAAAGAACAGACACATGGACACGCCGGTGACAATGTCGGCGTTGACCATGGGGATGTTGTTCACGGTGAGCAGGGCCTCCCGCTTCCGGCGGCCCAGGCTGTAAAGCCCGATGGCGGCAAAGGTACCCGCCGCGGTGGAGATGGCCGTGGCCAGAAGAGAGACCAGCAGGGTGGTATAAACGCTCTCCATAATCAGCCGGTTCTGGAACAGCCGGGTGTACCAGTGGAGAGAGAACCCCTTCCACACCGCGCTGGAGTCCCCAACGTTGAAGGAAAAAACAATCAGCAACAGGATAGGCGCATAGAGGAACAGAAAGGTCAGCCCAATCAGCAGACGGCTGCCTGTGCGGCTGTGCTTTTTCATTACAGCATCACCGCCTGTTCTTCACCTTCGCCAAAGTGATTCATGGCCGCCATACACACCACCACAATGACCATCATCACCAGGGCAATCGCCGCTCCCAGGTGGGGGTTGTAGGAGCCGCCCACAAACTGCTGTTCAATCAGGTCGCCCAGCATCATCTGGGTCCCTCCCCCCAGCAGGCGGGAGATGGCAAAGGTGGACACCGCCGGGACAAACACCATGGTTATCCCGGAGATCACCCCAGGCAGAGACAGGGGCAAAATCACCTTTCGGAACACCCCGGAAGAGTCGGCTCCCAGGTCCCGGGCGGCCTCCAGCAGGGAGTGGTCCAGCTTGACAATCACCGAGTAGATGGGCAAAATCATAAAGGGCAGGTAGTTATACACCATACCCAGCACCACCGCCCCGGAGGTGCGGAGCATCTGGATATGGTCCACCCCCAGCAGCTCCAGCAGGCCCACTGCCTGGAACAGCTGATTCAGCAGGCCGTTGTTCTCCAGAATAGACATCCAGGAGTAGGTCCGCAACAGGAAGTTCATCCACATGGGCAGCATAATCAAGGCCATGGCCACCCGCTGAAAGCCGGCTCCCTCCTGGGCCATCCAGTAGGACACGGGATACCCGATGAGCAGGCAGATCAAGGTTGCCACCAGGGCCAGCCGGAAGGAGCGCAGAAACACCGCGGCATAGGCCCCCATCTCCGCAAAGTTTTCCAGTGTGCCCTCCATCTCCGCCGTGGTAAAGGCATACACCACCATAATCAGAATGGGGACCACCACCAGCAGGGCCATCCAGACCACATAGGGGACGGCAAACCAGGACAGCTTATTCTTCATCCCCGCTGCCCTCCTCCGAATCAAAGCCGGCGTCACTGATCTCCTCATACTCCTCGGAGTAGGAGGAGTAGTCGCCGAACAGCCCAGAGTAGGAACTCTTTTTCATCACATGGATGCCGTCGGGGTCAATCTTGATACCGATACGGCTTCCAACCGGGGATAGGTCGGTGGTCTGAATCAGCCACTTGAAGCCATAAAAGTCCACGATAATATCATACTGCATCCCCTTGAAGGTGACGTTGGTGACGGTGCCCCGCAGTTGTCCCTGGTCCTCCGGCACGATGTCCACATCCTCCGGCCGGATGACCACATCCACCGGCTCGTCGGGGCGAAAACCTCCGTCCAGGCACTGGAACCGGCGGTTAAAGATGTCCACAGCCCCGTCGGCGCGCATGATGCCATCGATGATGTTGGACTCCCCGATAAAATCGGCCACAAAGGCGTTCCGGGGCTCGTTGTAGATGTCCTCGGGGGTGCCAATCTGCTGGATCCTGCCCGCGTCCATCACCACCACGGTGTCGGACATAGCCAGAGCTTCCTCCTGGTCGTGGGTGACATAGACAAAGGTGATCTCCATGGCCTTCTGGATCCGCTTGAGCTCGTTCTGCATATCCTTGCGCAGCTTCAAGTCCAGGGCAGCCAGGGGCTCGTCCAGCAGCAGGACCTTGGGCCGGTTCACCAACGCCCGGGCAATGGCCACCCGCTGCTGCTGCCCGCCGGACAGCTGGCTGGTGTGCCGCCGCTCGAAGCCCCGAAGGTTGACCACCTCCAGCATCTCCATTACCCGCCGGTCAATCTCCTTCTCCGGGAGCTTCACCCGTTTTCCTGTCCCGTCCGTTTTGGGAATGCGCAGGCCGAAGGCGATATTTTCGTACACGTTCAGGTGGGGAAACAGGGCGTACTTCTGGAACACTGTGTTGATGGCCCGTTTGTGGGGCGGGACAGAATTCATCCTCACGCCGTCAAAAAAGACGTCGCCCCCGGTTGGTGTCTGAAAACCACCGATGATTCTGAGCGTGGTGGTTTTGCCGCACCCACTGGGACCGAGCAGCGTGAGGAATTCCTTGTCGTTGATATTCAGATTGATGCTGTCGAGCACGACCTCGTCGTCAAACGCCATGGTGCAGTTGGCCAGGCGGATCAGCTCCTTGGGCATGTATCCTCCCCCATTTCTCTTTTTTAAAAATTTTCAGCTCCCTCGATTTATTCACCGGGCGGCCAGACCATCCAAGGGGGACGGCGGTGCGGTGACCGGCTTTCACGGATAGCGAGTTACACTATAGCCAATTCTCCCTGTCTTGTCAACCATTTTCCCCAAACTTTTTGCCCGGCAGGTCCCACTTGACAAATCCCCGCTGAGCCGCTATACTAAATAGAAGAGGCGCTGCCGGAACACGGTCAGCCCAGACTTACTTTGAGGTGATCGCCGTACTTGCTAGGGTGCCGGCGGTCACTTCTTTTTGCCCTGAATGAACAGGCTGCAAATGCCGACGATGACCAAACAAAGCTGTAACACTTCGGATGTACTCATTGGGCAGCCCCCCTTTCCACAGATCAGAGGGCAAGAAGCTGCCCTCTGTTGAGGGCCGACCGCTGCTGTCCGGCAGCGCAGCTTCAGAATACCACAGAAAACCGCAAAAAGCAACCCAATTACAAAAACCACCGGAGAGCAGGAAGCTCTCTGGCGGTTTTTCTGTTCTCGGGCGCCCGCCCGGCACGGTTAGTTTTCTTTTCGGAACAATTCAAAAATCAGGGAAAGCACCAGAACCGGCGCGGCCATCAGCAAGAATCCCACCAGGAATCGGACCGGAAAGGGCCAGAGCATCCCGCTCAAAAAGCTATACCCAAAGCTGGACGACAGCGCACAGAGGAGCCAGGCGGCTGCGCTGACTGCAATCCGATATGTCTTTCGATTTTTGCCGCTCATAATAGAAGGCCTCCTTTGATATCCTTTTGGGGAAAGTACTCCTGTACAAAGTCCACCTGCTCCACCTGGAAGGTCCGGCCATTCAGGTGCTCCAGGGGGCCGGCGTCGGTGGTGAAGCGGAAGGTGAGCTGATAGGAGTACAGGGCCTGTCCGTGGCGGCCGTATTTTCGGTTCTCCCGCTCGCTGCCGTATTTACCGTCTCCGATCAGGGGATGCCCGGCGGCGGCCAGCTGGGCCCGGATCTGGTGAGTCCGGCCGGTGAGCAGGTCGCACTCCACCAGAGACAGACCGTTGTTCACAGCCAAGGTGCGATAGGCCGTCACGGCGGTCTTGGCCCCCGGCTCTGGCCGCTTCCGAACGTAGACCTGCTTTTTGACCTCGTCCTTCCAGATCCAGCCCTCCAGCCGCCCCTCCGGGGGCGTCAGACGGCCCTGGACCACGCACAGGTAGAGCTTGGTCAACTCCCGATCCTTGATTTTCTGGTTCATCACCCGCAGGGCCTCGGCGGTTTTGGCTGCAATGACAATGCCCCCGGTGTTCCGGTCGATGCGGTTGCATAGGGCGGGAGCAAAGGCATTCTCCTGGCGGGGGGACCACTCCCTTTTCTGGTACAGGTAGGCCTGGAGGTGGGTGAGCAGGGTGTTGACCCGTTCGCTCTCGTCGGGGTGGACCACCATGCCGGGGCGCTTGTCCAGCAGCAGGATGTGTTCATCCTCGTAAAGGATATTCAGCCTGGGCTGATACAGGGAGAGGAAGGCGTTCTCCGGGGTGGGCCGGCCAAAAAACTCGTCGTTGATGTACAGCTGGAGCAGGTCCCCCTTCGTCAGGCGCACATCCCGCCTGGATCCCTTCCCGTTCACCTTCACCCGCTTCAGGCGGATGTACTTCTGGGCCAGGGGGGCGGGGAGAAGGGGCAACGTCTTGGCCAGCCAGCGGTCCAGCCGCTGCCCGGCGTCATTTTTTCCGATGGTAAATTCCCGCATGACGGCTCCTTCACCCCCTCCGGCTCAGCCCTTCTCCTCCAAATCATAAAACTCCAGGGTCACGCTCTGGACATACCGCTCCTTCAGCTGAGTAATCTTTGCCATGTGGGGCTGCCCCAAATGGACCCGCTGCGCCTCCCGGCTGGTCCACTTCTCCACCAGGAGCAGCTTGTCCGGGGACTCCACCGGGAAAAAGTAGTCATATTGCAGACAGCCCTCCTCTCGAAGGACCTCCTCCCGCACCTGACTGGCTCCCAGCAGGAAGCCCTCCCGGCTGCCCTCCTCAGGGCGCATGATATAGGTCACGTTGATGCCAAGCATATTCAGACTCCTCCCTCTCTCTGTCTCCGCCGAAAATCCAGATACCCCTCTAAAATCAGACTGGCGGCCACCGCGTCCACCGTCTTCTTTCGTTTTCTGCCGTCCTTCCCCGCCTCAAAGAGGATGCGATGGGCGTCCACCGTGGTCCGGCGCTCGTCCCACAGGGCCACCGGCATCCCGCAGGCCTCCTCCAGCCGGGCGGCAAAGTCCCGGTACACCTGGGCCCGCGGGCCCTCGGTGCCGTCCATGTTCCGGGGAAAGCCCATCACCAGCTCCTCCACCCCCCGCTCTTGAATCAGGCGAACCAGCTGATCCAGCACCACGTCCTCCCGCCGGCTGTGGATGGTGAGGGTCTCCCCCGCCAGCAGCCCGGTGGGGTCGGAGATGGCGACTCCCGTATGGGCGTCTCCGTAGTCGATGGCAAGAATCCGCATGGGCGCTCCCCCCTTTCCTCCCCATCATACAGGAAGGCAGAAAAAATTGCAACCGTCTTTTTGCTCCCTTCCGCTGTGTCAAGGGGGCGCCCTCCGACATAGACTGAAGCAGCCGGAAACGGCAGGGCCCGCCGGGCCCCAAGTTTAATGGGAGGGGAGGCATTTCTATGGGTATCGTGGTGGTACGTTCCCCCAAGTGCTTGCGGGGGCTGCTGCGCCGGATCTTCGGCCTGAAAGGGTGAACAGCCGGCATACATCCCGGTCTCCCGGCATATAGTGTCACAAAGCCGGGGCCATGTCCCGCTGACACCATACCGAAAGGGAGAGAGCACCATGGAAGTGGAATTTGATCGGGATACCATTATCTGCTGGGAAACGGCGGCGGACGTGACGCTGTGCCAGGAGGAGACCCTGGAGAGCATCGTGCCCGACGCCTGCCCCGACATCCTGCGCATTGTGGACGTGTGCGGCCAGGCCGCCCTCACCAGCAAACAGGCCCGGGAGGGCATAGCCGCCGTCAGCGGCACTGTGCGGGCCGTTATCCTGTACCAGCCCGAGGGCGGCGGCGGCCTGCGCCGGATTGAGGCCAGCCTGCCCTTTACCTGTCAGGCAGAGGCCCCCGGCCTGACCGAGCGGGGGATGGTCATCGCCTGTCCCCGGCTGCGCTGCGCCGAGGCCCGGACCCTGAATCCCCGGAAGGTCCTGCTGCGGGTGGATCTGGCGGTGGAGATCACCGCCTGCCAGCCGGTGGAGCGGCCCATCTGCTGCGGGGTGGCCAATCTGGAGGAGGGGGCCGTCTGTCAGAAGCAGCTCCAGGGGGAGCACTACCAGCTGTCCGCCGTCCAGGAGAAGCCCTTCACCTTCTCGGACCAGATCCGCCTTCAGGGAGGCCAGGAGGCGCCCCAGCTGCTGGCCGTCCGGGGCCAGGCCATCTGCACCGAGAGCAAGCTTATCGGCGCCAAGCTGATCTTCAAGGGAACGGCAGAGCTGTCCCTCCTCCTTCAGGAGCCGGGGGGCGCCCTCACCTCCAGCCGGGAGGTGCTGCCCTTCTCCCAGGTGATGGAGGTGACCGGGGCTGGCGAGGAGGGGGACTGTCAGGTACTGGTGGAGATCACCGACCTGCGGTGCGACCCGGTGGAGGACCGGACCCTGGAGGTCACCATGGAGCTGCTGGCCCAGGCCCAGGTGTGGTGCAGCCGCCCGGTGACACTGCTCCAAGATCTGTATAGCACCGCCTGGCTGATGGAGGCCGACAGCGAGACCCAGACTCTCTGCCGTCTGGGGGAGCGTTCCGTCCGGCCCCAGGCCGTGCGGGAGTTGCTGGAGACCGGAGAGATGGTTCGCGGGGTGGTGGACAGCCGTCTGGCTCTGGGTCAGGTGAACCAGGCTCGGGAGGGAGAGGAGGTGGTCATCACCGCCGACGTGTGGCTTAGCATCCTCTACCTGGACGAGAACGAGCTGGTCCAGTGCGCCCGCCGGTCCATGCCGGTGTCCTGCCGTCTCAGCTGCCCGCCCCAGATGAGCTGCATCTGCCGGTGCCTGTGCCCCGGAGAGGTCTTCGCCGCCCCCGCCGCCGGCGGGGTGGAGGTGCGCTTCAGCGTGGAGTTCCACTGTCTGACCACGGTGAACACCGCCGTCCCCTCGGTGTGCTCCGCCCGCTTTGGAGAGCCCCGGGGCGGCAGCGAGGGGGCCCGCCCCTCCGTCGTCCTGCGGATGGCCGCCCCCGGAGAGGGGCTGTGGGAGCTGGCCAAGGCCTATGGCACCACCACCGGCCAGATTCTCCAGGCCAACGAGCTGGAGGAGGAGGACCTGCCCGAGGGGCGGATGCTTCTGATTCCCAGCGCACGATAACACATCGCAAAAAGCAGACGCTGCCGCGTCTGCTTTTATATTCTGACCAAGCCCGCCGCTCACGCCCCCTCTGAAGGTGCGGGCAGCATAAAAAAGGAGAAGGTTCCAGTGGCGATGGTCCTGCCGTCCCCGGTGAGCGTCACCTGGATGACGGACAGGCTCTTTCCCATCTTCTTGGGGGTCGCTTCACAAAAAATCTCCTGCCCGTAGGCGGGGCGGAGAAACTCCATGGAGCTGGAGGCGGTGACGCAGCTGCCCCCCTTGGAGCAGGCGCAGCAACCGGCCACGGTGTCCGCCAGGGTGTACAGGGCTCCGCCGTGGACCTGCCCATGGGGGTTGTGGGAGTTCTCGTTCACCGCCAGCACCCCCCGGGCCAGCTCCGGCTCTACTCGGGTAATGGTCACGCCGCTCTCATAGGAGAATTGATGCGGGGTATTCAAAAGGCCAAGAATGGGATGGGGCTCCGGCATGGGAACGCCCTCCTTTCTGAGAATTTGGGACCGTTTTCGGGCCCGACGCATAAGATAGAGGGAAAAATACTCTTCTCCCGATTCCTTCCCGAATCAGGAGGCACTCTTTTCATGAAGGAGGAGCACATACATGGAACAGCTGGAATCTGCGCTGATGCAGCAGCAGCCCGACCCGGAGGTCTTCCGGCGGGTGTGGAACCGGGTGATGCCCGACCAGAAGGACAGTCCGCTTGCGGTGGTCCCTCCGCCGCCTCCGCCCCCGGAGCCCGTTCCCCCGGAAGCTGCCATTGCGTCCATGGCCCCGGAGGAGCCATCCCCCCCTCCCAGCCCGGAGGAGCCAGCCCCTGTGCCGGAGGAGGAGCCCCCCCTCTGTCTGGGGGAGGGGGCCCGGCCTGACACCCAGCCCCTGCGGGAACTGATGGACCTGGCGCAGGCGGGGGCGGCAGCGGGGCAGGCCCTGGCCCGCCGGGGCGGCGCCCGCTCCCGGGCTCTGCTCGCCCTGGCGGAGGACCACCGGCGGGCCCTGCGGCAGCTGTCCGCCGCCTATTTTCTCATCACCGGCCAGCGCCACCGGCCCTCCGGCCCCGCCCCGAATCTGCCCGGCTCCCTCCCCCTGGCCCTGCGGGAGCAGTTCGCCTGGGAGCAGCGGTGGGAGCGCGCCTGTCTCCAGGCCGCCCGGCGCACCGGGGACAGCTGCCTGCGGGAGCTGTACCAGGAGCTGGCCCAGGACGGCTCTCTCCACACCGGGGTCATCCGCTCCATCCTGGAGCAGATGTAGGGCCGCCTATTTTTCCCGCCGCTCCATGAGATACCACACCAGCCAGCCCAGGCCGCACCCGGTCAGGACCAGCATGGAGGGCACCAGCACGAAGAGGCCCCCCAGCACCTCCCAGTTGGAGGATTGGGAGAGATACCACAGGCTCCACAGCACCCCCACGCAGGCCGCCCCCAGGGGCAGCAGCCGGAGCACGATGTCCCTGCACCGCTGGCACAGAAACAGCTGAAGCAGGCAGAAGGGGGCGCAGAGAGGGACCCAGGCGAAACACAGAGACAAAAAGGCGGTGATGTACCGCCAGCGGAACACACACAGCACTGCCACGGGGAGCAGGGCGCCGCACAGAGCAATTTTCAGCCCCAATTTTGGATTTCCCACTGAAACTCCCCCCTCATACCCAGCAGAGCAGATACCGCAGGACCACCCAGACGGCGGCCCCCAGCAGCGAGCCCACCAGGGGGACGCCGAAGGTGATGACGGTTAAAATGATGACCAGGATCCCTCCGGCGTTGTCCAGGAAGAAGATCACAAACAAGAACCCGGCGGACAGCCCCGCCGCCGCCAGCCCCGGCAGCAGGAACAGCCCCACCAGGCAGGGGAGCGCCGCACACAGCAGCAGCTGGAGAAAGAGGAAGGGCCAGATGTTGACCTGCGCCATAAAGTAGTGGGCGTACGCAAAAAATCGAAACAGAAAGGGCTCCGGGTCGTGCTGTCCGACCATGGAGGGGACCTCCCGGGCGGGGAGCAGACTGATCCCCAGTGCCACAAGCGCCAAGCCGCAGAAGAGGGTGCGTTTCATCCAAAGTTCCTCCCTTCTTGAACTGTTTCCAGTATAGCAGAGAGGCGGCGCGGTGTGCAAGGGGATTGGGACAGTCGGCCGTTTTGGCGGGATAAGTGGTCAGTGGGCCTGGGCCCAGGTCTGTCCTGCACCGGCCTCCACCAGCAGGGGCACCGGGAGGGAGACAGCCGCCTCCATCTCCTCCTTGAGCAGGGCGCGGATGGTCTCCGCCTCCCCCTCAGGGCACTCCACAATCAGCTCGTCGTGGACCTGGAGGACCAGCCGGCCCGCCAGCCCCTCCGCCCTCAGGCGGCCCCGGACCCGGAGCATGGCCATTTTGATGATATCGGCGGCGGTGCCCTGGATGGGGGCGTTAAGGGCCACCCGCTCCCCAAAGGACCGGGTGCTGAAGTTGGAGGACTTCAGCTCAGGAATCCACCGGCGGCGGCCGGCCAGGGTGGACACAAAGCCGTCCTTTTTGGCCTGCTCCACCACCCCGTCCATATAGGCCCGGACCCCAGCGTAGTGGGCAAAGTACCGGTCAATATACGCCTTGGCCTCCTGGACCGTGACCCCGATGTCCTGGGACAGGGAGAAGGGGGAGATGCCGTACACAATGCCGAAATTCACCGCCTTGGCGCTTCTGCGCATCTGGGGTGTGACCTCCTCCAGCGGCACGCCGAAGACCTGGGAGGCGGTGATGGCGTGAATGTCCTCTCCGCTGGCAAAGCCGTCGATCATGGCCTGGTCCCCAGAGATGGCGGCCAGCAGCCGCAGCTCAATCTGGGAGTAGTCCGCGTCCACCAGCACCCTTCCGGCGGGCGCGGCAAACATCTTCCGCAGCTGGGCCCCCAGCTCGGTGCGCACAGGAATGTTCTGCAAATTCGGCTCGGTGGAGGACAGCCGCCCCGTGGCCGTCACCGTGTTTTGGAAGGAGGTATGAATTCTGCCGTCCGGGGCGATAACCTTGGACAGGCCGTCGGCGTAGGTGGATTTCAGCTTGGTGAGCTGGCGGTACTCCAGGATCTCCCCGATGATGGCGTGCTCTCCCCGGAGCTTCTCCAGCACCTCGGCGTTGGTGGAGTATCCCGTCTTTGTCTTTTTCACCGGGGGCAGACCCAGGCTGTCAAAGAGGATGTGTCCCAGCTGCTGGGTGGAGTTGATGTTAAATTCCTCCCCCGCCAGCTGGTAAATCCTCCCCTGGGCGGCGTCAATCCGGCCGGAGAGCATGGCGCCGAACTCGGCCAGCGCCCCCCGGTCGATGAGAAAGCCCTCCATCTCCATCTCGGCCAGCACAGGACACAGGGGAAGGTCTACCTTCTGGTACAGCTCCCACATACCCAACGCCTGCAAGCGCCTGGTAAGGGTGTCCCGCAGCGCGCCAATCCAGGCGCAGTGGGACAGCAGGGCGGCGGTGGGGACCACCGGGTCAGACAGGGGACCGAAGGCCCCGTCGGACAGGTAGGCATCGGCGCTGTCCGCCTTCTGGTTGTAGTAGGTGAGCACCAGCTTCTCCAGCTCGTAGCTGCCATCGGTGGGGGCCAGGAGGTAGGCGGCCACCTCGGTGTCGAAGACGAAGCCGCCGGGGGTGATCCCCTCCTCCAGCAGGGCGCGGCACAGGTTTTTTACCCCATGGGCCGCTTTTTGGATCTCCGGCCCGAACAGGCGCCGGAGCACCTCGTGCCAGTCGGTGAGCCGGTCGGAGAACAGCAGGGCGGCGGTGCTGTCGCGCTCGTTGCCCCGGCACGCTACACAGACGACGTCCAGAGAGGGCAGGGCCAGCACATCCACTGGGCCCCGCTCCCTCCACTGCTTCAGAAGCTCCTCCAGGCGCTCCCAGGTCTCCACCACCTCGCTGGTGTAGATCCCCTCGAAGACAGGCTCCTCCAGGGCCTTCCCCTCCCCCTGGGGGGCGGTGAGGTGGTACTTGTCAATAAGCTTGGCAAACTCCAGGTCCAGAAACAGCTGGTAGAGCCGGTTGTTGTCCGGCTCCTGGCGCAGGTTGGCCTCCGGGGCAAAGTCAATGGGGGCATCGGTGCGGATGGTGGCCAGGGTGTAGGACAGCCGGGCGTCGGCCTCCCCCTCCGCCAGCTTCTTCACCACCCCGGGCTTGGCGGGCACACCGGGGGCAGAGCAGATGTCGGGCATGTGGTCGTACAGGTGGTCAATAGAGCCGTACAGCTGGATGAGAGCCATGGCCGTCTTCTCCCCCACCCCCTTCACCCCGGGGTAGTTGTCCGAGGTATCCCCCATCAGGGCCTTCAGGTCGATGATATGAACGGGGGCAAAGCCGTACTCCTCCTGAAAAGCTTCGGGGGTCACGTCCCTTGTGGTGGTGCGGCCCATGCGGGTGGACACCAGCTTGACCGTGGCGGTGTCCGTCACCAGCTGGAGGGCGTCCTTGTCCCCGGTGACAATGACCGTGCTCCATCCGGCGGCGGCGTCCCTGGCGGCCACAGTACCCAGGATGTCGTCGGCCTCCCAGCCGTCCAGCTCATACATAGGCACGCGCATGGCCTCCAGCACCTGCTTCAAAAGAGGCATCTGGCTTGCCAGCTCGTCGGGCATCCCCTTCCGATTGGCCTTATACGCCTCATAGGCCTTGTGCCGGAAGGTGGGGGCCGACCGGTCAAAGGCCACGCACAGGGCCTGGGGCTTCTCCTCCTCCAGCAGCTTGTTCAGAATGTTCAAAAATCCAAAAATGGCGTTGGTGGGCTGGCCCTCCCGGGTCGTCAGCGTCTGACTCACCCCGTAAAAGGCCCGGTTTACGATGGAATTCCCGTCCAGAATCATCAGCTTTTTTTCGTTCTTCATCAGCAAGCCTCTCTCCCCCGGTCCAGCCCGGGCGTCCTTTCAAGGGACAGTATAGCAGTTTTCCCCGCCTCCGGCAAGAAAAATACGGCAGGGGCCGCCTTAAGGCAGCCCCTGTTTTTCCGGGTCAGAACGGCAGCCCCATGCCGCCGGTGAGCTTCTGCATGGTCTCGGCGGCGTCGCTGTCGGCGGCGCGCATGGCCTCGTTGACGGCGGCCACAATCATATCCTGAAGCATCTCCACGTCCTCCGGGTCCACCGCCTCCGGGTCGATCACCAGGGCCTTCAGCTCATGCTTTCCGGACACGGTGGCCGACACCACCCCGCCGCCGGCGGCGGCCTGATACTCCTTCTCCTGAAGCTCCTGCTGCATTTTCAGCATGTCCTGCTGCATCTTCTGGGCCTGCTTGAGCATGTTCATGTTCATGCCGCCGCCCATACCGCCCATGCCGCGGCTTCCAAAGCCTTTTGCCATATCGGGCACACTCCTCATTCTTATTTTTCGTCATCCACCTGGGAAGGCCAGGCGTTTTTCTATTCCGATACTGTAATGTTGTCCAGCTCGCCGAAGGCGAGCAGATCATCCATCGGATCCTTCGGGGGAACCGTCGGGGCGGAGGGCCCTGCCTCCGGCGGGCGTCCGGTGACCACGCTGACCTGGGGCTGTCCGCCGAAGGCGGCTGCCGCGGCCTTTTCCAGCCCCTCCTTCACCGCCGGCCTGCTCAGCATGGAGCGGGTGAAATCCGTATCCGTCCAAAGGGTCAGCTGGCTGCCGTTCCACACCCCCGTCACTCGGTCCGGGTTGGTGAGATAGGGCCGCACAGAGGCAAACACGCCGCCCCGCAGGCCAGCGGCAAAGGCGGGCCAGAAGGCCCGGTCCTCTCCTCCGGCGGAGGGGGGCACAGGGGGCGGACTCTGGGCCGGGAGGGGCTGGGGATCGGATGTCCGGGGCTCCGGCACGTCGAATGCATACTCCCGCTCCTCCGAGGGCGGCTCCTCGGGGAGGGGCGGTCCCTCCTCCGGGGGCAGGGCCTCCTCCGGGACAGGAGCAGCCATCTGCCGGGGAGGGGACGCAAATCCCTGGGCCAGCTGCTCCTCCAGCCGGGCGATACGGGCGGACAGCCCCGCCGGGGACTCGTCCAGGCTCTCGTCGCTGAGGCGGATCAGACACAGCTCGGTGTCTGTGCGTCGGCTGCTGCTCCGGGCCAGGGCGGCGGAGGTGCTCTGGAGCACCGTAAGCATATACAGCAGGCGCTGGGCGGTAAGCTGCTCCCCCAGTGCGCGCATAGCGGCCTCGTCATAGCCGCCCGTGAGCAGGGCAGTCCCCCCCTGGGGGGCGGTCTTCCGCAGCAGCAGGTCCCGGGCCAGGGCGGACAGCTCGCCCAGAACGGAACTCATCTCCTTGCCGTTGGCGTACAGCCGGCCCAGGCTCTCCAGGGCGGCGGCGGTGTCCCGGGCGGCCAGATGGCCCATCAGGGCGGCGGTCTCCACATTGCCCGCCAGCCCCAGGGTATCCAGAATTTCCTTCTCGTCCACCTGTTTCCCCCCGCCGGAGCACTGGTCCAGCAGGGACAGGGCGTCCCGCATTCCCCCGTCCGCCAGACGGGCCAGAAGGGCGGCCCCCTCCCGGGTCAGGGCGATGCCCTCCTGTTCGGCTACAAAGGCCAGCCGCTGGGCAATCTGCCCGGGCAGGATGCGCTTGAAGGCGAACTGCTGGCACCGGCTGCGGATGGTGGCCAGCACCTTATGTGGCTCGGTGGTGGCCAGAATGAACATCAGGTGGGGGGGCGGCTCCTCCAGGATTTTCAGCAGGGCGTTCCAGGCCTGGGGGGTGAGCATGTGGGCCTCGTCGATGATGTAGACCCGCTTTTTCACCGCGGCAGGGGTATACACCGCCTCGTCCCGCAGGGCCCGGACCTGGTCCACCCCGTTGTTGGAGGCGGCGTCCAGCTCCAGCACATCCAGAATGGAGCCGTTTTCAATGCCCAGGCAGGCCGGACAGGCGTTGCAGGGGTTTCCGTCCTGAAGATGTTCGCAGTTCACCGCCCGGGCCAGAATCTTGGCGCAGGTGGTCTTTCCGGTACCCCGGGTGCCGGTGAACAGGTAGGCGTGGGACAGCCGGCCCGCCGCCGTCTGCCGCTTCAGCGTCTGGGTGATGTGGTCCTGGCCCGCCACATCGTCAAAGGTGCGGGGCCTCCACTTGCGGTATAGAGCTTGATACATGTCGGTCCACCTCCCCTTGGCAAAACGGGCCTCGTCCGATAAAAAGCGGGCCGGCGAGGGCGCCGGCCCCTACAAAACGGCTGCCTCAACTCGGTGCAAGGCAAGGCCGCACACCGGCCTTTGAAGCGCACCATATGTCCGTTACCTGAACAGCCGGCTCAAGGACAGTACCCCCGCGGCACACGGGGCAGACCGCTTAGTGCTGCTCGGTTCCCCGCCTGACACGGTTCACGGGACCCCGTTGCGCGGGACCGGCCTATCATCACTGCTTATTCAGGTCAGACGACACATGGCACGTCCGGGGGCCGGGCTTCATCCCCGCTTTAGCGGATTGCGGGTACAGGGCACCGCTATCTCCCCGACTAGTGCGGCCTTGCTCCGCGCCGAGGCGGGCAACGCTTTTTCTATTGTACTATATTTTATCCCATTCTGCAATCCTTATTTTGGAGAACGTAAAAATCATTTTTTCGGGACGCCTATTCCAGACCGCATTCCAGAACCGGCGCGGCTCCCCTCTCCCCCTGCAGCTCCCGCTCCAGGGCCAGACGGTACAGCTCGTTTCTGGACAGGCCCAGCTCCTGGGCGGCCCGGCGCACACTGTCACGGAGGGACAGCCCCTCCGTCCGCAGACGGCCGGCCAGCTCCAGACCGTCCTCCAGGATGGCCTCCTCCGGCGCGGCGGGCTGCGCCCCCCGGACCACCAGGACAAACTCTCCCCGGGGCAGATTCTCCTGATACCAGCGCGCCGCCTCTCCCAGGGTGGTGCGGCGCACCTCCTCGTGGAGCTTGGTCAGCTCCCGGCAGAGAGAGACAGGCCGGTCCGCTCCGAAGGTCTCCGCCAGGTCCGACAGGGTGGCCGGCAGCTTGTGGGGGGCCTCATAGAAGAGCATGGTCCGCTCCTCTCCCCGCAGGGCCTCCAGCCGGGCACGGCGGTTTTTCTTGTTCATGGGCAGAAAGCCCTCAAAGGTGAAGCGGCCGGTGGGCTGGCCGGAGACCGCCAGGGCGGTGACCAGGGCGCAAGGGCCCGGGATGGCCACCACCGGAATATCTTGCCGGGCGCACTGGGCCACAAGCTCCTCCCCCGGGTCCGAGATGGCCGGGGTGCCCGCGTCGGTGACCAGGGCGCAGCTCTCTCCAGACAGCAGGCGGTCCAGCACGGCCTGGCCCATTTTCTCTGTGTTGTGCCGGTGGTAGGACACCATGGACTTTTTCAGCCCCAGGTGACTGAGCAGCTTCAAGGTCACCCGGGTGTCCTCGGCGGCGACAAAGTCCGCCTCCTCCAGGGCCTGAATGCTCCTGGGTGAGATATCCCCCAGATTGCCGATGGGGGTGGGTACCAGATACAGTGTGCCGGCCATGTCCATCTCCTCCGCGTTTTCTCAGATACGCCCCTCGGGCGGAACATGTTCTCCCTTATGTTACCTCCTGGTGCGGAATTTTTCAACCGCTTTTTCTCCTATTCGGCCGTCACTGCCCCGGAACCGTCTCAATTTTATTATACCGCAGCACATATTTACCCGCTGTGCAGGCCCTGGCACGCCTTCCCGTTCGGAAGGAGCTGGGGCAAATGCAGGAGGGGCTGCATCCTCCCCCGCAACTCCTTGAAGGGACAGAAAAAAGCAAGGAAAATTTCAAGCTTTGGATTTACAAATGACCGGAAAAGTGCTACACTAAAGTGGCAGAAACCTCCAGACCGCTCCCTGCTGCCGGGGAGCGGCGCTGCCGTGCGGAGGTATAACAAAACGCTTATAGCAAGTATAAGTATTTTGTACCCTTCCGGCAGAGCAAGGGCAGACGGATACGGGATCTGGGCGGGTGGTCCGCCCGCCCGGTCAAATCAGGAAGAAAGTAGGGAATTTAATGGCAAGAAAATTCAAAACCATGGACGGCAACAATGCCGCGGCGTATGTCAGCTACGCTTTTACCGAGGTCGCTGGCATTTACCCCATCACGCCGTCCAGCCCCATGGCCGACTACGTGGACCAGTGGGCGGCCCAGGGTCAGAAGAACATCTTCGGCACCACCGTAAAGGTCATCGAGATGCAGTCCGAGGCCGGCGCCGCCGGCACCGTCCACGGCTCCTTGAACGCGGGCGCGCTGACCACCACCTACACCGCCTCTCAGGGCCTGCTGCTGATGATCCCCAACATGTATAAGATCGCAGGCGAGCTGCTCCCCGGCGTGTTCCACGTCTCCGCCCGTACCGTGGCCGCCCAGTCGCTGAACATCTTCGGCGACCACTCCGACGTGATGGCCTGCCGCCAGACCGGCTTCGCCATGCTGGCCGAGGGCAACGTGCAGGAGGTCATGGACCTCTCCCCCGTGGCCCATCTCTCCGCCATCAGCGGCAAGGTGCCCTTCATCAACTTCTTCGACGGCTTCCGCACCAGCCACGAGATCCAGAAGGTGGCCGTGTGGGACTACGAGGA
>JAAWAD010000041.1 GCA_022791995.1 Lawsonibacter sp.
GTGTAAAAAACGGTCCGACCACAAGGGCTTTCCGGGGTGCGGCACTCTCCGCACAGTGGAATTTGAACAGTTTATATTTACCTCTATGGGAGAGACATTCCGGGATTTCAAACACCTTCGGGGCGGTGAGGAAAATGCAAACCCGAAATTGACCGCCTATCAAGTGGAGCTGGCACAAGTGGAGGCGGAAATTGAAAAGTTACCTGACATGCTGACCGGGGCAAATGCTACCCTACTTGCCTACGCCAACAAGAAAATCGAGGAACTGGACACACGCCGCCAGAAAATCAAAAAGGCGATTGCCAATTTATCCATGGAGACCATTTCCCAGCAGCAGATTGATCTACTGTCCGGCTATTTGGACGACTGGGAGAATATCAGCTTTGAGGATAAATGGATAAAACATGCAGAGGAACGAATATGAAGCAGACAATTTCTGCCGCATATCAATATGCGCTTGGCTGGCAGGGGCAGGGAAATGCGGCGACGTTTATTCCAGAGCTTACAAAAGAGGATCCCAATCAACTGGGAATCTGCGTTACGACCTGTGGAGGTGAACAGGTTTCGGTGGGGGGGCTGCCGGGTGCAGTTTACAATCCAGAGCGTATCAAAATTGATTCTTCTGGCGGTGGCGTTGGAGGACGCAGGCTTTGAAGCGGTGTTCTCCAAGGTGGGGATGGAGCCTTCTGGCGATCAGTTTAACTCCATTTACCGATTGGAGCTGGTCAATCCCCACCCGTTGAATCCTATGGTTAATGCAGGAGCAATCGCAGTGTCAAGCTGCATTACAGGGCAGAGCGTAGACGACCGGTTTCAGAAGGTCCGTCGGATGGCAGCGCGATGTCTGGGTGTGGCGTCCGTTGCATGTTCAGAAAAGGTGTTCTGCTGCGAGACAAAAATTGGCCACCGAAACCAGGCATTGGCCCAGATGATGAAGGATAAGGGTGTGATAGACGGCGCACCAGAAGAGCATTTGGCTGTATATTATCATGCGTGCTCCATGCTGACAGACTGCCATTTGCTCAGCTATTTTGGCGCTGTTTTAGCCAATGGAGGCCGAACTCCGCAGGCTGAGCAGGAAATTTTGCCGCCCCAGACAGCACGGCTGCTGCGTGTTCTGATGGCCAGCTGCGGACTGTATAATCGGGCTGGCGAGTTTGCGTTTCAGGTAGGGATTCCGGCGAAAAGCGGCAGTGTCGGCGGCATTATGGCGGCTGTACTAGGGTGAATGGGGATTGCCACCTTTTCTCCACTGCTGGATGAAAAAGGAAACAGCATTTGCGGAATAAAGGCATTGGAATACCTCTCACAGAAGATGGAGCTCTCCGTATATTAAAGATCCGCATTAACCGCTGTGCCCCATGACCGGCTTAAAACTGGTTGGGGGTACAGCGGTTTTCTGTTTTTTCGGACGGGAACAAACAAAAGGCTGTATGGTAACGTTCCCGCTGTGAAAGGCGGTACGACACCGTAATATCCTTAATATCCTTGATAGGGGGAGCATTTTGTGTATTATGAGAGAAAGTGCGGCTGCGATACCAGACCCTCAACCAAAGTGGGGTATGGGGTGATAGGAAAAAGGAAATTCTGTGCCAGGCGCTTGAAAATCGGGAATGGGAACAGTATAATGAAAAATATGCAGCGGCGTATCCTGTCGCCTGCTGGGGAGTGGTCGGGCGACTTATCTACAAGCGCGGAAGCGATAGAGGAAAGGAAAGCACAATGCTGAGAAACAGTGTCAACTATATCTATCAGGTGTACAAGGAGAAAAGCTTTTCCAAAGCTGCACAGAAGCTCTTTGTCTCTCAGCCAGCGCTCAGCGCTGCTATTCAAAAGGAAGAGGCGGTGTGGGGGTGCGCTTTTTTCGACCGCAGTACCAACCCCATTGAGCTGACCCCGGAGGGCCGGGAATTTATTACCGCAATCGAGCGTATGCGGGAGATTCAGCAGGAGCTGGAGGACAGTTTTGCACGCTGTATTCAGGCGCGGCAGCACACAGTGAATATTGGTGCTCCGACTTTTTTCTGCGCCTATATCCTTCCTCCTATTCTCCAGGACTTTCAGCGCGGCCATCCGCACTGTCAGATCAACGTAATTGAGGCCAGCGACAACGATTTAATTGAGTGTCTGCAAAAGGATACCATCGACGCTTGCCTGACGGTGCAGACCTGGTCCGGTCACATGTTTCAGACCACCGCCATTGGAGAGGAGGATATTATCCTGGCCGTTCCGGCAGCCGCCCCAATGAATAAACGGCTCTCAGAGTATCAGCTGGGGCCGGATGATCTGAAAAGTGCCTCACGACTGCGGGATGATTGTCCTCGTCTCTCAATCGGTGAGTTTAAAGAGCTGCCCTTTCTTCTTTTAAAGCAGGGAAATGATATGTACAGCCGTGGGATGAAGATTTGTAAGCAGGGCGGATTTGCGCCCAATACCTTTGTAACCCTGGATCAGTTATTGACCTCTTACCACATGGCGGCGGCGGGGACCGGAGCGGCGTTTATTCGCGCTGGACTGATGCGTTATGCCAGCGGAGAGGTGTGCTTTTATGGGTTGGATAGTAAAGATACTGTCCGCAGTATCCACCTGGTTTGCAAAAAAAACCGCGCTCTTCCGGATACAGTTCAGAATTTTCTAAGCTACCTCTCCCACGCCTGCAACAAATAAGCGGTTCTGAGACGGGGGTTCAGGCTTCGAGACTTTCCAGATGCAGCTTCACTGTAGCATAGTAGATGCGCAGGAACTTGTTGGCGGAAGCCATCATGTAAACACATATGGTGGTCTGACAGCCAAATAGGTGCTGCTCATATAATATCAAAAATGGACAGGCAGTTGCTACAGGCAAAAAAGGAATGGCTGCTTCAAGCACAAGGTGATGAGGTGTACTGGAAAAGACCTTTCCTGGATGCGAAGGACTTAGATTGGCTATTATGGCCCTTTTACTTTTTGTGTTGATGGAGCTAGACGCTGTTGATTTCGCCTATGGCAGATTGATAATAAACATTGGCTGCGATATAATCAGAGCGGCAACCCGGAATTTGACAACTCATGGGCCGGATTGATTGGAGGACAGGACATTGAATATATGGCAATATTTTCGGAGTATTGCAATATCAAAAAGTATTGCTGCAATTCTATTTGTATTTTGGCCCGGTCGAGATGCGGATAAAGCAACTTTGGACTCTTGTACTGGCTGGGTTAAGCATATGGGGAGGTTTCGTGAAAGCAGAACATATGAATTTACCTTTGATGGACAGTTGTCGAAGGGAGATGTAGAAGTAACTCTTTTGGATGCGAAGAAAGAACCGCTAATGAAGTTAAACCAGCAATCTCCTGTGGGTAAAATAGATTTAGATGCAAAAAATAGATACTATTTATATTGGAAATTTAAGAGTACTACTGGTAAGTGTGAGCTACGTTGGTAGGAGGAGCAATTTTCCATTAATTGGGCAGTTATCCACAGTAGTTCCCCGTGGCCTCCATCACCACATGAGTCTTGCCGTCCAGCCCTCTCAGCAGGCTCGATAGCTCACACGGCTCAATATCGGTGTGTCCCACTTCAAAGGGCGGGATCACCAAGGCCGATGACGGCAATCATGCTCTTGCCTTGGAAATGTCAATACCTACATAGTATCAAGCATAGAATTTCATTTTGTTTTCATATTCGACCCTAAAATATAAAATGGGACAGGGGAATATGAAAATGTACGATAAGGAAATTAAATGGAAACGGGAAACCAAGGGATGGACGCAGGAGTATCTGGCGTAGCGTTTAGATCGTACCTTGGGCACAGATCTTTGGGGCGCTGCGATATTCCCGGTATCCATTCTCCAGCAGCTTTCTCGCCCCGATCTTATTTTACTACACTTATGCGAAAAAGTCTGTCTTGAAGACAGACTTTTTCGACAGGCTGTGCCCCGCTCCCTGTATGGAGCGGGGCGGCAGTTTGTGGGATGAGGGCCAGGAGAAGTGGCGTTACCCTAATCTTGTCTGCCATGGTCAAGGGGGTGGAGGTGAAAGTGCCCGGCAGATGAAGGGCTAGGGCTCAGACAGAGGAGCGCTGTCCGCAGCAGTTGCTTCCTCCGGTGCGTAGAGCAGCGGCGGAGGTGATAGGCTGGAGGAAAGGATAGCCAGCAGCTGGGCGGTGCTGGGTCTCCGGGTCAGCGGCCGGCGGGCCAGCTGCTCCAGAAGAAGCTGGTTCTCCCGCCAGATGATGCATCCTGCCGTTCGGATATTTCGCTCCACTGCCTTCCAGTTGGTCCCATACGCCTTTGCGACCTCCGGGTACACCCATTTTGTCACCAGGAGTAGCCGGTCCGGCTGTTCCACGCACAGCATAACCGCGTGGGCAATATGGAAAAAGCCTGTGTAATTTGCGGTCACACCTAAGCGGTACAGCAAATCGTAGATATCGTCCAGAAAGTGTTCTCTGTCCATTACACCACCCCGGTTGGCTCCGCATTCTCCTGCTGAAGGGCATTGTCCTGGCGATAGGCTTCGCTCAGGTCCCTCCAGAAGCAGACAGTCTCTTCCTCACTGAAATCCAGTGCCTGGATCAGATTAAACATGGTGGATGGCAGCGGCAGATGCTCGTGACACTCCATTTGCTGGATACAATTCCGCGTAAGTCCGGCCCGTTCTGCCAGGGCGCTTTGAGACAGCTTCATTTCCTTCCTCCTAGAAAATAGTTTTTCTTCCAATAATTTGCTGACATTGGGGAATTTTCGGTAAACACTGGTTGTTTTCGGCAACTCAATCACCTCCTATGTCAAGAAGGATATATGAATTACCGGGCTCTGTCTGCCAATTTAAATTGGCATTGTGAAAAATAGCGAATTTTATACCGTGTGTTCTCCAATTCCAGGAAATCATTCCCCCGGAAGCGGTTGCTCATCCGTTGGGAAGGCCGTCTCTTCTTCCGTAAATTTCCATATACAGAAAGCGGAACAGGCATGGACTTACTTGATTCCAGGTTCCTCTTGTTTACATCAGCTCAAATTCCAGCTGGCAGTCAAAGGGCTCTGCCTCCACATGCTGCTGGTTATATACCGTCGCCTCCACACAGCCGAGACCACGGTAGAAGGCCTGCGTTTCGGCGGCGGAGTGGGCAGAGATATAGAGTTTTTTTGCGTCCCTTGCCCGGGCCCAGGCCTTTGCCGCGGCGAAAAGGACCGAGCCGACTCCCATTCCCCGCAGCTCTTCGGACACATGGATGCTGGACAGGTCCAGATACTGCTGTTCGCCGCCGAACAGGGTGGGCTCCACCGAGACAAAGCCCTTGAGCGTGCCGTCCAGAAAGGCGGCATGGACGAAGCCCCCGGTGGCAAGGGTGTTCTTCAGACAGCGGACCAGGGTTTGGTAATCTGCCTCGGTCCAGTCGTCTGTAAAGGGGACGTCCTTGATAATCCAGCTGCCGCCCTCCTTGCGCCAGCATTTCGTGACAGCCTGATGTCGGACAAAGCAGCGGAACAGCTCCGGGCAGAGCTCTTGGAGTGATATGTCCCGATACTGGATGTTCAGGGGCTGTCGGTCCTGGGCGTCAGCAGTATGGCCCACAGTACAGCGCTCGGTTTTCCCATTTTGTTTTGTTGACATGGTGAAAACTCCTTTCCTTGGTCTGTTGACAGATGTTGTTGCGGCCGGAGATGTCCTTACACTCCAGTCAGGTCAAAGGGCGGGGTATATTCCTCCCGGGCAGAGGTCCGCTCCTGAGTAAAGCCGGACAGTCCCAGATTTTCCATGTAGGCCTGGGCGGTTCGTATCTCTCCGGGGCGCAGGCGGCGGCTGAGCTCCGGGCAGGCGGACAGGTCTCCCCAGGGGGTGTACTGACTCATAAGAGAGAACAGCACAGTCCCGGGCGGAAAGGTCCTGGCAGTCCAATCCATCACCGCCTTAGCCTGATTCACCTGGCCGGGGAGAAGCAGGTGCCGGATTATGGTCCCCTGTAACAGCAGACCGGTCCTGTCAAATTGACAGGGGCCGGTCTGTCGGACCATCTCTTGGATGGCTGCTTGGGCGGTCTCTGGGTAATCGGGGGTGGCGGAGTACGCCTGGGCGGTCCCACTGTCCAGGTATTTCAGGTCGGGGAGGTAGATGGAGACCTTCCCCTCCAGGGTGCGCAGGGTTTCCACCCTGTCATACCCGCCGGAGTTCCATACCACAGGGACAGGCAGGGGATTCTCCAGCAGGGCACGAACCACATGGGCGTAGTGGGTGGGATTGACCAGATTGATGTTGTGGGCTCCCTGTGCGATGAGCTCCTGGCAGATGGCCCGCAGGCGGGGTGTGGTGACAGCCTGGCCGAAGTTTTTGTGGCTGATCTGCTCATTCTGGCAGAAGACACAGCCCAGGGAACAGCCAGAGAAGAAAATGGTCCCGGAACCCTGGCTTCCAGAGATGGGGGGCTCCTCCCAGTGGTGGAGGGCGGCCCGGGCCAGCACCGGAGCGGCGGGCATCCGGCATCGGCCGGTTCCCTCCGTTTCGGTGCGCAGGGCGCCGCAGTCTCTAGGGCAGAGGCGGCAGAGCATAAGAGGCCTCCTTTTTCAAGTAATGTGGGCACAATGTGCCCGCTTTCCAGGGGCGGACTAGTCCTCCGGCATGGACAGGCGCTGCTCCACCCTGTAGGAGAAGCACTGAAAGGCGCTGGGGATGGCGTAGATGTCCCGCAGAGCGGTCCGGTCGGCCCATACCCAGCCCTCCGGCAGCTCCGGGGAGGCCAGCTCCGCCGCCAGGGCAGTCATGTGCCACTCAATATGGGAAAAAATGTGCTTTCCTGTCCCCGCTGGCGTCACAGAGACGGGGGCCAGCCCCCACTGTGCCAGCTGGTCTGTCTGGTCCGTCAGCTCGTTGGGATACTCCCACAGGCCGGCCAGCAGCCCGCGTTCCGGGCGGCGGCGGAGGGCGATCCGGTTTTCGGAAAAGAGGAGGTATACGGTGCGCGTCTCCACCCGCCGGGCCTTTTTGGGGGCTTTTACAGGCAGCTCAGCGGTGCGGCCCTCCTGAAAGGCCCGGCAGAAGCCTGCCGCCGGGCATCGTTCGCACAGAGGCGCTCCATTGGGCAGACAGACAGTGGCTCCCAGCTCCATCAGGGACTGATTGAAGTCCCCGGGGGCATCTGTGGGGATCACCAGGGCCAGAGCCTGCGTCACCTGTCTTTTCATGGCGGGGGAGGCGATGTCCCCCTCATCGCCGCACACCCGGGCCGTCACCCGGAGAACATTTCCGTCCACCGCCGGAACAGGCAGGCCGAAGGCGATAGAGGCGATAGCCCCGGCGGTATAGTCCCCTACCCCGGACAAGGATCGGAGGCTTTCATAAGTATTTGGAAATACCCCGCCGAAGTCCTCCATGATCTGTCGGGCCGCCTTTTGAAGGTTTCGGGCCCGGCTGTAGTAGCCCAGGCCCTGCCACAGCTTCATCAGCTGGTCCTCCGGCAGACCGGCCAGCTCCGCCGGGTCCGGGGCGGCCTTTAAAAAGTGGCGGTAGCAGTCCAGAACGGCTGCCACACGGGTCTGCTGAAGCATAATCTCGGATACCAGCACATGATAGGGGGTGGGGTCGCTGCGCCAGGGCAGAACCCGGGCGTGCTCCCGGTACCAGGTGAGCAAGGGGAGGGGAAGCTGCTCCAGTTCTTTCATAGGGCTCCCTTCTTCTGCACAGGGCAGAGTATAGACATTTGGTTATATAAGATATAATCAATTTGGGGATGGCATTTCCAGGGAAACAGTGTTAAAGTTTTAACAGAACGAAGGTTAAAAATTTAACGATTCGCCGGTTGCCGCTCTTACCGGCCTGTCCTAAATCAAGGCTTTTGTTCGCAATCATTCCTTTTTCATCCATCCTTCCAGATCAAACCAGGCGGGGGCGTCCATATGGACGCCCCCGGTTGGTTTTTCACACGCAGTTCGGAGCAGGGATGGCTTCCAGCTTTTCCACAAAGGCCCACTCCACCCGGCGGTCGCACAGCTCCTCCACCCGGATGCGCAGGCCCAGGGCCTCTACCACTGGACGGCTGCCGTCCTCTGGGATGACGGACAGCTGAGAGAAGACCAGGCCCCCCAGGGTGTCGCAGTCCCGCTCCTCGTCCTCGGGGAGGGAAAAGCCGATGGCCTCTGCCAGTTCTTCCAGGTCGGCGGAGCCGGACACCCGCCACCGCCCGTCCTCTAATGGGATAATGTTCTGCTCCTCCTGAGGATCGAACTCGTCATAGATGTTGCCCACCAACTCCTCCAGCAGGTCCTCCAGGGTGACAAGGCCGCTGGTGCCTCCATACTCGTCCACCACCAGGGCCATATGGGTTTTCCGCTGCTGCATATCCCGGAAGAGCACATCGGCGGATACGGTCTCCGGGACGAAGTAGGCCGGGCGGATCAACTCCTGAACGGGGCGGGGGTCTGGCTGGTGCAGGTTCAGCAGGTAGTCCCGCATGGACAGGACGCCCACAATGTCGTCCACATCCTCCCGGTAGACGGGGAAGCGGGACAGCCCGGACTGGCGGATAACCTCCAGAATCTCCTCTTCGCCGGCGTTGACCGACAGCGTCACCATATCGGTGCGGTGGACCATTACATCCCGGGCGGTGGAGTTGTCGAACTCGAAGACGTTTTCAATCAGTTCCT
Organism: Lawsonibacter sp.; assembly: GCA_022791995.1. GTDB lineage: Bacteria > Bacillota > Clostridia > Oscillospirales > Oscillospiraceae > Lawsonibacter. The sequence goes on from JAAWAD010000041.1 coordinate 8,620, forward strand.
TTTCATTGCTCTGAATGGTGCCCGATTCCTCGCCCACCTCTACCATAGCGATGATGTTGTCCTCGGAAACCTGCTTGTCCCGGCGGAGCAGCTTTTGTACAGGACGCCACGCCAGCACGATGACGTTCAGCGTCAGGCTGATACCGAATAGTATGGGCCATATTTGGTCCCCAGACACGGAAATTCCCCCTTGTTATGCAGCAAAACTTGCGGAGTGCCGCCCGCTGCGGCGGACGGAGGCGATTCTGCTTTGATACAGTGTGCATCATAGCATAAAACCGGACGTTCCGCAAGGGGGCGGAAGCTTTTTCGGCGGAATTGCAGACAGCAGTAGGTGCAAAAGAGAAAAAACTATGCTATAATAGGGGGCAGGAGTTCATGACACAGGGGGTGGAGGAAATGGGACAGCATCTGGAACGGATACGGAATGGGGCCCGGGACAGTCTCTTCTTTTTGAAGCTGGCCCTGTACGCCTGCGGCATTGGGATTTGGGTGGGTGTTGTGGCGGTGGCCTTTCACTATGGCATCGACTGGGGCACAGAGGTGCGGGTCCATGTGCCCCGGATTGTGTGGCTTCTTCCGGCGGGCGGGGTGTCCATTGTTCTGATCTACCGCATCTGCAAGATGGAGCAGGATCGGGGGACCAACCTGGTGCTGGTTGCTGTGCGAGAGGCGGAGCCCATGAAGCTGCGCACAGCGCCGCTGATTTTCCTCTCCACCATTATTACCCACCTGGTGGGGGGCTCTGCCGGGCGGGAGGGGGCTGCCCTTCAGCTGGGGGGCTCCATGTCCGCCTGGCTGGGACGGAAGCTGGGCCTGGACGCCATGGACAGTCGAGTGATCGTGATGTGCGGCATGTCCGCCGCCTTCTCCGCTCTGTTCGGCACCCCCCTGACCGCCGCCATCTTCGCCATGGAGGTGGTCAGTGTGGGGCGGATGTACTATGCTGCCATGGTGCCCTGTCTGCTGGCCTCTCAGACCGCCCTGCTGGTGGCAAAATTCTGCGGCCTCCACGGGTCTGTGGGCTATGTCATTGGAGCGGCGGCGCCTCTGTCCCCCTTCTCCATGCTGTGTACGGCGGGTCTGGGTGTGTTGTGCGCCCTGGTGTCCATCCTCTTCTGTATGATGGTCCACGCCGCCCCCCATATCTACAACAAGTACATATCCAGCACCATGGCACGGGCGACCTTGGGCGGTCTGCTGGTGCTGGGCCTGACCCTGCTGGTGGGCAGCCAGGACTACAACGGCGCCGGAGACCCGGTGATCCGCCGGATGCTGGTGGGGGAGACCATCCCAGAGGCGTTCCTCTTGAAAATTCTCTTTACCTCTCTCACCCTGGGGGCGGGCTTCCGGGGCGGTGAAATTGTCCCTGTCCTGTTCACCGGCTGCGCCTTTGGCACCTGGATGGGGCCCATGCTGGGGCTGCCCCACGGCTTCTCCGGGGCGCTGGGGATGGCTGCCGTCTTCTGCGGGGCCACAAACTGTCCCCTGTCCGCCATCCTCCTGTCCTTTGAGCTCTTCGGCGGGGAGGGGCTGCCTCTCTATGCCCTGTGCTGCGGGGTGTCCTATATGCTCTCGGGCTACTATGGCCTGTACAGTGAGCAGAAGATTGTCTATTCCAAGTTCCGGGTGGAGTGGGTAGACCGGAAGGCGGAGTGAAAAGAGACAGCCGCAGTTATGGAAAAGCGGAGATTTGCTCTTGCAATACCGGCGTATTTGTGCTATAAATAGATATCGTATAAATGCGAGGAACGGGAAAATAGCGCTGGAATCCCTCACCAGAGAGAGATGGTCACCGGCTGAGAGCCGTCTTGGAGGGGAATGCGCTTGGTTCGCCCGGGAGCGGTCCTTGAGAGAGGAACGGCCGGTCCGCCGTTATCGGGGCCATATGAGTGTGCGTCCCAAAGGGCGCGAATGCGGGTGGTACCGCGGAAGGAACGCCTTTCGTCCCAGCTTTGAGCGTAGGGGTGAAGGGCTTTTATTTTGGATTGGGAGGTTTTTTTATGTATTCCATCCTTGCGTCGTTCCTGTGTCTGTGTCTGCTGTTCCCCCTGGAGGGCTGCGCGTCGGTTCCTCACACCGCGGGTGGGGAGGTATCCTCCTCCTGTAAGGTGGAGGATACCAATGTCTCTCAACCACAGGTGCCTCCGGCAGAGGCTGTGTCAGAGCCTGAACCGGTCTATGTCCCCGTTCCTCCGGTGGAGAACCTGGTGGAGTGCTACTCCAAGGAGAGGACCCACACCGTGACCGTTCTGATGTACCACCACCTGGTGGATACAGAGGAGCAGGTCAGGGACAACAGCATGATTGTCACCGCCCAGCGTTTTGGCCAGGACCTGGACTGGCTGGAAGAGAACGGATATGTCACCGTCCTGCCGCGAGAGCTGGCGGCGGGGGAGCCGCTGCCGGACAAGGCGGTCATGATTACACTGGACGACGGGTATGCCAGCAACTATCAGTTGGCCTTTCCTCTGCTGAAGGAGCGGGGAATGAAGGCCTCCATCGCCCTGATCTGCCGTCTGATGGACGAGGAGGCCAAGGGCTACCTGACCTGGGACATGTGCCGGGAGATGTCCATGTCCGGGCTGATTGAGTTCGGCTCCCACACCTACTACCTCCACAACCTCCAGGACGGGGGCGACGGGGGATACCGGAAGGAAGGGCCCAATGGTATCCAGCGCCGGGCCGGGGAGTGCCGGGAGGACTACGAGGCCCGGGTACTCACGGATCTGGCGAAGAGCCTGTCCTGTATGGAGGAGGAGCTGGGCAATCAGGTGCTCTTTCTGGCCTACCCCTACGGGGTGAAGGACAGCTGGGCCAGCCCCTATATTGCCGAGCACTTCGCCATGACCCTGCTGACCTGCGAGGGAAAAGCCGATTTGACCTGCGGCTTCTACAGCCTGCCCCGGAAGACGGTCAGCATGGAACGCCCTGTCTGCGATTGCTTCTGAGGAACCGCAAGAATACGCGGAAAGATATGCAAAAGGAGAAATTTTCAATGAAAGAACAGTTAGCCAATATCCGCGCCGACGCCCTGGCCGCCTTCGAGGAGGCCAAGGACGCCTTGGCGCTGGACGCCCTGCGGGTGAAGTACCTGGGAAAGAAGGGGGAGCTCACCGCCGTCCTGAAGCAGATGGGGAAGCTCTCCACGGAGGAGCGCCCCGCCATGGGCCAGCTGGCCAACGAGGTCCGCGCCGCCCTGGAGCAGGCCATCGCCCGCACCGCCCAGCGCCTGGAGCAGGCCGCCCTGGAGGCCCGCCTGTGCAGCGAGACGGTGGACGTGACCATCCCGGGCAAAAGCCCCATCATCGGCCACAAGCACCCCATGTATATCGCCCTGGACGAGATCAAGGACATCTTTGTTGGCATGGGCTTTACTGTGCTGGACGGCCCGGAGGTGGAACTGGCCGAGTTGAACTTCGACCGGCTGAACGCCGAGGAGGGCCATCCCTCCCGGGACTGGAGCGACACCTTCTACTTGGACGAGGACAGCCGGGTCATGCTCCGCTCCCAGACCTCTCCCATGCAGGTCCGGGCCATGGACACCATGCCCCTGCCCATCCGCATCATCGCCCCCGGTCGGGTGTACCGGAAGGACGAGGTGGACGCCACCCATTCTCCCATGTTCCACCAGGTGGAGGGCATGGTCATTGACAAGGGGGTCACGATGGCCGATTTGAAGGGCACCCTGAATCTGATGGTGGAGAACCTGTACGGCAAAGGTACCGTCACCCGCTTCCGTCCCCACCACTTCCCCTTCACCGAGCCCTCCTGCGAGATGGACGTGCAGTGCCACAAGTGCGGCGGCGCCGGCTGCCCCACCTGCAAGGGGGAGGGCTGGATTGAGCTGCTGGGCGCGGGGATGATCCACCCAAACGTGCTGCGCATGGCTAACATCGACCCGGAGGTCTACTCCGGCTGGGCCTTCGGCATGGGCCTGGAGCGCACTGCCATGCGCCGGTTCAAGATCGCCGACCTGCGGCTGATTTTCGAGAACGATGTGCGGTTTTTGGAGCAGTTTTAGAGGTGCGCAGCGTATGGCAGACTATGTTCAGGTTTTTTCCCTCGGGGAGAACGTAGAGGTCCTCTTAAACGCCGAGCATGAGAAAATTCTTGTTCTTGGTGAAAAAATGAACGCCGTGTGTGAGGACGCCTATATGAATGGCTACAACTGGGAAGCTCTTCTCCAGTACTATCTGGAGAAAAACGATCCAGATATTTTAGCGGATATGAAGACGGACCCGGAGGCTGGCATGTATGTGGCCTATTGGCCTCTGTCCCCGGAAAATGAAGCGCGAGCTAACCGCTTGGGGGAAATTATCCGCTTTTTGGTGGAGCAAGAGGATATGCTGTGCCGCTTTGTCCAAGAGGAAGGCGGCAGCGTCGAGTGGGACTGATCGCCCAATTTCACTATAAACGAGGAGTTTGAAATATGAATCTATCCAGAAAATGGCTCAACGAGTTTGTTGAGATCGACGCCGGCGACAAGGAATTCGCCGAGGCCATGACCCTCTCCGGATCCAAGGTGGAGCTGACCCACGATTTGGGGGAGGAGATTTCCAACGTGGTGGTGGGCCGCATCAAGCAGATGGAGCGTCATCCCGATTCCGACCACATGTGGGTGTGTCAGCTGGATGTGGGCAGGGGGGAGCCGGTGCAGGTTGTCACCGGGGCCTGGAACATCCACGCGGGAGATTTGGTTCCTGTGGCGCTGCACAAGTCCACCCTGCCCGGGGGCAAAAAGATTGAGAAGGGCAAGCTGCGGGGGGTGCTGTCCAATGGAATGCTCTGCTCCCTGAAGGAGCTGGGACTGGACGAGCGGGACTTCCCCTACGCGGTCATTGAGGCCGCCGCCCTGCTGAACGACTACAAGCCCATCGACCCGGAGAAGCCTTCCATCCCAGCGGACATCCAGCCGGGAGACAAGGTATTCGGCCCGGTGGTGTGCGCACTGGTTGAGCTTGTGATAAACAATGGCGGCGGATCTTGGACCATCGCCCTGGATTGGGGCAGCGGCAGCGGCAATGTCCACCAAATCAGGCTTCAAAACATTCACAAGGGGGACCTGGTGGCCTACAACACCCAGACCCAATCCATCTGCAATCTGGCCGACCTCCGGGCCGAGCAGAAGGAGTTCCCCCACTGCATCAACGATGGCATCTTTGTGCTCTACGAGGACTGCAAGCCGGGGGACGACATCAGGCCGGTCACTGGCCTGGATGACCACGTGGTGGAGTTCGAGATCACCCCCAACCGCCCCGACTGTCTGTCGGTCATCGGGTTGGCCCGGGAGGCGGCGGCCACCTTCAACAAGCCCTGCCGCTTCCACGAGCCGGTGGTGAAGGGTTGTCCCGAGGACGCGGACAACCCCCTGGCCCGAAAGCTGCCCGAGCGGCTGGATGTGGAGACTCCCGCCGCCGATCTGGTGCCCCGGTACACCGCCCGGATGGTGCGCAACGTGAAGATCGGCCCCTCCCCCAAGTGGATGAGGGAACGGCTGCGGGCCATGGGGGTCCGGCCCA
>JAAWAD010000042.1 GCA_022791995.1 Lawsonibacter sp.
CCCCTCCACCACCTCCTCGTTGGCCAGCACGCACTTGCAGGAGGTACACCAGTTGACCGGCATGGTGGTCTTGTAGGCCAGGCCGTGCTTGTACAGCTGAAGGAAGATCCACTGGGTCCATTTGTAGTAGCTGGGGTCGGTGGTGTCTACACACCGGTCCCAGTCGAAGGAGTAGCCCAGCATATGGAGCTGCCGAGTGAAGTTTTCGATGTTCTGCTTGGTGATGATGGCGGGGTGGATGTGGTTCTTGATGGCGAAGTTTTCGGTGGGCAGGCCGAAGGCGTCATACCCGATGGGCAGCAGGACGTTGAAGCCGTCCATCCGTTTTTTGCGGGCGATGACGTCCATGGCGGTATAGGGCCGGGGATGGCCCACATGCAGGCCGGCGGCGGAGGGGTAGGGGAACTCCACCAGGCCGAAGAACTTGGGTCGGGGGTCCCCGTTTTTGCAGGCGAAGGTCTTCTCTTCCTTCCAGCGGGTCTGCCATTTTTTTTCAATCGCGGTGAAATCGTACTTCAACATGATCACGCTCTTCCTGTATAGTGTGGCCGGAAACCGGCTCAAACGCCAAAAGATTCCTCAACATTATACAGGAAGTCTACCCCGATTGCAAGAGCGGAAGCGCAAAAACTGCGGTGGACGCTCCCCGGCATTTGTCAATCAAATTCCCACATAACGGCCCGGTTGATGTAATAGCTCAGGTTCTGGATGAACGTTTCCCAGGCGGCAGCCGGGTGGAATACGTCCTGCTCCGCCTGCGTGACCGCTGGCTCTATGGACTGAATGTACTCCGCCTGGTCATGGGCCAGAGCAAAGCAGAAGGCGTCGGAGTAAGTGGCCATTTCCTTCCCGCCCAGCTTTACCACCGTTGGAATATTCCTCCGTAGCTCGACTGTCCCGCCCTTCCGAAAGAGCAGGCTTCCATCCTCTTCCATACGGCGCACGGTGTCCATATCGCCAGATAAGATGGCTTCACCCGCCGGGGGCATAGACGGTTTTTTGTGCATAGAAGAATGCCTCCTTAAAAGACAAGCGCGCCCAGCTCCTCCCGGGTATAGCAGCCGTTGAGCACCTCCAGCAGGGCGTTGGCGCTCATGTGCTCGGGCAGCTCCAGCCGCTTCAGCAGGGCCCGCCGCCGGGCTGCGCTGTCCGGGCCGCCGGTCAGTCCGGCGGCGTACAGCTCTGCCTTGGTCAGGGGCGGGACCGCTCCTACTGGCTCCGCTGGGTTCAAAAGGGTGGCACCCGCCCGGCGCAGGACCTGCTCCAGCACCTGGGGAGGCATACCCTCCACCCCCAGCTTGCCTTCCCTGCCGGCCTGGCGCTTGCGCCGCTCCTTTCCGTACACATCGGGGATATAAGCGTGCTTCAGGTACTGCTTTGGAATGGCTCCCTTAATCCTGTTTCGGATGACAAAGCCCGCCCCGTCAGAGTCGGTAAGGACAATCAGCCCCCGCCGTTCCGCCGCCCGGCGGAGGAGGGCCATCTGCTCCGGGTTCTGGAAAATGCCGAAGCCGTCGGTCTGAAAAATCAAAGCGTCCGCCACCTGGGACAGGGCGTTCCGGTCGTACCGGCCCTCCACCACGACGGCCTCTCGGATGTGCAGCATACCTACCCCTCCTGCCGGCTGGCGGCCAGCTCCAGCAGCAGATTGACAATCAGCTCCTGCCGGCCCTGCTCGCTTATGCCGGTGGACTTCATGGCCAGATCGGTCTGGGCGCACCGGATCACCCCCTGCCGGCACCAGTCCAGAGACAGGCGCCGGGCGCTGCTCAGCAGCTTTTCCGCCTGGAACTCCCGCAGGCCCCACAGGGAGACCAGATAGCCCTTTCCCCGCCCCGACTCCAGGGTCAGACGGGCGGAATAGAGCTGGCGCAGCTGCCAGCCCAGGGTCCCCATCAGCTTGATGGTCTTCTCCTGCCGCTGGTACAGGCTGCCCAGCACGCAGGCCGCCTGGTCAAAGTCCCCCCGGCTGATGGCGTCCGTCATGCCGAAGACCACCGCCTCCAGCCGGGGCGTGGCCACTGCCTCCACATCCTCCCGGGTGATGCGCTTTCCCTGGGCGTAGGCGGCGATTTTCTCAATCTCGCTGATTAAGGTGGTCATCAGGTCGCCACACAGAAAGATCAGGTCCCTGGCCAGGGCGGCGCTGATCTCCTTCCCCAGGGCCCGGAACCGGGTCTGTATCCACCGCTCCAGCTTGCCCTGCTCCTGGCGGCAGAAGTTCACCGCCGTGCCGTGCTGCTTCAGGGCGGCGGCCAGCTTGGTCCGGGCGTCCCGCTTGTACTCAATCAGGTCGTAGAGGAAGACCAGACAGCAGTAGTCCGGCAGCTGGGAGAGGATGCGAAGGTAGCCCTCCCGGTCCTTCTCCCCCGCCTTGAAGGGGTCATAGTCTGTCACCTGCACCAGGGTCCGCTCCCCCATCATGGGCAGGCAGTCCACCGCCTCCTCCAGAGCGTGGGGGGACATATCCCTGGCGGAGAGCTGGTGCAGGTTGAAGGTCCCCATCCCGCCGGCCAGAAGCTGCTCCCGCAGCCGTCCCAGGTAGTGGTCCCGAAGATAGGTCTCCTCCCCGTAGAACAGGTAGAGCTTGCCTGGCTTTCCGCTGTTCAAATCCTGCTCCAGGACCTTCAGACCCTCCTGGTCCGGTATGGCTTTGGGCGGCATGGCGTGTCCTCCTTTGGCTTGGAGGGGGCGGCGGAGCCGCGCCCCTATGGATGAAAGCGCACTGTGATGGTGCCCTGCAAATCGGTGCGGTAGATGTCCGCTCCAGCGACGGCCAGCCGTTCCAGGGTCTCCTGGGCGGGGTGTCCGTAGAGATTCCCCTCTCCCACGGAGATCAGCGCCAGCTCAGGTCGCACCACGTCCAGCAGGGCCTGGGTGGTGGAGGAACGGGAGCCGTGATGGCCCGCCACCAGCAGCTCAATGTCGGGCAGGGCCGTGTGGGCCAGAAGCAGTGCTTCAATTTCCCCGGGCATGTCCCCGGTGACTAGGGTCTCCACCTCCCCGGAGCGGGCCAGGACAGCAAGTCCCAGCTCGTTGGCGTCTGTCCCCGCGCCCAGCGGGGCAAACAGCTGAAGGGAGCACGCCTCTCCCAGCTGGAGAAGGGTGTCAGTCTGAATCCACATGACCTCCACCGCCCGCTCCGCCGCCGCGGACAGAATTTCCTGGTGGAGAGGGGAATCCGCCTCTACCTCCGGGAGAGCCGCGGCGGATACCTCCAGCCGCCGGAGCAGCTGAGGAACGCCGTTGGCGTGGTCGTCGTGGTAGTGGGTCACCACCAGCAGGTCCAGGCGCCCCAGTCCTCTCCCCTGGAGATAGTCCGCCGCCAGATCACCGGCGTTGTCCGGGCCGCTCCCCCCGCAGTCCACCAGAGCCACAAAGCCGCCCACCCGCAGCAGAACGCTCTGCCCCTGGCCCACGTTCAGGGCGGTCACGGTCATGGTTCCCGTCTGGAAGTCCAGATAGGTCAGGGAAAGGGCCAGACAGAAGGTGACAGCCGCCGCGCAGCCGGGGAGGAGGGTTCGGCGCAGGCCTCGGACTCCGGTGGTCAGCGTCAGCCCGATGAGAACGCAGAGGAGAACCACCCACACCCGGTAGTAGGGGGAGTCCAGAGGGACAGCGGCCAAGGTCATCCGGCTGAGGCCATTGACCACCCAGTCCAGGTACCGGGCCAGGGCGGAGAAGGGGGCGGCGGCGGCCGTGGCCAGCGCCGGGGCAAAGCAGCCCACAATCCCCAGGGCCAGTCCGCCGGCAAAGAGGAGGGTCACAGCCCACAGGGTGAGCAGGTTTGCCAGCGGAGAGATGAGGGAGACGCTTTGAAAATGGAAGGCGGTAAGGGGCAGAGTGAACACCGAGGCCCCCAGAGTGGAGGCCAGAACGGCAATCAGGAAGCGGGGGACCTTCTGTCCCAGCCGCACCAGCCAATGTTTGGCCGGCCTGTCTAGCCCCAGCCGCTCCAGCAGCCAGTTCTGGATGGGGGTGGACACCAGCAAAATGCCAGTCACCGCCCCGAAGGACAGCTGAAGCCCGATGTGGGCGGCGGAAAAGGGATTCCAGGCCAGCAGCAGCATCAGCGCCAGACCGAGAGCTGTGGCATTGTCACGCTCCCGGTCCAGCAGCGGGGCGATATGGAGCAGCACCAGCATCACCGCCGCCCGGAGCACCGAGGGGGTGTTCCCTGCCACCCCGCAGAACAGCACCACCCAGACAAGCAGAAGCAGAGCGGTGCTCCGCTTTCCCCGCCCCACTAGAGCGGTGAGCAGGGCCGCCAGAATGCCCAGGTGCATCCCAGACACCGCCACCGTGTGGGCCAGACCGGTGCGCTGTATGGAGCTGGTGAACGGGTCGGTAAGGCCGTCCCGGTTCCCTGTCACCAGGGCCCGGATCAGCGGAGCCGTGTCCGGCGGAAAGGCGGCGTCAATCCCCGCCTTCAGCTCCCGGGAGAGGACCGCCGCCCAGTACCGGAACGGAACCCGGTCCGGGCGCTGGACCTCCAGCCGGCCATAGGCAGTCCCCCGGAGGAAAATGCCCTTGGCGGTGTAATAGGTGATGCTTTCCCCGGAAAAGGTGCGGTCCCCCAGAGTACAGTGGACAATGGCGGAGATCCGGTCTCCGGGGCGCAGCGCCGCCCCCTGCCCGTCCAGGTAGAGGACAGCGGACAGCTTCACGAAGCGGCCGGCGTCCACCTGCACAGGGACTGACCAGCCGTGGGTCTCCTCCTGGGGCCAGTCGGACACGGCGGCGGTGAGCTCCACAGTGCGTCCGTCCAGGGCCTGGGCGGGGCGGAAAAACACCGCTGTATAGACTGCCGTCCACACCAGCCCCAAAGCCAGTCCCGCGCTGGCCAGCGCCAGCTTGAGGCCCGCCCGGCGGCGTCTGCGTCGGAGACCCAAATACAGCACAGGGCACAGGAGGGCCAGCACCCCGCCGGCGGGGAGAAGCGCCCAGCCGGCCGAGAGAACATTGGCGGCAAAGATGGCGGCGGAGAAGGAGAAGGAAAAAATCGCCAGCTTTCGCATCGGTTCCGCCTCCTCTGCCCCGCCCCTTTACCGGGTGGGAATAATCTCGATCCAGTAGCCGTCCGGGTCGCTGATAAAGTAGATGCCCATGGCAGGATTTTCAAAGCAGATGCAGCCCATGTCCTTGTGTCTGGCGTAGGCCGCCTCATAGTTCCGGGACCGCAGGGCCAGGTGGAACTCGCATTCCCCCAGATCGTACTTCTGAGGGTGGTCCCGGAGCCAGGTCAGCTCCAGCCGGAAGCCGGTCAGGCCATCCCCCAGGAATTGAATGATAAAGCTGCCGTCCTGGGCCTCCTTCCGGCTGATGGGCTCCAGGCCCAGGGCCTCCCGGTAGAACTGGATGGACTTGTCCAAATCGGTCACGTTAAAATTAAAGTGGTTAAACTCAAACATCGAAATCACCTCCTTCACAGTATACCACAGCCTTCCAGCCGGGGCAAGCGGAGGATTGCCGCCTTCTCAGGAAGAAAAAAGTTTGCCCACCCCCTTGACAAGGGAGGAAAATGTGCTATACTGTGATTATAGTATATATACAGTAAACCTGACGTTACCATCGGAGAGACCCAGCGCTGGACCGGGCGCGCTGGCCGGCAGTTGGGTCCCCGAGGAATAGAAAGGCGCGCCAAATGGATATTATTTTACGAAACTCCAGTGGAAAACCCATTTATGAGCAGATTATCGACCAGGTGAAGGAGCAGATCATGGCCGGCACGCTGGCGGCGGGGGACGCCCTGCCCTCCATGCGGCTGCTGGCCAAGGAGCTGCGCATCTCGGTCATCACCACCAAGCGGGCCTACGAGGAGCTGGAGCGGGACGGCTTCCTGGAAAACGTCCCAGGCAAGGGTTGCTTTGTGGCCCCCCAGGACCAGGAGCTGCTGCGGGAGGCCCAGCTGCGCAAGGTGGAGGAGCGGCTGGTCCAGGCGGTGGAGGAGGCCCGGAAGGGGGCCTTTCCGCCGGAAACCCTCCACGAAATGCTGGATATTCTATATAAAGGTGAGGAGCTATGAAAAACGCCATTGAAATGAAGGGGCTGTGCAAGTCCTATGGGGATTTTGCCCTTGAAAATATCCACCTGACCCTCCCCGGGGGCGCCATCATGGGGCTGATCGGGGAGAACGGGGCGGGAAAAACCACCACCATCAAGTGCATCCTGAACCTGATCCGCCAGGACGCGGGGGAGATCACCCTGCTGGGCTATGACAGTGTCCGGGAGGAGCAGCTGGCCAAGGCCGATGTGGGGGTGGTGCTGGACGAGTGCTTTTTCCACGACACCCTCCGGGCCCGGGACATAAACAAGATTCTCGGTCCCGTCTACCCGGTGTGGGACGGCAAACTGTTCCAGAGCTATTTGGAAAAATTTGCTCTGCCGGAGAAAAAGCGCATCAAGGAGTTCTCCCGGGGCATGAAGATGAAGCTGTCTCTGGGCGCCGCCTTGGCCCACCACCCCAGGCTGCTGATTTTGGACGAGGCCACATCCGGCCTGGACCCGGTGGTCCGGGACGAGATTTTGGATGAATTTCTGGGCTTCATCCAGGACGAGGACCACGCCATCCTCCTGTCCAGCCACATCACCTCTGACCTAGAGAAGGTAGCCGACTACATCACCTACATCCACCAGGGACAGGTGGTGCTGTCCGACAGCAAGGACGCCATTCTGGACGGCTACGGCCGGGTGGGCTGCACCGCCGCCCAGCTGGCCGCCATCGACCCCGGCGACCTGTTGCGGGTGCGGCGGAGCTCCTTCGGCTGCGAGGCCCTGGTCCGTGACCGGGCCGTTTTCGGACGGAAATACCCGGACCTGGCGGCGGAGCGCACAAGCCTGGAGGACATCATGCTCTTTATTGGGAAAGGAGAATCCGCATGACCGGATTGATTTGGAAGGACCTGCTGGTCAGTATGAAGACCATCCGGGCCTACGCCATGGTGATGGCAATTTACTTTGGAATGGCGCTTATGGGCATCTTCAATTTCTCCTTTGTCAGCTCCTTTCTCTCGGTGATGATGATTATGCTCCCCATCGGGGCCTTCTCCTACGACGAGCAGGCCAAGTGGGAGCGGTACGCTATGGCCCTGCCCCTGGGCCGCCGCCGGGTGGTGGGGAGCCGGTACCTGTTTACCTTGGTCGTCACTCTGTTCTCCGGGGTGCTGGCTGCGGTGGTGAACGCCGCTGCCGTCCTCGCCGTCCAGGAGCCCTTTCTGGAGTCCATGGCCTCTGCCCTGAGCGTGCTGGGCGCGGGGCTGCTGATTGTGGACATCCTCCTGCCCCTGTGCTACAAGCTGGGGCCTGAGCGGGCCCGCCCCTACCTGTACGCCCTGATTTTCCTGCCCATTATTGCCATGTTCTTGGCCTACAAGCTGGGGGTCCATGTGGATTTGTCCTGGCTGGACCAGCTGGGAGCAAGCAGCCCCGCCGCTGTTTTGGGCATCTTCCTCTTGTTCCCCCTGGTGGGTGTGGCGGCTATGGTCCCCTCCTGGCTGATTTCTTGCCGCATTGTAGAGCGAAAAGAGTTTTAACTTCTCTTGCATCCCCCCTTCCGCTGTGGTAAAATAAAGTGAACGCAGCTGACGTTGGGCTTCGCCCAAACCCACCAGGGTTTTGCTCTGGACCCACCGCTGTCGCCGTCAAAAGCTGTGTTGAGGAAAAGGAGGGTGTGTGCCATGACAACGAAAGAGGCCATTCGGGAACTCATCCATATGAAGCAGTACTGCACCGCAAGATCCCTGCCCGCCCTGGATTATGCCATCAAGGCCCTCAAGGAGAAAGAGCAGCAGGAGCAGACACAGAACAGCTGAAGCAGAAGAGCCCGGGACCCTTATAAAGGTCCCGGGCTCCTTTTGTTCTTGTGGGGTTACGCAGCCAGTCCCAGCTGCTGGGTCAGATCAACGATCGAGGCGTTGGCCGGGGGCTCGGCGCTGGGCTTGGAGCTGGTGGTCTTGTAGGTGCCGTCCATAGTCATAGTCATGGACAGCATATTGTCCACCTTCATCTCCACCGATGCGTTCAGCTTGTCGCTGCGCATGGAGGCGTTCATCTTCATGATGTCCGGGGCGTCCATGTCAATGGCATAGCCGGTGACCTTGCTGCCGCTGGTGTACAGGGTCATGGTCATCTTCACGCCGTCCTGCTCGAAGGTGCTCACATAGGTGGAGCCGCTCTTCTTGAAGGCGCTGTCGGACAGCCATCTGGTTGAGAACCTCCAGAACGTCGGCGGTGGTGGCGTCCACGCCGGTGACGGGTACGGACCGCAGGGCGGTCTCCAGATACTCGGTAAAGCTCATCTCCAGGGAGGCCTTGCTCATCTCCAGCAGGGAGGCATAGCTCATGCCCATCTGCTGGCCCACCTGGTCGAACAGGCCCGCCAAGTCCAGCTTATACCAGGCGTTGGCCATCCCGGGCTGCTCCATAGCCTCGGCCAGAGCGGCGGACTGGAAGTAGAACACGCCGCTGGTCAGATTGCCCCGCATGTCCATGTCCACCGTCATGGGGTCCTCCCCGGTAGCGGTCACGTTCATTTCTGTCTTGAACTGGAAGGCGTCCATACCGTTCATCAGCATGTCGTATGTTCCCTTCACGGCGGCCTCGGCCTGGCCCGCCTCGGGGATGTCCACCTTCATATCCGCGTTCAGATTGCCGGTCACCTGGTAGGGCTTCTCTGCAAACTGCTTGCTGTAGGCCATATACTGGTCCATCAGGGTGTAGGTTGCGTCGTTGCCCGCCAGGATGGCGTCCACATCGTCAATGATGACGGCGCCAACTGCGCTGTCCCAGCACACTTTATAGCCCAGGGCGTCGGCCACAAGGCCGAAGGGCACATAGGTCCGGTTGGTGGAGGCGTCAATGTAGGGGGCCACATCGGCGGCGACTGTTTTGGTCTTGCCCTCCTCAGTCACCCGGATTTCCTTCTCTCCGATGGTCATGGCGACGGCCACGTCGCCCCGGTCGGCGGTGACAGTTTTGGTCTCTCCATCCCACTTGATGTCCCCAAAGCCCAGCTGCTCGAAGGTGGTGGCAAAGGGCAGGCAGGAGCGGCTGTCCCGAATCTTGGGCACCGCGTCAGCAAAGGTGACGTAGGATCCGTTGACCAGCACATAGAAATCCCCCTGCTTGGCGGGAGCGCTGCCCTGGGCAGCAAAGGCGGGAATGCTCATGGTCAGGGCCAGCAGCCCTGCGCAGAGAACGGCGCGGAACAGTTTTTTCATGGCTTGTAACTCCTTTTCCATTCCTGATTTTGTCTGAAAAGTCCGGTTTCGCCAAGTTAATTATAGTCTCTTTTGGCGGAAAGGTCAATAGAAAGGCAGCAAATTTCCAGTTCGACAGGAAAGATTGTGGGGCATCCTCTACAGCACCTTGGACAGGAACAGCTGGGTCCGGGGGTTTTGGGGGTGGTCGAAGAACTCCTTGGGGGAGTTCTGCTCCAGGATGTGGCCCCCGTCCATAAAGAGGACCCGGCTGCCCACCTCCCGGGCAAAGCCCATCTCGTGGGTGACGACCACCATGGTCATGCCCTCCTGGGCCAGCTCCTTCATCACGTCCAGCACCTCGCCCACCA
>JAAWAD010000004.1 GCA_022791995.1 Lawsonibacter sp.
CAAGTACACCAACGGCAACTGCTGGATCGGCGGCTCCTCCGGGGCGGGCAAGACCTTCACCCTCCAGTGCCTGGGCGGGCGGCTGCGGCAGCAGGGTAAACGGGTCATTTTCATCGTGCCGAAAAAGGGCCACGAGTTCCGCCCCCTGTGCGAGCTGCTGGGCGGGCTGTACCTACGACTGTCGCCCTCCTCCAAAGACTGCCCCAACATCATGGCCATCCGGAGAAAATCCCTGGACAGCTATGCCGGGCTTCGAGACATGGCCGCCCGGGACGACTCCGTTCTGGCCGACAAGATTTCCCGGCTGATTATCTGGTATTCCCTCCAGAAGCGGGACCTTTCGGATGAGGACAAAAACCATCTGGATTCCTCCCTGGTGGAGTGTTACCGGCGGTACGGGATCACCTTCGACAACGCCACCATCACAGACGTTGAAGGGAATTTTGCGGAAATGCCCATTCTGCCGGACTGGTATGAAGTCCTCTCCGAAAATCCTGAGACAAAGCACCTGGCCGTGGTGCTGGCCCGGTACGTCACCGGCTCCGCCTCCGCTATGGGCCAGCGCAACGACATTGACCTGGATAACAAGTACATTGTGCTGGACACCTCCGGGATGCCCGATGACCTGCTGCTCCCCGGTATCTTCTGGGCTACCGACGTGGCTAACGACCTGATTATGGACGCCGGCGGCGACCTGTCCGCCCTCATCGCCGATGAGCTGTGGTCCCTGGTAGGGGCCAACTCCAACCCCCTGGCCGCCGGCTTCGTCCAGGAGATGGTGAAAACCATCCGGGGCCTGGGCGGGATCGCGGTCACGTCCACCCAGGGGATGCAGGACCTGTTCGGACTGGACGGCGGCAAGTACGGCAAGGGGATTCTGGATTCCAGCCGCATTAAACTGGTTATGCAGATGGAGGAGCAGGAGGCACGGCTCATCCAGGGCGTGCTTAACCTGTCCGAGGATGAAGTCCGACAGATCACCCGGTTCCGCCGGGGGGAGGGGCTATTGTGCGTCGGCTACAACCACGTCCCTGTCCAGTTCCACGCCACCCAGAAGGAGTATAACGCCATCACCACCTCGCCCACCGACCTGCGGGCCAGGGCACAACAGGAAAGAGAGGAGCAATAATATGCCGGATGTAAAAGAGATCATCAAGCAGATACAGCTTATCACCTATGGAGCTTACGGAGCCAGCGGCCAGGTGGCCGCTCTGCTGGGGGAACCGGACAGCGATCCGAAGGCCGTAGCAAAGGCGCTGGAGAATACCGCCGCCCGGCTGGAGCGTGGCGCTGTGGAGTTGCGGGCCATCTGTGAACGCAGCATGCCGCTGGTATCCTCCATAGGGCAAAAGCCCACTTTGGCCCCCTTGGACATCGCCGGACAGGTGGAGGTAAATGAGTTTGGCTGGCTTCATATTCAGCTGAACACCCTGCTGCCCCACTGCCGGTTTGCCCCACCCCTCTGGCTGACGGACACCATCACCAGGCTGCTGGATCAATACGAGGGCCGGCGGGGAAAACTGCCCATGCTGGACCACGCCCTGTTGGTGATCGAGGAGCTCTGCGACGTGGATTCCCGCCAGGTCTACGATGAAGATAATAAGGGCTGGAAGGCAGTGAGCAACGCCATCAAGGGCAGGCTGGTCTCGGACGACGATCAGTTCAGCCTGAGCGTCTGCCTGCTGGCCCAGAGGTCCCCGGAAAAAGTGTGCCATATCTATGTGCTGCCGGTGCAGGATGCGGGAGACTTTTTCTTAATGCGCTCAGATCATTTCCCCTTTTCCCGCTGACCTTCGGTTACATTGGAACCACAAATTACGCTGTGACCTCCGGTTACAAACCATCGTCAAAACCCCGCACCATCGGTTACAATGGCGGTACAATTCTATGCCTGACCTTCGGTTACATCGGACTATGGATGTAACCGAAGGTCAGCCCTGTTTTTCCTTGAAATAACAGGCCTTTTTCACCTCTGATGTTCGGTTACATTGAAAATTTGTAACCCTCCTATGCCACCTTCGGTTACAATGACACCCCAATTTGAAAGGAGGAGTCCCCGATGCTGTACGACCGCAGGGATTTTGGCCTGCTGCGTCTGGCGGGGGCCTACCAATGGCTGCCCCTCGCCCCGCTGCGGGCGCTGTCCCCCTTGAAACAGCTCTCCCGGGAGGCCAGCCTGCTGTCTACCCTGGGCCTGCTGGCCTTTTCCCGGAGCGGCGAATACCTCTCCCTCTCTCCGGAGGGCTATCAGTTTCTGTCCGCCTTTGACCTCAGCTTTCAGCCCCCGTCCAAACGCCCCTACTCCAACAGCGCCACCCTCCGACGGAGATTAGAGGTCGGTTCGATCCTGTTCACCTGTCTCAGCGCAGGAATTGAGCCCGCCTTAGATAAGGTAGAACGCCTCAAGCACCAGCCTGTTTTCCTTCCGGCCTTTACCCTCCGCACCGGGGACGGAAACCTGATGAACGCCGCTGGCTGCGCCGGTTTCGGCCACTGGGGAAATACGGCCTACATGGTGCTGTATGTCAGTGAGCAAAGCGCCGGCTTCTTTATGAACAATGAACTGTCCCATCTCCATAACCTGTCCTCTATATTCAGCGAGCGGCTGGACACACCGCAAGCCCTCATTCTGGCGGGCGAAAGCTATCCTGCCATTTATAAAATCCTGACCCGAACAACACCCTCTGAGCGAAACGGCAAAAAGGGCTATGTGGACTTCAGCCAGGCATACCCCCGGCTGGGCATCCCGGCCTGCCTGCTCTCCTGCGACGATACCGGGGCGCTCCAGCTGGCCATTATGCGGCAGACGGACTACCGCCCCCGCATTGCCCAGGCCGCGTTCGGCGCCCGGTGGAAAGCGGAGGATGACCGGCTCCCGGAGGCGGACGGCCATGTGGATGGAAACCCCTTGGTAATTGCCGTGGATATGGACCTGCGCCGCTTGGACCGGATATGCCGGGACGCCCGACAGCAGGGCCGAAAGGAGATTTTGGTGGCGGCCTTGGACGGGCAAATGTCCGGGCTGCTGTTGGAGCATTTCCCACCCAATGTTCCCATCCGGCCCCTTCGGATCAATGCCCGGGTCCTCTCCGTGGCCTTTGGCGGCGAATGTGTTCTGGGAGACCCCTGGCCGGAGGAACCGCTGAAGCTGAAGGGAGGGCTGGCCCATGTTTAGGCCCTCCACCCAGATCGCCAAGCTGGAGGACCGCTGGGGAAAAAAGCTGGAACGATACTTGGAGAAGTACAGAGGAAAGTGGAAGCTCTATCTCCTCCTGGGGCTGTCCGCCTGGTACTTCTACGGTATGTTCATCAACTCCATCCGCCTGGGAAACCGGGCCGTCTTTGGACCGGAGAGTGAGTCCGTTACCTCCATCTGGGTGGTCAATCCGTTCTTCAATCTGCTGGCCGTCTTTACCCCCACAGGGCTGGCGGTGACGCTGATAGGGGCGCTGCTAGTCTGTCTTATCACCAAGAAGGGCTACATTTGGTTTTCCGGTTACAAATACATCCACGACAAGCGGGGCTTTGACATTCTCCCAGACGGCACCCACGGTACATCGGGCTTTATGGGCAAGAAGGAGCAGGGGCAGATCATTCTCACCGGACCCATCCAGGACTTGGACCGCACCCTCCTGGGCAAACAGAAGGACAGCCCAGAGGAGGACGACAAGTACGCCGAGTACGTCACCCTAAAACCCGGCTGCGGCCTGACAGAGCACATCATGATTTACGGCGCCACCGGCTCCGGCAAGACCCGGGGCTTTGTCAAACCCTTTATCCTCCAGACCGCCCGCCGGAAGGAGAGCATGGTCCTGGTCGATCCCAAGGGCGAAATTTATGAGAGTATGTCCGCCTTCCTGAAGGCGGAGGGCTACGATGTCCGGATGTTCAACCTCCTGGACATGGAGAAC
>JAAWAD010000043.1 GCA_022791995.1 Lawsonibacter sp.
ATACCTTCCTCAAAAGGGAAACGGCTACCGCAAGGTTTTTGACTATTGGTGGACGCTGTATTAAAGAAAATTCCATTGCAAATGAGTAAAAGTCTCAGCTATACAAAGTTGGAGCAAAACTGTGTAAAACAGCTTTTCCCACCCTTTCCCACAAGCGAAATTTTGGTGGGAAAAATGTGGGAAAGCATTTGTATATTTTGTGATATTGCAGCAAATAACTACAATTAAATACAGCATGTTGTGTATTTGGAGTCTAGTATCAAGACGAGGCCCGCCACGGCAAGGCGTTTGAGGGCCTGCTGAAGCGCTACTTTGGCTAAACTGCCCACGGGCCCCAAATGCAAACCAACGAAGCGTTTGGGAGAGGACGAACATCGAAGTGAATGAGCTTTTGTGCCTGCGCAAAGGCGAATGATACGAAGATTGTGAGGACAATATGGATAAGTATGTCTGCCCCTGCGGTTACGTCTATGACCCCGCCGTCGGCGACCCTGACAACGGAATTGCCCCCGGCACCCCCTGGGAACAGGTTCCCGACAGTTGGGTCTGCCCCACCTGCGGCCTGGGCAAGGACGTGTTTGAAAAGGAGTAAGCCGCATACCGTTAAGCGTTTAAGAGAGGGAAACGGGGAAGTCCGTTTCCCTCTCTATTTGATCCAATGCTTTTTCTGAACGAAATATGTACGGGGAAAGGGGCAGCACACCGATGTGCTGCCCCTTTACATTATTGTCTGGACCAAGAATACCTCTCGGCTGAAGTCTCTCAGGCGCTCCGCCGCCTCTTGGGCGGGAGAAATAGCGTCAAAAAGGCCGAAGGCAGTGGGGCCTGTGCCGCTCATGCTGGCTCCCAGGGCGCCGCACTGGATCAGGGCATTTTTGATCTGGGCCACCCGGAGCTGCTGACGGTGGGGGAGGGCGTCCTCGAAGACGTTGTACATTCGCCGGGCGACTCCGTGGAGGTCCCCTGCCCGGAGGGCCTCCAAAGCCCCTCGGGTATCGGGCCGGCAGCGCAAGCGAACGTGATCGATGCGGGCGAAGAGCTCCGGGGTGGACACAGAGAACTCTGGCTTGCATACCACCGCCCAGCATTTCGGCAGGGGGGACAGAGGGGTAAGGATCTCACCCCGTCCCTCCGCCAGGGCGGTGCCCCCCAAAACGCAGTAGGGCACATCAGAGCCCACCTGTTCCCCCAGCCTGGCCAGCTCCAGGGGGGTGAAGGGCTCTCTCTCCTGGGCATTCAGCGCCCGGAGGACGGCGGCGGCGTCGCTGCTCCCCCCGGCCATCCCGGCGCACACCGGAATATGCTTTTCGATAGAGATGTTCAGCCCCTGGCGCGCCTGGCCCAATGCTTTCCAGAAGCAGATGGCGGCAGCGGCGGCCAGGTTCCGTTCGCCGGTGGGCAGAAAGGACAAACTGGTCTGTACCCGCAGTTCAGCGTCCCCCCGCTTCTCCAGGCGGAGGACGTCCGCCAGGGTGATGGACTGCATCAGCATCTGCATGTTGTGATAGCCGTCCGGCCGCTTCCCCTGCACGTCCAGGGTCAGATTCAGCTTTCCGTAGGCCTGGACCTCCATGGAAGCGCCCTCCTTTTCCATGCTACACTCGTATTTTCCGCGCCTCCAGATAGAAGCGCTTGTCGTTGGCCTGTCCCACGGAGAAGCTTTTCAGCGGAAACGCGCCGTCCCGGATGACTGTGGGGAACAGGGTTTCCTTGCCGATAGAAGGCAGAAGGAAGACCAGCGTCTCTGGCCGCTGAGCCAGCTTCCGCGCCGTGTCCTCTCCGTGGATGTAATCCACGCGGGCCTGAGGGTGTTTGGACAGATAGTCATCCAAAAAGTATTGTAACTCCCCGGT
The DNA here is from genome assembly GCA_022791995.1 of Lawsonibacter sp. Classification (GTDB taxonomy): domain Bacteria; phylum Bacillota; class Clostridia; order Oscillospirales; family Oscillospiraceae; genus Lawsonibacter. The sequence goes on from JAAWAD010000043.1 coordinate 1,854, forward strand.
GTAGGTGAGGCGGTCAGGGGAGAGAATGGCCACCTCGCCTTCGCCCTCATTGTGAATGTAAGGGAAGCACATAGCCTTGCCCCGCAGGGATTGGTCCAGCCGGAACCCCATAACGGCGTTGGGCTCAAAGCGGCACAGGGCGTCCAATGCTTTCAGGGGCTCCACACCGAAGACGACCCGGTGGATGGGCAGAAACTCCACTGCCGGGTCATATAGGTTGACCAGCTCCACCAGAGCGTGCCGGGAGGGCAGAGTGGGCCACTGCTCCGGGGTGGTGAGGCGCTTGCGCCGTTCATAGTGCTCCTTGGCGGCGGCCAGGGAGTGGTTGCCGTCGCCCACAGCAAAGAGAAGGCCGTCCTGCTCCTGGTTTGCCCTCTCCTGTATGGCCAGGAGAGCCTGGGTAACCTGCTCCAGATGGGACTGATTCAGTTTCCAGCCCCGGAGATGTCCCCCATCCTCCATCAGCTCAAAGTCATAGAGGCGCTCCATTGCCTCCGTCTGCTCCGCCAGGGGCTCCAGAAGTGTTTTTTTCGGGTCATCGACCAGAAGCATGGCGTGGGGCAGCTCTACCGGGGCGTTTTTTCGTACCGAGACCCGGGGAGGGATGCGGGACATGACAGTTCCCTCCGTGGCCCGGATGGCGGAGGCAGAGCCCGGCTCATAGTTGTACTGCTCCAAGTCAGCCATCCCAATCAGGCCCCGGCGGACTTTGCCGCTGTGCAGAGTTCGTTCCACATAGATCATGCTGTTGGGGATAGTACGGAACCGGTTCTCCCGCAGGTAGCGGGTCATGGTGTTGTTGACTTCCATCACGTCGGTTTCCACACTGGGGCCCTCCAAACAGCTTTCCGGCAGAATCAGCCGCAGGGAGGAGGGGGCCCGCCCCACCCGTTCCTCCACCCGCTGCCAGTACTCGGGCTGGGAGGTGTACTGGTCGCAGGCCACAACGCTCCACAGGGACAGGTCGCAGTCCTGCGGCAGGAGAATATCCGCAGGCTGGAAGGGAAGGTTGTCAAAGGTATGTGTCATAGCTTGTCACTCATTTCCTGATATCAGTCGATCACCGGGGTGAAAGTCCCTAGGGTCCCGGTCCCCCACCCAAAAAGCGTAGCTGCCCCCGAAGGGGCCGTCGGCGCTGGCCCGGTCGGGCTGGACGAACTCCTTCGGCGTTTTGGAGGGCTGCTCAATCTGCTGGATGGTGCAGGGAAAGCGCTGTCCGTCCGTGGTGACGCAGGTCACCTGATCCCCGGCCCGGACCGTTCCCGCGGTCACCTGACCGGTGACCACCACGCCGTGGCCTTTGATTCGGAAGATGTCGTCAATGCGGAAAGAAAAGGGCTCCGCCTTCTTTTTTCCAAATCCAAATAGGCCCATCAGTTCAGCGCTCCCTTGATGGCGGCCAGCAGGTCGGGGAAGTCCTCGAAGGCGGGCAGCTCGGGGTGGGCCTCTTTAATGGCCTGGGTGGATTTGAAGAGGAAGCCGGCGCGGCTGGCCTGAATCATAGCCAAGTCGTTGAAGCTGTCCCCGGCGGCGATGGTGTCATAGCCGATGGACTGGAGAGCCTTCACTGTGGTCAGCTTGGACTGGGGGCAGCGCATCTGGTGCCGGAGAATTTCCCCATTTTCAGCGACCTCCAGGGTGTTGCAGAGCAGAGTGGGCCAGCCCAGTTTTTTCATCAGGGGCTTGGCAAACTGCTCAAAGGTATCGCTGAGGATCACCACCTGGGTGAGAGAGCGCAGCTCATCCAGAAACTCCTTTGCGCCGGGCAGAGGGTCGATCTTCGCAATGACCGCCTGGATTTCCTTCAGTCCCAGGCCGTGCTCCTTTAAGACGCCCAGCCGCCACCGCATCAGCTTGTCATAGTCGGGTTCGTCCCGGGTTGTGCGTCGCAGCTCCGGGATACCGCTGGTTTCTGAAAAGGCAATCCAGATTTCCGGGACCAGGACGCCCTCCATATCAAGACAGACAATATTCATGATGGGCTCTCCTCTCTTCCCTGCTTTCGTCTCAAATTGGTCAAGAAATTGTCCATCCGGGCTACCGACTCGGCGATGTCCTTCATGGAGGCGGCGTAGCAGGCGCGGACATAGCCCTCTCCGCCAAGGCCGAACGCGTTGCCTGGAATAACGGCCACCTTTTCCTCCAAAAGGAAGCGCTCGCAGAACTCCTCGCTGGTCAGACCGGAGGAACGGATATCGGGAAATACGTAAAAGGCCCCCTTAGGCTCAAAGCAGCTCAGGCCGATGCGGTTCAGATTTTCCACCAGGTACCGGCGGCGGCGGTCGTATTCCTCCCGCATGTGCTCAATGTCGCCATCCCCGTTGCGCATTGCCTCCACGGCGGCGTATTGACTGGTGGTGGGGGCGGACATGATGCCGAATTGATGCAGTTTTGTCATAGCGGCGATGATGGGCTTGGGGGCGCAGACGTAGCCCATGCGCCAGCCCGTCATGGCGTGGCTTTTGGAGAAACCATTCACCACAATCGTGCGGTCATAGAGCTCTGTCAGGTTGGCCGGGGAGACATGGCGGCGGCCATAGGTCAGCTCAGCGTAAATCTCGTCGGAGATGACTGTGATGCCGGTATCCCGCAGCACCTCTGCGATGGACTCCAAATCCTTGCGCTCCATCGTGCCGCCGGTGGGGTTGCTGGGGAAGGGCAGCACCAGTACCTTGGTTTTCTCGGTGATGGCTCCGCGCAGCTCCTCCGGGGTAAGGCGGAACTGGTTTTCCGCCTTTAATGTCAAATATCTGGGTACCCCTCCAGCCATTTCCGCCAGAGGGCCATAGCAGACGAAGGAGGGGGTGGGAACAATGACCTCGTCCCCGGGGTTGATCAAAACTCGCAAGGCCAGGTCGATGGCCTCGCTGCCGCCCACTGTGACCAGAATCTGGCCGGCGTAGTCGTATTGCAGATCAAACCGGCGGGCCAGATAGGCGGCGATCTCCCGGCGCAGCTGAAGCATACCGGCGTTGGAGGTATATTTGGTGTGCCCACGCTCCAGAGAGTAGATACCCGCGTCCCGGATATGCCATGGAGTGACAAAATCCGGCTCTCCGATGCCAAGGGAGATAGCGTCAGTCATCTCCTCCAGGATGTCGAAAAACTTTCGGATCCCGGACGGCTTGATATTCTGAATCTTTTCGTTGAGGATATTGTCGTAATTCATACGAAGATATACTCCCTTTCCTCGGGCTCCTGGGGACGGAAGACCAGGTGCTTCTCCTTGTATTTTTTCAGGATAAAGTGGGTGGCCGTACCGGTGACGCCCTGAATAGGGGCCAGGCGGGCGCCCACAAACTGGGCCACCTCCCGCAGGGTCCGGCCGGAAATGATGACCGTCAGGTCGAAGGAGCCGCTCATCAGATACATGCTCTCCACCTCGTCATACTGGTAGATCCGTTCGGCGATGCGGTCGAAGCCGTCAATGGACTGGGGGGTGACGTTGACCTCGATCAGGGCCGTGACCGTCTCCTTCCGTACCCGGTCCCAGTCCACAATGGCCTTATAGCCCAGAATGACCCGTTCCTTTTCATATCTTTGAATGACCGCCCGGACCTCTTCCTCCGGCTTTCCGACCGCCGAGGCCAACTGGTCTATGCCCATGGTGCAGTCCTGCTCCAGCAATTCCAACAGCTGTTCCATAAAAACCTCCAAGGCTGTGAATTTGTGCCGCAGCGCGGCAGTTTTTTCTATTATACACGCAATGCGGAGGAAAAACAATCCCATTTCAACAATCCCGTTTCTTTTTCTGTAAGAGTACCGTGTGAGCCGCGGGCACCGGAAGATTCCCCTTGACACACAGGGCGGAATATGGTAGAACGGATAGGTACAAAGCGCGAACTATCCAAAACAGGAGGGTGCAGTGATGAGCAACAAATACGCAGGTACACAGACCGAAAAGAATTTGCAGGCTGCCTTTGCCGGGGAGTCTCAGGCGAGAAATAAGTATACATACTTTGCCTCCAAGGCCAAAAAAGAGGGTTTTGAGCAGATTGCGGCTCTGTTTCTCAAGACAGCGGACAACGAGAAGGAGCACGCCAAGATGTGGTTCAAGGAACTGAGCGGCATCGGCGATACCGCTGCCAATCTGGCCGCCGCAGCCGAAGGCGAGAACTTCGAGTGGACAGATATGTATGAGGGCTTTGCCAAAACCGCCGAGGAGGAGGGCTTCCCGGAGCTGGCAGAAAAATTCCGCATGGTGGCGGCCATTGAGAAGCACCATGAGGAGCGCTATCGCGTCCTGCTGAAGAGCGTGGAGATGGCCCAGGTGTTTACCAGAAGCGAGGTCAAGGTGTGGGAGTGCCGCAACTGCGGTCACATCGTTGTAGGGATGAAGGCCCCGGAGACCTGTCCCGTCTGTGCCCATCCCCAGGCGTACTTTGAGATCAGCGCAGAGAATTATTGACGCAGAGAAGGAAAGAAGCTGCCCGGTTTTGACGCCGGGCAGCTTTTTATGTCCTGCGGTAGACGAGATAGCGGAAGCAGAGCCCCTGCTCCTCCTGGACGGGTTCCTCCGCTGTGAGGCGCCATTCCGGCCTCTGGTCCAGGTTGGGGAACCAGCAGTCGGCGGGGAAGGCGGCCTCCACCTTCGTCACATAGGCAGTGTCGCACCGGTCCAGCAAAGCCTGATAGACTGACGCCCCGCCGATTACAAAGGCGTCCTCCGGCGCTGCGGTCAGCAGTGCTTCTAGGTCCTGGAAAACCTCCGTCCCCTCCGGGGCAAAGGCCGGGTCTCGGGAGAGGATCAGGTTCCGCCGTCCCTTCAGGGGTTTTTCGCCGGGAAAGGTGGCGAGGGTCTTCCGGCCCAGAATGACCGGATGGCCCAGGGTGAGGGACCGGAACCGCTTCAAATCCTGGGAGAGGTAAAAGAGCTGATCCCCATTCAATCCAATCGCCCAGTTTTGGTCCACAGCAACAATCAGGTTCATCTGTTTATCCCCCTACACCGCCACGGGAATTTTTTCCTCCAGGGGGTGGGCCTGATAGTCCTCCAGCTTTACGCTGTCCGGGGTGAAGGCGTAGAAGTCGGTGACAGCGGGATCCAGCGTAAATTTGGGGGCGTCATAGGGGGTGCGGGAGAGGAGCTCCTCCACCACAGGGACATGGCGGTCATAGATGTGGCAGTCGGCGATGACATGGACCAGCTCCCCGGCCTGGAGGCCGGAGACCTGGGCCAGCATGTGGAGGAGGACGGCGTACTGCATCACGTTCCAGCCGTTGGCGGTGAGCATGTCCTGGGAACGCTGGTTCAGAATGCCGTTCAGGGTGTTTCCTGACACGTTGAAGGTCATAGACCAGGCGCAGGGGTACAGGGCCATCTCGTTCAGGTCGTGGTGGTTGTACAGGCTGGTGAGGATGCGCCGGGAGGCGGGGTCGTGCTTCAGGTCCCACAGAACCTTATCCACTTGGTCTATCTCCCCCTGGGGGTAGGAATGCTTCACCCCCAGCTGGTAGCCGTAGGCCTTGCCGATGGAGCCGGACTCGTCCGCCCAGGCGTCCCACACATGGCTGTTCAGGTCCTTCACATTGTTGGACTTCCGCTGCCAGATCCACAGCAGCTCGTCCACGGCGGACTTTAAAAACTGTTTCCGCACCGTGAGGATGGGGAACTCCTGGCGCAGATCGTACCGGTTGACCACACCGAACAGCTTGATGGTGTGGGCGGGGGCCCCGTCTTCCCAATGGGGACGGACGGGCAGAGCCGTGTCCCACACGCCCTGCCGGAGGATGTCTCTGCAATTCTGGATAAATACCTGATCGGCGTAGCTCATGGCAGATCTTCCTTTCTCCTGTGTATTGACTTATCATACCATAAATGAGGCTGGGGCGCAAGAAAAGAAAATGTAAAGCCCCCTTGACATCACATGTAAAGCGTGCTATACTCCATTTGTAAAGTGAACTTTATAAAGCTCCGCCTTCGCCCGATGCAGGGCGCGGGGGGAGCGGTAGGAAAGGAGTGAGGGCGTGACCAATCGGATTGCGGAGCTGCGGAAACGCCGGAAAATCTCCCAGGCGGAGTTGGCCGACGCGGTGGAGGTCACCCGACAGACCATCATTTCCCTGGAGAGTGGTCGGTACAACGCATCTCTGCTGTTGGCCCATAAGATTGCCCGGTACTTTGGGCTGACCATTGAGGAGGTTTTCTTGTTTGAGGAGGAGACAACATGAAGGATTTTTGGAAGAAAATATTCCCTTTTGTTATGATGGCGGCGGCCTTCGCTGTCTTTGCGGCGGTGGTCCTGTTGAAAAGCCAGCTGTCTGAACGGGGCTGTGCCGCCCTGTGTGCCCTGGGCGGTGTCCTGCTGGGCTTCGGAGCGGTGGGCCTCGTCCTGTCCGGCTGGAGAATGACCCCGGAGCAGAAAAAGGAGATGGAGCGGGGGGAGACCGACGAGCGCAACGTGGCCATCCGGGAGAAGGCGGCCCTGTCCAGCTGGTACTGGACCCTGTATCTTCTGTGGGCGGCTTTTATGGTAATCGAAATCTTCGTAGGCGGCCTGTGGGGCGTGGCGGTGTCGGCGGTTATTGTGCTCCACTGTACCTTCTACATGGTCAACATCTACCGCTGGAACAAGAAAATGTAAAAATGGGCAGCGGGCGGCCTTCGCTGTCTGCTCCATCACAAGGGAGGAATTATTATGCTGATTAAACAACTTTTCACCGGCGGCGGGGACTATCAGAGGGCCTTGCGGCAGCGCCGCTGGACGGCGGCGGCAATGGCGGTGGCGGGGTTGACGGGGCTGGCGTGTTATTTTCTGCTGGTGCCGAGCAGCGGTCTGGGGGACTACGCCCGGGGCTTCTACCTGGGGGCGGCCGGAGGCTGCACCTGGGGGGCACTGATTTTGCTTGTCCGCACCCAGTACCTGATTACTCACCCCCAGGCCCAACGAAAGGCCCAGATCAAGGAGCGGGACGAGCGGGAGCTGCAAATCACCCGCACCGCGGCCCAGATGGCGGGCGGGATCACCGTTTTCGGGGCGGTGCTGGGTCTGTTTGTTGTACTGCCCCTGAATATGGCGGCGTTCTATGCGCTGTTTGCCGTGGTCGTGTTCTATGCCGCCATCTTCGTCCTGTCCAGCCTGTGGCTGTCCAGACGGCTGTGAGCCGCCGGCTGGAGCTGACCGTCACAGCGGAGCTGGCGGGTACCCGGGTGGACACCCTCCTGCAAAAGCGGCTGGGTCTGTCCGGGACGGTGGTCCGCCGGGTGAAGTGGCTGGAGGACGGCATTCTGGTGGATGGAATTCGGGTCAACACCCGGTTTTGTCCAGCCGTGGGGCAGGTGCTGTCCGTCCGTCTGTCTGAGCCTGAGCGGCGCAGCGGCATTGTGCCTGCGTCGGGGGAGCTGGATTGTGTCTATGAGGACGAGGATATCCTCATTTTGAACAAGGCGCCTGGGGTCTCTGTCCACCCGGGGCCGGGGCACTACGCGGATACCCTGGGCAATTATTTGATAGATTATTACGAAAAGACGAGGCAGGAGGCGGACTTCCACCCTGTCCACCGCCTGGATCGGGGGACCAGCGGCCTGCTGGTGACGGCCAAGCACCCCCACGCCCAGGAGGTGCTGAAGAAGCAGCTTCACACCCCGGCGTTTCGCCGGGTCTACCTGGCGGTTTGCCAGGGCATCCCAGAGAATTGGACAGGCGTCATTGACGCCCCCCTGGGGCCCCGCCCCGGCTCCCTGATGGAGCAGATGGTCCGCCCCGACGGCAAGTCTGCCCGCACCAAATACGGAGTGCTGCGGCAATGGGGAGGGCGGGCGCTGGTGTCCTTGGAGCTGGAGACGGGACGAACACACCAGATTCGGGTCCACATGGCCCACATCGGCCATCCGCTGACCGGAGATTATCTCTATGGTACCGAGGAGCCGGAAGTTATTGGGCGTCCCGCCCTCCATGCGGGCTATTTGTCTCTGCTGCACCCGATTACCGGGGAAAAGCTGCAATTCTCTGTCCCTCTGCCAGAGGATATGGCTCGGCTCAGGTGCGGCTGAAAACAGGGGGGTATTGGGCTTCGCCCAAACTCGCCGCCGTCGCCGTCAAAAGAAGCCCCCTTCCAAAGGGGGCTTCTTTTGACAGCGCAGGAGAAATGGAGTAAAATAGAAGAAACGCTCAGAAGGGGCAATCCGATGAGAGGAGGGGTTCGGGTGAAGAGAAGGTATGTCTGGCTGTGGGCAGGGTGCCTGCTGTTGGCTCTTCTGGTCGGCTGTGCCCAGCACGGAACCCCCCACAGCCGGCGGGAAGTGCTGGAATATGTGGAGGAGACATTTCTCGGGGAAGACATTGTGGTGTCCAAACAGTACACCCGTCCTGCTGAGGGGGACCGATTCCAGGAGAAGGACCGTCTCTGGGACTGCTGGTACGCCGACATGCCCCAGGTGGTGTTCCACATTGGCAGCCGCCGCTGGGTGATCGACCCGGTTCCCATGTGGGGATACGAGCTGTACAACGACCGGGACCGGGTGTTTTGGAACTATCACCTGGAGCAGTACCAGACCGGCGGGGGCAGTCTGGAGCTGTGGACCTCGGACGAGGAGGGGAACCTGGAGTGGGCCTTTTCCTCTATGGAGCAGGTTCCCCAGGCGGCGGAGCAGCTGCTGTCCTTTTTCCGCTGGTACGAGGAGCAGCCCCACGCCCACTGGGCCGATTTGGCGGAGGTGGAGTTGGAGGGCCTGCCTCTGCCGGTCCATGTCCTTGACCCCCACCACATCTATCTCCACGCCCCGGCTCGTCCGGTAGAGGGCACACGGCTCTCCTTTGCGGAGGACACTGCGGAGCTGGAGGCGCTGTGCGCCGGGATGCTGAAGGCCTATTTCACCTATTACCGCCTTCCCAGTCCCGATTTTTCTCAGACAGAGCTGGATGCCTACGCCGCGCAGGCCTGGACCCGGGCCTGGACGGAGGGGGAGGAGCTTCAGTATGTCCCCCGCCTCTGGCGGGACGGGAAGCCTATTTCGGCAGAGCTGGTGGTGGGCATCGGTGCGGAGAAGGTGGCGGGCTCCGGGCTGGAGTTTTCCTATGTCAGCTTCGGCGGTCTGTTCGAGCTGGTGTCCCGGTTGGGGCTGGAGCCAGAGGGCACGTCGGAGGATTTCACTGTTACCGGAGCCGACGGGGCGCTCTACGCCTTCTCCTATGCGTCTGGGCGGGAGAGGGATGGAGAGGACGGCTGGTCTTACACCCGGGACGGGGAGCGCCTTAAGGGCCGGGACGGAATGCCCATCCTGCGCATCGGTGGGGGGGAATTTCAGGCTGTCACTGGATTGGAATTTCGGGGATAATGCGGTTTCCCGTTGACCGGGGGCGGTTTTCAGTATACAATGGAGCGGCGAATTTGGATGAACGAGCGGGCACGTGTCCGCAGGAAGAGAGGAACGATATGCTGGAGCATGAACAGGAGATACGCTTTTGCCGGGCCCGGCGGGAGGCCATTTCCCGTGATTTCCCCCAGCTGAACCCGGAGCAGCGCCGGGGGACCCTGGCCACAGAGGGGCCTCTGCTGCTGCTGGCGGGGGCGGGGAGCGGCAAGACCACCGTGTTGATTCACCGCATTGCCAATTTAATGAGGTACGGCCGGGGCTCGGACAGCGAGGAGGTCCCGGCCTTTGTCACAGAGGAGGACCTGGCCTTTCTGGAGGCATACGCCGCCTCCGGCCAGGGGGATAAGGCCCGGCAGGAGCGGCTGTGCCGCCTAGAACCCGCTGCCCCCTGGACTGTACTGGCTATCACCTTTACAAACAAGGCGGCAGGCGAGCTGAAGGACCGTCTGGCCGCTCTGCTGGGCCCTGAGGCCAACGATATCTGGGCCAGTACCTTCCACTCCGCCTGTGTGCGTATCCTGCGCCGGGACATTGAAAAGCTGGGTTTTGCCTCATCCTTTACCATCTATGACACCGACGACTCCCTCCGTACCCTGAAGGAGTGCTTGAAGACCCTGAATCTGGACGAAAAACAACTGCCTCCCCGGTCGGTGCTCACCCAGATTTCCCGGGCAAAGGACGCCATGCTTCTGGCCCAGGACTACCGGGTCCAGGCGGAGAAGAGCCAGGACCTGTGGCAGCTCCAGATTGCCAAGGTGTACACCGAATATCAGCGCCGGCTGTGGGACGCCAACGCCCTGGACTTTGACGACCTGATCCTCCACACCGTCCGGCTGCTTCAGCAGTTTGAGGACGTACGGGCATACTATCAGAAAAAATTCCGATACGTATTGATTGACGAGTACCAGGATACCAACAATCTTCAATACCTGCTGGCCTCCGCTCTGGCGGGGGGGTATGAGAATTTCTGTGTGGTAGGGGATGACGACCAGTCGATCTACCGCTTCCGGGGGGCCACCATTGAGAATATCCTCTCCTTTGAGCGGCAGTATCCCGGCTGCCGGGTCATCCGCCTGGAGGAGAATTACCGCTCCACCGGCCACATTCTGGAGGCGGCAAACAGCGTCATCCGAAACAATCAGGGCAGAAAGGGAAAGGAGCTGTGGACTCGGGCCGGAGCCGGGGAGACCCTGACGCTCTACACCGCCATGAACGAGAACGACGAGGCACAGTACATCGCCTCCCGCATTCTGGAGGGATACAGCCAGGGCCGCCGGTGGAAGGACCACGCTGTCCTCTACCGGATGAACGCCCAGTCCAATCTGTTGGAGCAGGCCTTCAAGCGGGGGGGAATTCCCTACCGGATCATCGGCGGAATGCGCTTTTTTGACCGGGCCGAGGTGAAGGATATGCTGGCCTATCTGGCTGTGCTGAACAACCCGGAGGACGACCTGCGCCTCAACCGTATCCTCAACAATCCCCCCCGAGGCATCGGTCCCCGGGCGGTGGCTGCCGCCCAGGAGCGAGCCCAGCAGGAGAGGACCTGTCTCTATGCTGTGCTGGACAACGCCCGGCTATACCCCGAGCTGGAGCGGTTTGCTGGCAAGTTCTCTGCCTTTACCCAGCTGATGCGGGAGCTGTCCGACCTGTCCGGCCAGATGCCTCTGGACCGCTTCTATGAGGAGCTGCTCATCAAAAGCGGTTATGCGCCCTTCCTGGAGGGCAAAAATACCGAGGAGGACCGCTCCCGGCTGGAGAACGTGCGGGAGCTGCTCACCTCCATCCGAGGGTATATGGAGGAGACGGACTCCTCTGACCTGGCGGGCTTTCTGGATGAAATTGCTCTGTATACCGACCTGGACAACCATGACCCCAACCAGGACTGTGTGGTGATGATGACGATGCACGCGGCCAAGGGGCTGGAATTTCCAGTGGTCTTTGTGGCCGGGGCGGAGGAGGGCATTTTCCCTGGCAGCCGGGCCATCGGCGAGACCGAGGAGATGGAGGAGGAGCGCCGGCTGTGCTATGTGGCCATCACCCGGGCCCGGGAGAAGCTGTATCTCACCTGTGCCAATCAGCGGATGCTCTTCGGCCGCACCAGCAGCAACCGTCCCTCCCGCTTCACCGAGGAGATCCCCCCGGAGCATATGGAGCGTACCGGGCGCACCTTCCTGTCCGGCGTGGGCGGCGGGGAGAGCCGAATGCCCAGCCGTACCTCAGGCTATAACGGCTACCAGCGGCAGGGCTATGGCGCTCCGCGTTCCCCACAGCCGGTTCCCGCTCCCTCCCTGGGTGGTTTTACCCAGGCAATGGCCCGGGCCAATGCGGCCCTACCTCCGTCCGCTGCCTTTCAAAAGGGGGACGCTGTGCGCCATAAGGCCTTCGGCTCTGGGGTTGTCCTGTCCACCATGCCCATCCGCGACGATGTGCTTCTGGAGATCGCCTTCGATGGTCCAGGCACCAAGCGTCTGATGCAGAAGGCGGTTGCCCCCTATATGGTGAAGATCTGAGACGCAGAGACACTTGTAAGAAACTTCCAGACGATTTTTTTGGAAAAGGGTGCAACTTTTTCTGGATTTTGCCGTCTATAGTAAATAGGATCCTTTGGCGCAGGAGATAGTGACAGAGCGGTAACAGCTTTTTAAGAGATTCTTAAGGATTTGTAATCGTCTTGTTGTTGTTTCCCTGGCGCAATATGGCATATAATGGGACGCAGGACAGGCTTTTGCGCAGATGTTGTACATAAACACATTAACACACCTGTCCCTCCCGAATTTAGGAAGAGGAGGCTCATATATCATGCCCGATGTGACCCAAACCCCGGAGCAGATCCAGGACCAGCCCCAAGCGCAGCCCCAGACGCCCCCGTCCTCCAAGCCTCCGGCCAAGAAGCCGGCGGGAAAGGGGAAGAAAAAGCTGGTCAAGCGACTGATTGCCCTGGGGGTAGCCGCTGTGATATGCGGGGGCGGGGGCTTTGCCCTGTACCGTTTTCTGCACACCAGCAACGAGGAGCTGGGAGAGATTTTTTCCCAGGAGGCCTATATTGGTACCATTCAGAGCACCGTCTCCGGCCGAGGTACCGCCAAGGCCAAGGAGTCGGCGGCCATCACCCTGACCCAGAGCGGCATTGTGCAGGAGGTCTATGTCACTGGCGGCGATATCGTGACGGCCGGACAGCCTCTCTATAAGATCTACAGCCAGGCCGCCGAGGAGGCGGTGTCCGACGCGCGGAAGAAAGTGGAGGACCTGGCCAAAGACATGGCGGATTTGCAGGAGGACGCGTCCAATCTCACCGTGCGCGCCCCCTTCGCTGGCAAGCTGATGGACGTGAAGGAGTTTGAGCCCGACCAGGACGTGACCAAGGGGACCGAGGTGGCCACGCTGGTGAACGACCGGACGCTGAAGCTGTCCCTCTACTTCAGCTACGCCTTCGAGAAGGACATCTACGTGGGCCAGGAGGTCCAGGTGTCCGTTCCCGCCGTGATGCGCAGCTACACCGGCACAGTGGAGAAGATCAACAAGGTGAGCTTTATCTCCCCGGAGGGGGCGGTCCACTTTGAGGCGGTCATCACCTTCCGCAACCCGGGCACCATCACCGCTGAGATGGACGCCTCCGCCGTCATCACCGCAGAGGACGGCACGGAGATCTACCCCTACCAGAACGGTAAGACCGCCTTTTACGAGACCCGCTCCATTGTCACCAAGGCCTCCGGCCCGGTAATTGGCAAGGGCAACCTGCTCAACTACGCCAACGTAGAGGAGGGAGAGGGCCTGCTGTACCTGGGCTCCTCCACCATCGACACCGACATCCGCAACAAGCAGGAGGAGATCGACGAGGCCCAGACCAAGCTGGACGAGGCCGTGAAGGCCCTGGACGACTTCAACGCCGTGGCCCCCATCGACGGCACCGTCACCTCCTTCGCCCTCACCGAGGGGCAGGAGGTGAAGAGCGGCGACACCGTGGTCATGATTGCCAACAACGTGACCATGCTGGTCACCATTACGGTGGACGACCGGAACATCTCCTTCATCAAGCCAGGCAGCTATGTGGACCTGCGGGACTACAACGATAACGTCTTCCAGGGTCTGGTCACCTCCATCGACATGGCCGGGGCGGAGGGCGGCCAGGGCATGACCAACTACCCCGTCACCCTGACAGTGGACAACGCCGGCGGCTCCCTGATGGAGGGCATGGGCCTTCAGTACTCCTTTGTCACCAGCGAGTCGGCCGACTGCGTCCTGGTGCCCACCGGCTCTGTTCAGTACTTCAGTGATTTGGAGGGCAACCGGCAGGCGGTGGTCTTTGTCCAGCGGGAGGAGCGCCCCGACGACGTGCCCGAGCTGGATATGCCCACCATCGAGCCGGGGCAGAAGCGGACCTTCCCAACCGAGGAGGAGGGGTACTACCCCGTCATTGTGGAGACCGGCATCTCCGACGCCCAGAACGTGGAGATCATCTCCGGGGTGGAGCCGGGGGACGTGGTGTTCCTCAACTACACCGTCACCGATTCCGCCTGGGGCTGAGGTGCGCCATGCTGATCGACATTCAGAACCTGTATAAAATCTACAACGAGGGGAAGGAGAGCGAGGTCCGGGCCCTGGACGGGGTCTCCCTCCAGATTGACCGGGGGGAGTTCGTGGCCATCGTGGGCCAGTCGGGCTCGGGCAAGTCCACCATGATGAACGTGCTGGGCTGCTTGGACATCCCCACCTATGGGGACTACTACCTGGAGGGCACCGACATCACTTCCCTGTCCGACAAGGAGCTGGCCCGCATCCGCAACCGGGAGATCGGCTTCATCTTTCAGGGCTACAACCTGATTCAGGAGCTGGACGCCCTGGAAAATGTCACCCTTCCCCTGATCTACCGGGGCATCTCGGTCTTTGATCGGGAGGACATGGCAATGGCTGCCCTGGCCAAGGTGGGGATGGACGACCGGGCCCACCACCGCCCCAGCGAGATGTCCGGCGGCCAGCAGCAGCGGGTGGCCATTGCCCGGGCCATTGCAACGGCGCCCCCTATCATCATGGCCGACGAGCCCACGGGCGCTCTGGATTCCAGAACAGGTAAGCATGTGCTGGAGATTCTCCGGGATTTATACCGGGGAGGCACCACCATTCTTCTGATTACCCACGATGACGGCATCGCTGCCACGGCCAAGCGGGTGGTGCGGCTGTCCGATGGCAGAATCATCTCTGACAACCCCCAGGAGGTGGATTGGGAATGAATCTATGGCAGGCATTCAAAATGGCCTTCAAGTCCATCGCACTGAAAAAGACCCGGTCCTTCCTCACCATGCTGGGTATCATCATCGGCGTGGCCAGCGTGGTCATCATGGTGTCGGTGGTTCAGGGACAGAACCGGAAGACCATGGAGTTCTATGAGAAGATGGGGGACAACAAAATCACCATCCAGGCCATGAAATATGACGACATGGACAACGAGGTAAGCCAGAAGCTTCAGGACTACTGCTTGTCTCTCAGCGATCTGCTGGTGGGGGTTACCCCGGATGTGGAGATCAACGAAAAGGTTATCATCCAGTACGGGGCCAAGACGCTGTCCGTCAACGACTGGGAGTCCATGCGCTTCGGCGGCAGCATCAACTGGGATGAGATGATGCACGTAAAGCTGGGCTCGGACCAGTATGGGGCGTGCAACAACTACACCCTGGCCGGAGGGCGGGAGATGTCCTACCTGGATGTGGAGAAGACCAACCCGGTGTGCGTCCTGGGCTCCGGGGCCAAGGAGGCCCTCTTTGGCTTCACCAACCCGGTGAACGAGACCGTTACCATCAACGGCGACCCCTTCCTGGTGGTGGGGTACTATAACAGCATGGACATCGAATATTGGCCCGAGATGGACAACATCATCGTCATCCCCTATACCTTTAACCGCACCATGAACAGCAACAACACCATGGACAGTTATGTGGCCAAGGCCAAGGACGCCCAAGCCACGGTGGAGGCCATGACCCGGCTGGAAGTCTTCTTCAACGGCCTGATCCCCATGAACGCCGACGGCTACCGGGAGAACGGCTATACCTATGTCCAGAGCAACAACAGCAACGCCCAGGAGATGGAGCAGCAGAGCATGATGCAGTCCCTGGTGCTGGGAGCCATCGCCGGCATCTCCCTGCTGGTGGGCGGCATCGGCATCATGAACATCATGCTGGTCACCGTCACCGAACGCACCCGGGAAATCGGTATCCGCAAGGCCATCGGTGCCGAGCGCTCCAGCATCATCACCCAGTTCCTCATTGAGGCTGCGGTGATCTGCTCCATTGGCGGCATCATTGGGATCGGAATCGGCTGCGTTGGCACCCTCATTGCCGGGAAACTTCTCCTTCAGGAGACCTCCATGCTGCCTAGTATGACCATCACCTTGGGAGCCTTCCTCTTCTCTGTGGTGCTGGGGGTTATCTTCGGTATGTATCCCGCCATTAAGGCCTCCGGCCTCCAGCCTGTGGTGGCCCTGCGGGCGGATTAAACAGGCAGCAAGGGACGTTACTATAGAGCGTCCCATACAACGCAAGATTAGGAGAGTGAACGAAATGAGAATCTTTCGACGGCTGACAGCGGCCATCCTTGCCGGGGCTCTGGCGGTTTCCTTGGCGATTCTGCCGGCGGGGGCGGCGGACTCCTCCTTCAGTGATATCTGGAACCAGACCGTGGCGGCCAATGCGGACGTGCTGCGCCTGATGGGGGTGGTGGACGGCGTGGGGGGGAACAAGTTCAACCCCGACGGCATCCTCACCCGGGCGGAGTTCTGCACCATGGTGGTCAAGTTTATGCAGAAGGGGGACGACGTGCCCATTCACACCACCCGGACCATTTTCTCCGACGTGACTTCCCGCCACTGGGCCCTGGGCTATGTGAACCTGGCGGCCAGCCTGACCATCCAGGACGGGGACAAGGAGGGGGGCGTCAAGCTGGTCTCCGGCGTGGGAGACGGCCGGTTCGAGCCGGACGCCAAAATCTCCCTGGCTCAGGCGGTGACCATCCTCATTCGGATGCTGGGCTACACCAGCCAGCAGACCGGCGCGGTGTGGCCCCAGAGCTACATGAATCTGGCCAAGTCCATCGGCCTGACCGACGGAGTGAACTCCGGGGCCTATGACGACCTGACCCGGGCCCAGGCGGCCCAGCTCTTTGTCAATGCCCTGGAGTGCAAGCAGGGGGACGGCTCCCTCTACTACAAGTCCCTGGGCGAGGCCACCGAAGGGGTGATTGTCCTGGCTGTGGACGTGGAGGCGGACGACGGCTCCGGTGACCGGGCCATCCGTACTTCGGTGAACCAGGGGACAGAGGCGTACCTCACCGCTTCGGGCGTTACCTACCCCACCGCCCTCCAGGGCCGCCGGGGGGTGCTGGTGCTGAACAAGGAGAAGGAGATTGTCACCTTCATCCCTGATGAGAGCACCTCCACAAGTGTTACCATTTCGGGCAACGCGCAGCCTGGGGCCTTCCGGGTGCTGGGCGGGACAGAGTATCCGGTCTCGGGCAGCACGCTGGTATACACCGCAGACAAGCGCAACGGAGAGCCCTACAGCACGGCCTACAGCACGTTGACCTCCGGGACCCATGTCACCTTGTACCTTCAGCAGGGGAAGGTGACCGCCATCTATGTCAGCGGAAGCGGAAGCTCCGCCTCGGACAGCAGCGGTGTGGTCATTGTGTCGGGCAGCGGCGGCACCGCCGCTCTGTACCAGCTCACCGGCGGGGTCACCAACTTCACTGTGCTGAAAAACGGGCAGGTGGCCCGGCTGTCGGATATCCGGCCCTATGACGCGGTGAGCTATGACAGCCTGACCAATACGATGGTGGTCTCTGACCTGAAGCTGACCTGTATCTATGAGTCCGCCGAGCCCAACTCCAAGGCACCCACCAGCATCACTGCCCTGGGGCACAAGTTCGACGTTCTGGACGGCGCCTGGGCTACCATCCAGAATTATGACCTGGGCAAGCAGGTCACCCTCCTGCTCACGGCCGACGGCAAGGTTGCCGGTATGGCCGACGCCCAGACAGTCCGCTCCTCCGCCGTGGGCAGAGTAACCAGCAGCGGAGCGGAGATCTTCCTGCCCGGCGGCGGCACCCTTACCCTTCAGGGGACCGTTCCCAGTGCGGGGAGCGTTCAGAACCAGCTGGCTGTTATCTCCTCGGGGAGCAAGGGGGTCATCTCGGCCACCCGCCTCACCGGGCGCACGGCCCCCGGCCCGTTCCGGGTGGGCTCCATGACTCTGGGCAATTACTCCGTGGCCGCCGGCGTGCGGATCTATGAGCAGGTGTCGGCCGACGCTGTGGCTGAGGTGGACCTGTCCACCCTGAGCGCGGCGGATATCCCCAAGGAGAAGATTGCCGGCTATCACCTGAACTCCTCCAACATGGTGGATTATATCATCCTAGATAACGCAACCGGTGACGCTTACCTGTACGGTATGATGGTCCGGGGAGCGGGTGGCGACTTCTGGAGTCTTGTCAACCGCCAGACCACCCAGTTCGCAGCCACGGCAGGTTTCGCCGGGCGAAGCGGCTCCTTTGTGGGCGTGGTGGTGGATAGACGGGACGGAGGCGAAAGCACCTCGAACTTCGTTCAGTCCAGCGTGGAGCTTACCCAGATCCGGAACGTGGCCGCCACCAGCTTCTTCACCGACAATGGCGTCAGCTATGTCCGGGCAAACGGTAAGGTTTACCGGGTGTCCAGCGATGTGGAGTGCTTCCATGTCCAAAGCGACAATCGGTACAGCACAGAAAACTGGCTCCAGCACGCCACCGGCGAGGCCAGGCTGAACGCCATCAAGGCGATGGCCAGCTCTCTGACCATCTACCTGGACCCCATCAGCGAGGTGGTCCGCATCGTGGAAGCGGGCTGACCGGAAAAAGGCGAAACACAAGGGACGCATGGCACAGCTGTGTTATGCGTCCCTTCTGGCTCCAGAAGGAGCAGACAAGGGGAAACGGAGAATGAATACAGGGTACAAAACCTTCATAGAAATTTCATAGACTTTTCCAGGGAAACATGGTAAAATAATATTCAGAAACAGGGAACTGTTGAGATCTTAAAAGGGCCGAAGGCCGCGGAGGAACAGGCTTGAAAACGGAAATCTTAGGCATTCAATTTGATAATTTGACCCGGGAGGAGGCTGCCCGCCGGGGAGCTGCCCTGCTGGAGGAGGACCGCTTCCACTATGTGGTCACTCCAAACCCGGAGTTTATTTTGGACAGTGAAAAGGATTCGGAGTTCCGGGACGTGCTCAACGGGGCGGATCTGGTCCTCCCTGACGGCATTGGTGTAGTCTATTCCGCCAGGATTTTGGGTACACCATTGAAGGAGCGGGTACCCGGCATTGAATTTGCCGCCGACATGCTGCGCTGTCTGAACCAGAGAGAGGGACGGCTGTATCTGCTGGGGGCCAAGCCCGGAGTGGCCGAGGAGGCGGGCCGCCGGATTTTAGAGGCCCACCCCAATCTTATCCTGTGCGGTACGCAGGACGGCTACTTTCAGGATGAGGAGGCTGTGCTGCTGAAGGTGGCCGCTGCTCAGCCCGACTTGCTCTTCGTCTGCCTGGGAGCGCCCAAGCAGGAGAAGTGGATGGCCCGCTGGGGCCGGCACACAGGGGCCCGGCTGGCCATCGGGCTGGGAGGGGCTTTGGACGTCTTCGCTGGAAAGGTGGAGCGGGCCCCCGAGACCTGGCAGAGGCTGGGCTTGGAGTGGGCTTACCGTCTGAAAAAGGAGCCCCAACGCATTGGACGTATGGTTCGTCTGCCCCTGGTGCTGGTGCGGGCTGCCGGGGCTCGGATCAAACAATCGTAGGACACAAAAATAAGGAGGAACGTGCAATGGTATACATTCTGCTGGCCCCTGGTTTTGAAGAGGCGGAGGCCCTGGTCCCCGCTGACCTGCTCCGCCGGGCGGGTCTTGATGTTGTCCTGGTGGGGGTGGAGGGGGCTCTTGTCCCTGGCGGCCACCAGATCACGGTGCAGACGGATTGCTGCCTGGACCAGATCAGCCTGGACCAGGCGGAGATGGTAATCCTCCCCGGCGGCGGTGTGGGTGTAAGCAAGCTGGGAGAAAATTCTGCGGTGGAGGCCCTGGTGCGCCAGACGGCGGCACGCGGAATTCCTCTGGCGGCTATCTGTGCCGCTCCCACGCTGTTGGGCCGCTGGGGCCTGCTGAAGGGCCGGAGGGCGGTGTGCTATCCGGGAATGGAGGATGGGCTGACTGAGGCTCAGGCCCTCCGGGAGGAATCCGTGGTGAGGGACGGCGCCTTCTTCACCGGCCGGGCGGCGGGGTCCGCGTTTGACTTTGGTCTGCTACTGGTGGAGGCCCTGGCTGGACCGGAAAAGGCTCGGGAGGTCCAGAAGGCCGTGGTCTATTGAGGCCGCTGGCATAAAAAACGGGGGAGCTTTCGCTCCCCCCGCCTCTGGGACCTATGTCAGCAGCAGCCGCAGTTGTCGTTGCAGCCACAGCCGTTGTCGCAGCCGCAGCCATTGTTGCAGCCGCATCCGTTGTTGCAGCAGCAACAGCAGCAGCCGTTGTTGTTGCTTCCGCCGCATCCGCAGCAGCAGAACAGGATGATGATCAGGATGATGATCCACAGGCAGCTGTTGCCGCCCCAACCGTTATTCCCACAGCACATTCTTGTTTCACCTCACTTTTCGGACGCGGGAGGTGTTTCCCGCGCTTTCTGTACTATACTATGGGCCCTCCTTGTCCCGGGTGACAGACGAGGGAAAAATTGTTAGGAGCTGACCGCCTATGCCACAGGAACGGAGAAGAGACCGCCGGACAGACCCCCGAGAGCAGGAGCACCGCTCCCGTCGGGCGGATGCCAGAGACCCGGAGCGTGCCCGCCGCCCTGCCTCCCGGGAGTCAGAGCATCCCCGCCGCCGGCGTCGGCGCTCTGCGGGCCTATCCATGCTCTTTGCCCTTCTCTATGTCGTGGGGGTGATTGGGGTGTCTGTGATTCTAGCTTGTGTGGGGTGGGCTGCCGCCAACGACGTGCTGGCCCTGAACAAGCCAGAGAAGGAGATCATCTTCCAGGTCTCTGACGGGGAGAGCTTTGAGGAGGTAACTGACCGGCTGGCGGAGGAGGGGATGATTGAGTATAAGCTGTTGTTTAAGCTTTTTGCCTCTTTCACCCACGGGAAAGAGAAAGTAGCTCCCGGCTCCTACACGCTGAGCACCAACATGGATTACCGGGCTCTGCTGTCCGGTATGAGCGCCAACTCTGCTTCCAAGGTGGAGCTGACTGTTACAATCCCGGAGGGCTACACAACGGCCCAGATCTTCCAGCTGCTGGAGAATATGGATGTGGCCACGGTCGAAGATCTGAACCAGATGGCGTCCACCCACGACTATGCCTTCGATTTCCTGGAGGATATCCCCCTGGGGAGCCCCAACCGTTTGGAGGGCTATCTGTTCCCCAGCACCTACAATTTCTACACCTATCACGACCCGAAATACGCCATCAACAAGCTGCTAGTGGCCTTTGACGAGCGGATGGACGAGGAGCTGCGCCAGGAGATTGCCGACAGCGGTCGCTCTATGCACGAGATTTTGACGGTAGCCTCCCTCATTGAGCGGGAGACTGACGGTACCGACAGGGCCACCATCGCCTCGGTTATCTACAACCGGCTGGACAACCCCAGCGCCAGCACCGCCGGCTACCTCCAGATTGACGCCACCCTGGGCTATATCAACGGCGGTAAGGTTCCCACAGAGGCGGACAAGTCCATCGACTCCCCCTATAACACGTACCTGTATCAGGGTTTGCCTCCGGGACCCATCTCCAACCCGGGTCTGGACTCCATTCGGGCGGCTATCCACCCGGAGTCCACCAAATACTACTACTATGCCTTGGGGGACGACAATGTCCACCACTTCTTCCGCAGCTATGAGGAGCACCAGAGCTTCTTGGCCTCCCAGGAGCGGTATAAGGCGTCTTAATAAACCAAGTCAGGCCCGCCTTTCCAGCGGGCCTGACCTATGAGGAGGGTTCAACGGTGAAAAAAATAGAGCTGCTCTCGCCTGCCGGGGACCTGGAGCGGCTGGAAATGGCAGTGGCCTATGGGGCGGACGCAGTTTATCTGGCGGGAACGGATTTCGGGATGCGCTCCTTTGTGGGAAACTTCACCCTGGAGCAGCTGGAGACCGCTGTGGCGCTGTGCCGCAGCCATGGGGTTCGGGTCCACGTGACCTGCAATACGATGCCCCGCAATGAGGAGATTGCCCGCCTGCCCCAGTGGCTGGAGCGGCTGGATACCCTGGGCGTGGACGCCGTGATCCTGGCGGATGTGGGCGTACTGACTCTGGCCAAGCGGTACGCCCCCCATTTGGAGTACCATATCTCGACCCAGGCCAGTGTGGTCAACTACCAGTCCGCACAAGTGTGGCACGACATGGGCGCAAAGCGGGTGATTCTGGCTCGGGAGCTATCCTTGGAGGAGATCCGGGAAATCCGGGCCAGGACCTCCCCTGATTTGGAGATTGAGGTCTTTGCCCACGGGGCCATGTGCGTCAGTTACTCTGGCCGGTGCCTGCTGTCCAACTATATGACCGGACGGGACGCCAATCGGGGCCGGTGCGCTCAGCCATGCCGCTATCAGTACGCTCTGGTGGAGGAAAAGCGCCCTGGGGAGTATTTCCCTGTCTATGAAGATGGGGAGAGCACCTACATCATGAACTCCCGGGATATGTGCATGATTGACCACATCCCGGCGCTGGCAGAGGCGGGGGTGGACTCCATCAAGCTGGAGGGCCGGGCCAAGTCGGCTTACTACGCCGCCATTGTCACCGGCGCCTACCGCCACGCCCTGGACGTTGCTCAGGCAGGAGAGCCCCTGGATCCGGTGTGGCGGGACGAGGTGGAGCACATCAGCCACCGGCACTACTCCACTGGCTTCTTTTTCGGCCAGCCAGGGCAGTTTACAGAGGACTCCCGGTACATCCGAAACTGGCAAATCGCGGCAAAGGTCCTGTCCTGTGACAGCGGCGGGCGGGCCCTGCTCTCCTTGAACAATAAGTTTGCCCTGGGTGACGAATTGGAGCTGGTGGGCCCCGGTGTGCGGCCCCAGTCCCTTACTGTGGATGCCCTGTGGGATGGAGAGGGCGTTTCTCTCTCTGAGGTTCGCAAACCCCAGATGCGGTTCCAGATGCAGCTGCCCCGGCAGGTACCGCCCCTGTCCATGCTGCGGCGGCAGGCCGATTTGTCGCCGTGAGATTGTTCCTTTTTCCGGGAAGCGAACGGTACTTGACCGCCCAAATCCCTTGTGCTGCTATACGTTCCTGTTTGCAGCCTGACAAACCACGATTTGGAGCTAGATAGTGATGAAAGAAAATATTGTAGTCAAGTTGACGGCGAAAGATGATAAATATGTCTGTTCTCTTGCTGATAAAATAATAGCGGAAAGCCAAGAAACAGATGAATGGTACGACTATTTTGACGATTTTGCTTCTTTGCTTAATCATCCCAAATCACTTGTGCGAAATCGTGTGCTGCATATTCTCGCGGCAAATGCTCAGTGGGACGAAGAAAACCGTTTTGACTCAATTATTTCTGATTTTCTCGCACATGTAACGGACGAAAAGCCGATTACAGCCAGACAGTGCATAAAGGCTCTTGCACAGGTAGGTTCGGCAAAGCCGCAATATGTTCCTCTAGTATTGTCATATTTGCAGAGCGCGGATTTATCCAAGTACAAGGACAGTATGCGCCCACTGATTGAAAAAGACATTGCAGAAACCGAAAAAATATTGACAGCTTCCAGTTTATCAGGAGAAAACTGATTGCTGGTTCCGACTTTGCAGGCTGTGACAGGGCAATGGAGGTGTATGGAATGACCCCAACCTACGAGCAGATGGGGGACTGGCTGGAGGAGATCGCCCAGGAGTTTCCCGAAGCGTTTTATCAGGAGTTGGACGGGGGCATTCAGCTGGAGCGGAAGGCCCTCAGCGACCCGGAGTTTCCCCCGGGTGAGATGTATATTATGGGGGAGTACGTCCACGACATGCTGGGACGGTACATTCTGCTGTACTATGGCTCCTTTGCGGCGCTCCTCCAGGGGGAGGACGAGGAGGCCTGGAAGGACGAGATTTTCGCCACTGTGGCCCACGAGTTTACCCACCACATGGAGGAAACCGCCGGCCTTCACGCCCTGGACGACAAGGATTTGGAATTCCTCCGGCAAGCTCTGGAGGAGTACGAATAAAAAACGGGTCCCATCCTCCAGCGAGAGAATGGGGCCCATAGAGTGCAGTTATGCCACGGCGGAAAAGGGGACGCGGGATTGGTTGTCCTTCTGGGTCTGCTGCGCCTGGGTCTGTTCCGTCGGCTGAACCGCGGCAGTGGTGGTACGGGTGGTGCCGCCAGAGACATAGGAGCGACCGCACTCCGGGCAGATGGCCGTGTGGTAGCTCACGCTCTGGCTGACCACCTTGCGATCCTCCCGACCGGCCTTGGCCTGCTCCCGGGTCACATGCTCCATTTCGTGGCCCCGCACCATGGAGGGAGCCAGATCCGGGTCAATGTGGGTGGGGGTCTTGAAGGAAACGCCGGCATCATCCGAGCCGTCCTGATACTTCCGTTCCTTGCAGGTCTGGCACTCCCCTTCCTTGGCGGCCTCCTGCACGCTCTCGGCCCCCAGGCTGTTCTCTGTCTTCTGTCCGTCCTGCTGGTCCTTTCCCTGGAGCTTGGAGAGTACGTCAGAGGCAGTTCCTGCGTCCTGCTTGCCTTTTCCCAGCAGCTTGGCCAGAACATCGGCCCCGGTCATCTCCTCTGCTGGGTTTTGTCCATCTTGAATGCGCATCCGAACGGCCATCTCTGCCGGGTCTGCCCCCTGGCGCAGCTCCGGGCCGAGCTGGACCTGGCCGGGGGCGTCAGAGGCCACCTTGGGGGCGGACTTGACCGGCTGAACGGGGGCCTCTGGATTGGCTGTCTTTTGAGCAGCGTTGACCAGAGTGTGCTGGGGCTGCTGTGCCCGCTGCGCCCGGCTGTCCCGGAGAGAGGCGGCATATCCGCCGTAATCAAAGGTATAGGGGATGGAATTGGAAACAGCGCCAATCATCACAATCACCTCGATCAAAAATTGGGAGACAAATTCTATCCTCATTATAGCACAGTTTGCCAAAAAAGTAAAGACAGCAAGGAGGAGATTTCTATGGAGACCGCCACGTTGCATCCTGTTGCCCACATCCGCAGCGATTTTTCAGAAAAATTTGGGATTCCCCGGCAGAGCGGCCTGGTGGAGACCCTGGAGGCTCAGATTGTCTTCTGCCCGGAGTACCGGCGGCCTGAGGCTCTACGGGGGCTGGAGGGCTTCTCCCACCTGTGGCTGATCT
Organism: Lawsonibacter sp.; assembly: GCA_022791995.1. GTDB lineage: Bacteria > Bacillota > Clostridia > Oscillospirales > Oscillospiraceae > Lawsonibacter. The sequence goes on from JAAWAD010000043.1 coordinate 26,507, forward strand.
GGGAGTTCTCCCGGGCCCGGCGGGAGGACTGGTCCCCCACGGTGCGCCCCCCGCGGCTGGGAGGCAACCAGAGGCTCGGGGTCTTTGCCACCCGGTCTCCCTTCCGGCCCAACCCCATCGGTCTGAGCTGTGTCCGGCTGGCGGGCATCCGTCAGAATACCCCGGAAGGACCTGTTCTCCAGGTCCTGGGCGCCGACCTGCTGGACGGCACGCCTATCTACGACATCAAGCCCTATCTGCCCTATGCCGACTGCCGCCCGGAGGCGGTGGGGGGCTTTGCCAGCGAGCCCAAGGAGGCCAGCCTTCAGGTGGAGATACCGCCCGCTCTGCTGGCCCGGGTTCCGGCGGAGAAACAGTCCCCGCTTCTTGGTGTGCTGGCCCAGGACCCCCGTCCCTCCTACCAGAGCGACCCGAATCGGGTCTATGGCATGGCCTTTGCTGGTCTGGAGGTCCGCTTTCGGGTGGCGGGAGAGTGGCTCACGGTTTGCGAAATTTTCCCGCCAAATTCCTGACCTTCCCTCTGGTGTAAGGTATTTTTTTCACAAATTTTCCGCAAAACACAGAAAATCCCCATTGACCTTCCACTAGGAGGAGGGTGTATAATAGGCCCAGATTCCGAAAGGAGGGGAGCGATGAAAATCAATGAGGTGGAAACCCAGGTGGGCATCACCAAAAAGAACATCCGCTTTTATGAGGAGCAGGGCCTTCTCTCTCCCCGGCGGAACAGCGAAAACGGCTATCGGGACTATGGAGAACAGGAGGTGGCTGTTTTGCGGCGGATCAAACTGCTGCGCAAGCTGGGTGTGCCTCTGGCGGAGATCCGCCGGATGCAGGCCGGAGGTACAGTAGCCGACGGAATGCGCCGTCACCTGGTTACGCTGGAACGGGAGAAGCGAAGTCTGGAGCAGTCCATTGAGCTGTGCCTCCGGCTGAAGGATCGGGAGGAGCGGCTGGACGCCTTGGACGCGGAAGCTCTGCTGGAGGAGATGGAGCGAATGGAGCAAGGAGGCACTACCTTTCAAAACAAGCAGCGGGGGGACCGGCCACCCATCCGGTATGCGGCCCCTGTCACCATGGCCATTTTGACCACTGTTCTGATGGCGGGAATCATTGCTCTGATCCTGTGGGGCTTTCTGACGGACCCTGCCGACGCCCCGCCTCTACCCCTGATCTTTCTCTTTGCGGCCCTCCCTGGGATCGTCATTCTGGGTGTTCTGCTGGCTCTCTTCCAGCGCATCAAGGAAATTCAGAAAGGAGAGATGGACGATGCGAAACACTACTGATAAAAAGGGCCATGGCTTTGCGGTCAGTATGCTTGTGGCTGTGCTGGTGGTGGGGTTCACGCTGCTGTTTTTGGTCCTTATGGCGCAGGCATTCTGTCCGGTACTTCCCTTCCTTGAGGAGCTGGGCACAGTTGGGGGTATTCTGCTGCTCTATATTGGGGCACTGCTGGTGATCGGCATTGCCATAAGCGTTGGTGCTGTGGTGGCTCTGTATCAGCGGTGGAAGGAGATTCAAGGAGGTGAAGAGGACGAAGCCAAAAAGTATTGACACATCCCTGGCGCAGCGCCGGGATGCACTCCGGGGAGCGGCCTTTTATGCAGTGCTCCATGGAATGACTGTTCTGGTTCTGTTATGGCTGTGGAGCATTGCCCAGGCCGGCTGGATGCGGACCGCCCTGCTGGTGTTGGCCGTGCTGAATTTGGCGGTTTTGGGGTCCATTTTTGTCGTACTCAAACAGAGATTGAAAGAAATTAAAGGAGGAGAGCTGGATGCTGCTCGTAAATATTGACTATATCCCTGGAAAGGAATTTGAACTGCTGGGCATTGTAAAGGGGACAGTAGTTCAGTCCAAAAACTTTGGTAAGGATTTTATGGCTGGCATGAAAACCCTGGTGGGAGGTGAAATCACCGGCTATACCGAGATGCTCAACGAGGCCCGTCAGATTGCTGTCAAGCGTATGGTGGACGAGGCCGAGGCCTTGGGAGCCGATGCGGTTATCAATCTCCGGTACGGCTCCTCCTCTGTGATGCAGGGGGCTGCTGAGGTGATCGCCTACGGTACCGCCGTCCGCTACCGCTGAGGACAAAAGGCTCCCGCCCCCTGAAGGGGCAGGAGCCTTTTACGATCTGTCAAGAGAGGAACAGCCTGTGGCCGTTCCTCTCTTTTGTTGTCTTCCATGCGGGGTTACATCATCTTGACGGTATAGTATACCAGAAGGGCAAACAGCCACGCAATCATCAGGAAAATCAGGTAATAGGCCACTGCTCCGCCCAGGGCCAGGGCCAGCACCACGGCGGCCAGACTGACCAGGCAACTGGCCAGGGCTACTGTATAAGAGGTTCCCTTGGGCAGAAACTGAAGGGAATTGCCCCCTACGTTCACCTGACCGTCTTTCCCCTTGAGCCACACTACAGCGGCCAAAATCAGAACAATGGCGGCCAGAACGGCAATCGTCTCCATTCGAACAGCGCCTCCGCTGTACCGGACAAACCACAGTCCCAGTACAGCAAGACCACTGGCCGAGGCGGCCAGGAAGAAGTCCCGCTGGTAGAGATAGTAAACTAGTGCCAGACCCGCCCAGGCAGGAACCAGCAGAAAGAGCATCCGAACGCCGTTGTCCTTGAAGACAACAGATACATGGGAACAGATGGTCAGTGCCCCCATAGCCAAAGCCAGGATGATGGGCAGCGCGGCCTTTCCGTCCTTTTTCAGGCGGAGTACCGCCCACACCACAAAGGCTACTGCCAGCACCGCGCCGGCAATCCGCAAAAATCGCAGTCCGTTGCTCAGGGCCACGGCTAGCTCTACCTCGGCCACCTCATACTCCAGGTAGTACCGTTTGACAAACAGCAGGGCCAGCTCCAGCAAAACAGCTGCACCCACCCAAATCAGTCCCCGGTTCAGGGCCTGATCCTCCAGGCGGCGCTGCTCTTCTTTTTGTTTTTTATTCATGTGCTTCTAATCTCCTTAACGCCGCGGCCCAAGTCCCGCAGCAGAGTTCCCGGAATAAGACGATTTCCCAGACGGTTTATTATTGTACCAGAAAGCAGCTTTTTTTGCAACACCTAAAAGGGGAAAAGTATTCCAAAAGATAAAAAAATGCGGACCGCCAGGAAAGTCTGGGGTTTGGAGCAATTTTTTGGTGAAAATTATGGAGCTCCTTTCCAAAACAGGACTCGCCCTCTGGATAGAGGACGGGTTCCGGTCATTGTTTTGTATCCCGCAGCAGCCAAGCGAAGCTACAGGGGTAGAGGGGCACGGCGCGGATGCTGTCATAGTGGCTGCCGTACATCAGCTCGGTATAGCCCCCCTCCCGAGGCAAACTGGCGGTTACAAATTCCCGGCTGAAATTGAACAGGCAAACCAGCTCCCGTTCCCCCTTCCGGCGGCACAGAGCCAGTACATGGGGGCTGCCGCTTTCTTCCGCCCAAAAGTCAGCGTCGGAATCAAAGCAGGGCTCCTGGGCCCGCAGTGCAACCAGCCGCCGCAGGCCCTGGAACTGCCGGCTCTGGCGGGTGGCGGGATCGGTGCGTAGCGCAGCCAGTTCCCACTGGAAGTTCCCCCGATGGATGTAGCGGCTGTCGTCCTGGCGTTCCGGGTCCTGGTGATAAGAGTAGTCGTTCAGCTGCCCCACCTCGTCCCCGCTGTAAATGACAGGGATACCGCTCTGGGACAGCATCCAGGCGTGGAGCGTCAAATCGCAGGCGATGGCCTGGTCCAGCTTACCCTGGTCCTGCTCATAGACAGCGGTCTCCACTCCGCACAGAGAGGCGGTGGTGCCGCACAGCCGGGCGTCTCCCAGCCGGGGGTCGTTATTGTACAGCTCGCCCCGGCTGTCGCTCCCCGGCCACCGGCCGGTAAACCAGTCGTTTAGATATTTTTTGTGGACTGTCTCATTGCTGCCAAAATGCTCGCCCAGCCACGAGTAATCCAGGCCCCAGCCAATGTCGTCGTGGCACCGAAGATAGTTCAAAAAGAGAAAGTCTCGGGGCAGGCCGGAGAGGATCTCCACCTGCCGCTTCAGCAGGGCGGCGTCCCCGGTGGCCAGAGTGTGCCAGGTGGTGGCCATGGTGGTCACGTTGTAGAGCATGTGGCATTCGGGCTTCTCTGCCGTACCGAAGTAGGGGGTCACCTTTACCGGCTCCATGACCACCTCTCCCAGAAGCAGAACGCTGGGGCAGACGATCTCGCAGGCCATGCGCAGAATGCGGGCCAGGGTGTGGACCTGGGACAGGTTGCGGCAGGGGGTGTCCAGTTCCTTCCAGATGTAAGGAATCGCATCCAGGCGGATTACATCCAATCCCCGGTTGGCCAGGAAGAGGAGGTTTTCTGTCATATCGTTGAAGACCAGGGGGTTGGCATAGTTCAGATCCCACTGATAGGGGTAGAAATTGGTCATGACGATCTGGCCGTTCTCCAGCTGGGTAAAGCTGCCTGGAGCGGTCGTGGGAAAGACCTGGGGAACGGTCTCCTCAAACTGCCGGGGAATATCCCAGCTGTCATAGAAGAAGTACCGCTCCCGGTAGCCCGGCTCCCCTGCCCGGGCCCGGCGGGCCCATTCATGGTCCTCGCTGGTGTGATTCATCACAAAGTCGAGACAGACGCAGATTCCCTGTTTCCGGCAGGCGTCGGCCAGGGATTCCAGGTCATCCATGATGCCCAGCTGAGGCTGGACCTTCCGAAAGTCGGAAACGGCATAGCCGCCATCGCTGCGCCCTTTGGGGGACTCCAGCAGGGGCATCAGGTGGAGATAGTTCACCCCGCACTCCTGAAGGTAGGGCAGCTTCTCCTCCACCCCCTTCAGGGTTCCGGCGAAGGCGTTTACATAGAGCATCATCCCCAGCAGGTCCCGGCGGCGGTACCAGCTGGGGTCCGCCTCCCGCCGGGCGTCCTGGGCCCGGAGGGGGGCCTTCCGTCCTTCCCAGCACCGGCGCAGCATCTGGATGAAATAGTGGAAGGCGGCGGCATCATTGTGGTACAGCTCACTGTAGAGCCACTTCAGCTCGTTATAGTGCCAGGCCAGACGGCGTTCAAAGGGGCTCTCCCAGGGGTTTGCCGGACGGGGAACCGCCAGACGGCGGCGGGGTTTCTCTACCCGGAAGCGGTCTGCGGGCTGCTTGGCGGCGGCAGGCCGTTGGACTGGCAGGAGCTCCAGAGGGGGAATCTTATCACTCATTGGGCGGCGCCCTCCAATTCTTTTAAGGTAGGCATGGCGGGAATGGCCCCGCTGCGGGAGCAGGTGAGGGCCGCCGCACGGTTGGCAAAGGCGAGAATGTTCTCCAGCTCCCTCCGCTCCAGGCGTTCCAGGGGCTTTTCACCCCGGCGGCATAGGCGGCTGAGCACTGCGCCAAAGAAGGTATCCCCTGCGCCGTTGGTGTCTGCCACCTGGACGGACTGGCCAAGGACGGAGAAGGTCTCGCCTCTCCAGCGGCAGAAGGAGCCCTTCCCACCCAAAGTAATCAGGACCAGTGCGATCCCCTGCTCCTCCAGCAGGCGGCTGCCCTCCTCCAGATTCCGGGTGCCGGTAAGCAGAGGCAGCTCCTCGTCAGACAGCTTGATGATATCCACCAGGGGCAGAGGAATGGACATCCACTCCTTGGCGCTGACCTCATTGGCCCACAGGGCGGGCCGGTAGTTGGGGTCATAGCTCACCAGCACCCCGGCGTGCCGGGCGGTGCGGGCGGCAAAGATAGTGGCGTTGCGGGATACCCCGGCCGTGAGACTGACTGAGCCGAAGTGGAGAATTTTGCTGGTTGTGATCTGGGCCTCGTCCACCGCTTCAGGAGACAGGCCGCAGTCCGCTCCGCGGACAAACTGAAAGCTGCGCTCCCCAGTGCTGTCCACCGAGACAATGGCCATGGTGGTGGGCTCATGTCCGGTGTGCAGGCCGGAGACATCTACCTGATTTTCCTCCAGTACCTGACGCAGGTAGCAGCCAAAGCCGTCCCGCCCTACCCGGCCCAGGAAGGCTGTTTTTGCGCCCAGACGGGAAGCGGCCACCGCCGCGTTGGCTGGCGCTCCGCCCGGGTTGGCGGCAAAGAGCGGTACCCCCGCCCCGTTAACCCCTGTTTGGGTCAGGTCGATGAGGATCTCGCCGATTGCTGTGATATCCGTCATGTTAGACACCGTCCTTTCATTTCGATTTGTCCGCTGTGATTTGATTCTGCTGTTTTCCAGTTTTTTCACCCCTGTAAAAGGGGGTAAACCGCTTCTTTTTTACACCTCTTGTTTGGAATAGAGGTGGTTTCCCTGAATTTCGGCCCTATTTTATCACATTCTTTCCCAAGATACAACAGCATTTTTTTACCCGTCAGGTCAAAAAAATTCCCAGAATATCTTGCGTTTCCGGCGGAAATGCTATAGCCGGGTGATGAAAAGAGATGTCTCATATTCAAAGAGGCCAGCGCAGAATGGCCCCAAGCTTTGATGATCTGCGCCTTGCGCCGGAAAAGCGCCTGTGCTCCAAGTTTGATCCGGTGAGTATTGCCCTGTTCCCTGTGGGTGAGCCGGGGGAGATGGGGATGCGGGTGCTGGACAACTGCGCCGAGGAGCATATCATGTAAAAAATCAGCCATCCCAATTCCGGGATGGCTGATTTTCTGGCTTACAGAACGCCGATCTCCTTATAATACCGCTCCGCTCCAGCGTGGAGGGGAAGGCCGGCAATATCTTTCACAGCCTCCTCCGGGGTTAGGCCCTTCAGGTTGCCCTGGGCCTCGCCCAGCTTGTCAATGTTCTCCCAGAAGGTCTTGGTCAGGTCATAAACGGAGACCTCACTCAGGTCGCCCCGGCAAAACATGACCATCTTGATGGCAGAGGTCTGTACATCTACGTCTTGGTTGGGGTAGGTGCCGGCGGGGATAGTGAAGGGGGCATACCAGGGGTACTGGGCCTGGAGGGCGGAGATCACATCATCACTGATGTCCACCAGTTTACAGCCGGCAGTACACGCCTGGGTGACGGCAGAGGCAGGAGCGCCGGACATGATCCAGGCACCATCAATAGAGCCGTTTTGAAGCATATCGGCGGCATCTGTAAAGGTGATATACTCGCAGTTGATGTCGTCGGGGAAGGTGAGACCGGCAGCAGTGAAGTGATTTTCGCACTCTCCATAGACGCTGGAGCCGGCGGAAGCCACGGCAAAGTGCTTACCCTTGACATCGGCCAGATTGGTGATACCGGACTTCTCAGTGGCAACCACCTGGTTGGGGTTAAAGTACAGGCCGGCAATGACCCTCAGGTCGTCGTAGGCGTAGCCCTCAAAGCTGTCGGTGCCGTTGAGGCACTGGTAGCAGTTGGAACTGATGGCAATGGAGACCTGGGCCTCGCCTGCGGATACCAGGTTCAGGTTTTCAATGCCGCCGGCAGACGCTTGACTGGAGGCACTGACATAGTCGATTTCGGTGTCCCACAGGTTGGTGATGGCCGCGCCCACAGCGTACAGCGCACCGGAAGCAGAGGCGGTGGGGAAGTTGATGACCAGAGCGTCGGGGGCGGATCCAGAGGAGGCGGGCTGGCTGCCGGCAGGAGGATTGGAGGCAGTGCCGCTGTCGGCGGCCCCGCTGGTACTGCCGCCGTTGTTTCCGCCGCAGCCGGCCAGTACGCCTGTCATCAGAGCGGCGGCCAGGACCATAGAGAGAAGCTTTTTCATGTTCATTTCATTTTAACTCCTTTTCTTGCTTGGTTTTATGTCAGGCGTTTCCCGACATGGGAGACGCGGGACGACGAGTAACATACTGGAGCAGAATGACTGCGGCCAGGGCCGCAAAGCCAATGGCGTCCGTAAGGGAGCCAGGATAGAGCATCAGAGGGGCCACCACGATAAGGATTGCCCGCTCCGGCCAGCTGGACTTCCGCAGGAACCAGCCCTCCAGCCCGCCCACCAGGGCGATTGTGCCGATGGAGGCGGTGAAAAAGGCCCACAGGCTGCTTGCTGTGCTGGCGGTGGGATCTGCCCCGATCAGGAGGACCGGGTTGTCCAGGAAGAAGAAAGGAATCAGGAAGCCCACCAGCCCCAGACGCACCGACAGCAGGCCGGTCTTGGTCTGGTTGGAGCCGGCAATGCCGGCGGCCACATAGCTGCTCATGGCAACTGGGGGGGTAATGTTGGACAGGCAGGCATAGATTAGGCAGAACATGTGGGCCGAGATATCCAATACGCCCACCTCAATGAGGACCGGGACAGCCACTGCCTGTACGATGACATAGGCGGCCACACCAGGGACTCCCATGCCCAGAATGGTGGACATAACCATCACCAGCAGGCCGGTGATGTAGATGTTGGTATTATCTACAATGGCCAGAATCATGTAGCCCATATTCAGGCCGAGGCTGGTGAGAGTAACCGTGCCAATGATAACGCCAATGATAACGCAGCACACCCCCACAGAGACAGCGCCCCGGGCCCCCTCCACTGTAGCGGCCACAATCTTATCCCAGGTCATGCGGGTGTCTTTCCGCAGCCAGCTGGCAGCGATGGTGGCGGCGATGGCAATAACCGCTGCGTATAAGGGAGTGTACCCCATGAACATCAGGGCGATCAGTGCCACCAGGGGGATCACCAGATGCCCCTGTTCCTTCAGGACCTTCACGGCGTCGGGGATATTCTCTTTGGACAGGCCGGACAGGCCCAGACGTCGGGCCTCGAAGTGGACCGCAAAGAGCAGCCCCAGATAGTAGAGAAAGGCGGGAACAATAGCGGCCAGCATCACATATGTGTAGCTCAGGTTAAGAAATTCGGCCATCACAAAGCCCACCGCCCCCATGATGGGAGGGCAGAACTGGCCTCCGGTGGAGGCCACTGCTTCAACGGCCCCGGCGAACTCCTTTTTGTAGCCTGTCTGCTTCATCAGGGGGATGGTGATGGTGCCAGTAGTGGCGACGTTCGCAATCGCTGAGCCGTTGATCATTCCCATCAGGGCGGAGGCCAGAACCGCAACCTTGGCCGGGCCTCCAGGGGTCTGTCCCACCAGAGTGAGGGAAAAATCGTTGATGAATTTGGAAAAGCCGCTGTGTTTCAGGAAGGCTCCAAAGACAACAAAGAGAAAGATATAGGTGGCGGATACGCCGATGCCAGTGCCCAGCAGACCCTGGGTGCCCCAGAACTGGGTGGACAGCACCCGTTTCAAGGTGAAGCCGTTGTGCCCCAGGCGGCCGGGGATGTAGGCCCCAAACCAGTTATAGGCCAGGAAAATCAGGGCTAATACAGCCAGATTGCCGGATGCCCGCCGGGCGGCCTCAAAGACGATCACCACCGCCACGCCGGCGATGACCAGCTCCATTTGGGTCAGGCGGCCCCCGCTCTGGGCGATGCGGGTGTAGTTCAGGATCAGGTAGCCAAAGGTGAGGGCGGACAGGGCGATCAACCCCAGATCCCACACCGGGGGCAGGGCCCGCCTGCGCCGCTCCTTCTTGTATGTGGGGTAGAGCAGAAAGGTGAAGGTAAGCAGAAAGATGCAGTGAAAGGCCCGCAGATTGATGGCGCTGATGGCGCCGATGGTGCTGTAGTACAGCTGAAAAACCGTCCACAGACACAGCAGTACTGTGAGCGCCGTCCCCATCGGCCCGGTATAGGTGCGGATACGGGACTCGGCATCCTTCTCCTCCAGCAGCCGCTGGGCCTTTTCCTCCAGGGCCTCCTGACCCTGCGGAGACAGCTGTTCCTTTTCCTCCATTGCGGTTCCTCCCGTCGTTCTGGTTCTCTGATACTTTATCAGTTAAAAGCATTGAAGTAGAGCGGACCCTATTTTACCCATATCCTTCCCCGTTGTCAAGCCCGAATTGCACTGGAACGAAAATTTTTTTACAGGAACTGGGGAATGCAGCATTTTGGATTTCCCGCTCGGCCTGTCGTTACCTACTTGTTTTCCGACAGGTTATCTGATATAATGAACTACCTTTGGTTTTCCGAACAGAGAGGGGGAGCCCAGTTTGAACCGAAAGCTTGCCAAGCTGTTTCAGCCCAGCTTTCAGCTCTATTTTGTCTGTCTGATTGTCTTTGCCTGTCTGTCCGCGCTGTACTCCTGGCCCCTGGCGGGGCTGGAGCTGGCAGTGGTGGCCTGCCTGGGGATGTACAACCGGGAGAATAACCGACGCCGGTACCGGGAAATCAACAAATATCTGGACAATGTGGCGGGCACTGTGGATGTAGCCACGAAGGACACCATGGCCAACGCCCCTCTGCCCATGCTGATTTTCCGGCCGGAGAGCGGGGACATCATCTGGACCAACGACCGGTTTCTTCAAATGGCTGGGGAACGGGAGCATCTGTTTGACACCAAGCTGACCAACCTGATTCCCAACTTCGACGCCCGATGGCTGATGGAGGGCAAAAGCCAGAGCCCTGGAGAGGTCTCGTGCAGCGGCCGCAGCTTTCAGGTATTTGGCCACCTGGTGCGCACAGGCGGACGGGGGGGCGGCTTTCTGGCCACTACCTACTGGGTGGATGTCACAGACCTGTGCCAGACGCGGGACCGGTATCTGGCCTCCCGTCCGGTCGCGGCGGTGCTGTTGCTGGACAACTATGAGGATCTGATGAAAAACCTGACGGAGAATGAGCGCTCCAATCTGATGTCCGAGCTGGATTCCCGTCTGGATGCCTGGGTGGCTCACACCGGAGGGATGCTCCGGCGGTACCAGCGGGAGCGGTACCTGTTCCTTTTTGAGGAACAGTATCTCGCCGGCTTTATCGAGAAAAAATTCGATATCCTGGACTCCGTTCATCAGGTGGTCAACCCCAGCGGGATCAACGCCTCCTTGTCCATCGGCATCGGCAAGGACGGGGACTCCTATGTGGAGCTGCTGAACTTTGCCAACCTGTCGGTGGATATGGCCCTGTCCCGAGGCGGGGACCAGGCGGTCATCCGCAACAAATTTACCTTTGAGTTTTACGGCGGCCGCTCCAAGGAGACAGAGAAGCGCACAAAGGTGAAAAGCCGGGTCATGGCAAATGCGCTGGCCTCCCTCATCGCTGACTCCTCCCAGCTGTTTATCATGGGGCATAAGGCCCCGGACAACGATGCGGTGGGAGCCGCTGCCGGGGTGGTGGCCCTGGCGCGCAAGCACGGAATCCCCGCCCATATCATCAAGGAGGCCGGCCCCTCCCCCGCCCAGGAGCTGATCGACAAGCTGTCCCAGCTCCCGGAGTACCGGGACTGTTTTCTTCCTGCCCAGGAGGCCCTGCTTCAGGCGGACACCCGGTCTCTGGCTGTGGTGGTGGACACCAATCGCCCGGAGCAGGTCCAGGCCCTGGAGCTGCTCCAGTCCTGCAACCGGGTGGCGGTCATTGACCACCACCGCCGGGCAGCCACCTATATTGAGGGGGCGGCGCTGAATTACCACGAGCCCTACGCTTCCTCCGCCTCAGAGATGGTTACGGAGTTGCTCCAGTACGTGATGGAGACAAATCAGCTCCTCCGGGTGGAGGCCGAGGCTCTCTTGGCCGGTATTGTGCTGGACACCAAGAACTTTACCACCCGTACAGGGGGTCGCACATTTGAAGCGGCGGCCTTCCTGCGCCGGGCCGGGGCGGACACCGCCGAGGTGAAGAAGCTTTTCCAGAACAATTTGGAGAACACCATTGCCAAATACTCTATTATCCAGAACGCCAAGCTGTACCGGGAGAACATCGCCGTGGCGGTCTCCGCCCAGCCGGTGAGCCGGGTCACTGCCGCGCAGGCCTCCGACGAGCTGCTGAACATCATCGGCATCGACACCTCCTTCGTCATCGCCCCCGATGGGGAGCGGGTGAATATCTCCGGCCGCTCCATGGGCAGCATCAATGTCCAGGTTATCCTGGAGCAGCTGGGGGGCGGAGGCAACGCCGCCGTGGCCGGGGGCCAGATTTCCGGCCAGTCGGTGGAGCAGGTGGCCGGCGATTTGGCAAGGGCCATCGACCGGTATCTGGACGCTTGACCCGAAATGCATCACCGAACACGAGGGTCAGCCCGACAAAACAGAGGAGCAATAAATAGAAAGGATTGATTGAAATGAAGGTAATTTTACAGCAGGATGTGCGCGGCCAGGGCAAAAAGGGCCAGCTGGTGGAGGTCTCCGACGGGTATGCCCGGAACTTCCTTTTGCCCCGGAAGCTGGCGGTGCCCGCCACGGCGGAGAATGTGAACACCATGAAGCAGCAGGAGAAGGCCAAAAAGGCCCAGGAGGCCGCCGAGAAGGCGGAGGCCGAGGCCCTGTCCAAAAAGCTGGAGGGCCTGATGACGAAGATCCCCGCCAAGGCGGGGGAGGGAGGCCGCCTGTTTGGGGCGGTGACTGGAAAGGAAATTTCGGAGGCCCTGTCCGCCCAGCACGGGGTGGACATTCCCAAGACCAAGCTGGTGCTGGACGAGCCCATCAAGTCCTGCGGCAGCTATCAAATCAAGGCCAAACTGGGCTATGAGGTGACTGGAACGGTGAACGTTCTGGTGGTGGAGGGGTAACATCCCTGCGCCAATGAACATAGAGAGGTGGTCCCATTGCCAAATGAAGACGAGCTTCTGCTGCATCAGCTGCCCCACAGTGTAGAGGCGGAGCAGGCCATCCTGGGTGCCATGCTCAACTATCCCCGATGCATCCCGGAGGTCATCACCGGGCTGCGGCCTGAGGATTTTTACCTCCGGCAGAACCGTGAGATTTATGAGACCATTTACACCATGTTCAACTATGCCCAGGCGATTGATCCGGTGACTGTGCTGGAGGCGATGAAGCAGAGCGGGTACTATGACGAAAATCAGACCTACTCCTATTTCCTCCAGATCATGGACACGACCCCCACTGCTGCCAATGTGCCGGATTACATTGCCATCCTGAAGGATAAGACCCTGCTGCGCCGGGTGGCGGAGGCCGCCGGCGATCTGACCGTCCTGATTCAGCAGGGGACGGAGACGGGGCAGGATATCCTGAGCTTGGCGGAGCAGCGCATCTATGACATTCGCCAGGGCCGGGCCGCCCGGGGACTGGTGCCCATTTCAGAGGTTTTGCTGGATGTCTATGACCGGCTGAACGAGCTGTCCGCCAGCGAGAGCGATATCTCGGGGATCTCCACCGGCCTGAGGGAACTGGATCGGGCCATCTCTGGTCTGAACAAGTCCGATTTGATCCTGCTGGCTGCTCGCCCCGGTATGGGAAAGACCTCCATGGCCTTGAATATCCTGCTGGACGCGGGAAAAAAGTCAAACAAGAATGTGGTCTTCTTCTCTCTGGAGATGAACCGGGAGCAGCTGGCTTTGCGCCTGATCTCCAGCGAGTGTTTTCTGGACAATAAAAAGCTGGTGACCGGTAAGCTGAGTGAGGACGATTGGGATAAGGTGGCGGTGGCCACGGACTCGCTGAACCGGGCCAACATCTGGATTGACGACGACTCCTCCGTCACCGTCAACGACATCAGCGCCAAGTGCCGGCGGGTAGAAAATCTGGGGCTTATCATCATTGACTACCTCCAGCTGATGCAGGCCGCCGGGGACAAGTCCCGGGGGGAAAACCGGCAGCAGGTGGTCTCGGAAATTTCCCGCTCGCTGAAGATTATGGCAAAGGATCTGAATGTTCCCGTGCTGTGCCTGTCCCAGCTGTCCCGGGCGAACGAGCGCCGGGAGGACAAGCGCCCCATGCTCTCCGACCTGCGGGAGTCGGGGGCCATCGAGCAGGACGCGGACATTGTTCTCTTCCTCTATCGGGACGGCTATTACAATAAGGAGGCGGAGAACCCCAACCTGGCCGAGTGCATCATCGCCAAGAACCGCCATGGAGAGACCCGCACCGTGGAGCTCCAGTGGCTGCCCGATTTTACCACCTTCAGCGACATCGAGTGGAAACGGAGCGCTCCCTAGATGGCACCCAAGGAAAAAAAGAAACCAGAGACCGAGGGGCAGGCCGGCCTTGTCCTGGCGCTCAGCCCCCTGTTCGCCGCCATGGGCTGTCTGGTCCTGATGCTGCTCAGCGGGGCGGTGCCCAGTCTGCTTCTGCTCCGCCCCACTCCGGCGGGAACCAGCGCCGCCCTGGCCCTGCTCCGGGCCTGCCGGACCGGCCATCTGGCGGCTGTGGCCCTGCGTGTGGCGAGTCCTGTGCTGTACCTGCTGAGCCTCGTATGGATCTTCCGCGTCATCCACAGGCGAGGCAGCCGGGAGACCCTCGCCGGGGCAATGGCCATTGCTTCCTCTGTGCTTCTGTTTTTCGCCGTGGTGGCGGTCACGACCCTGAAAGACGACCCGTTTACCCTCCAGGACCAGTTTAAGGAGGACATCCGGCAGCTGGAAGCCGGTTTAGAGGAGCGAAGCCAGCTGTTTCTCTACCCGGTGGGCGCCCCGGACAGTATGCCCGGTTTGGAGGACCGGGTCCTCACCCGGCGGCGGGCCATCGGCCCGGACACCGGGTGGCGGTGGTTCTCCCTGGCGTTTCCCGATGCGCTGGACTTTTCTCCAGAGCCGGAGGGCTTTTTTGACGAGACCAGGGACCCCCAGTGGAACCTGGAGCATGGACAGCTCTACGAGTTGGCCTATACCTCAAATTTCCATCTGGTGGCCTCTGCCGCCCCTGTGGCGCGGTAGGAGAAGGGCGGCAGACAGGAGGGATTTTTATGTTTCCCACCAACCAGGAGCCAGGGCACAAGAGCACGGACCAGGGACCGAAGCGAAGCCCGGAGCACAGGCCCGAGACGTGGGAGCTGAACGCTATGCTGGCCGCCCGGCCCGCAATTTTGGACGGGCGGCTTAACCTGAAGCGCCTCTGGCTGGCCGGTCCCCTCTTTGCCTCCGCAGGGGTCTCTATCGCTTCGCTGCTGCTCTTTTGCGGGGTGCTGTCGGCCCAGTTTACCGGTTGGGTCTGGCGCTCCGGGCAGGGGGAGCCCGCCCAGGCCCTGCTGACCGGTTATCTCCGGTGGTACTGGGCGCTGCTGGCGGTGTGTGGCGGGGGCATCCTGGTCAACGCCCTGCTGGCGGTCCTTCAGGTGGCCGGAGCTGTCCGGCACTGCCGGGCGGGAAGCCAGTGGAAGCGGCAGGCACAGCGGGCGCTGCTGGAGCTGTTCCAGGACAAGGCGGAGGAGTTCCGCCAGGAGGACGAAATTCCCCTCTCCTCGGAGGAGCTCCAGCCCCTCCGGGAGATCTTCCAGCAGGGAGAGGACCGCAGAAACGCCGGTTTCTTCCAGGGCGTCGGGGTTTTTCTGTGTCTGATGGCTGTGGCGGTTTTTGCCGCCTGTCTGGTCACGGAGGACCTCATCGCCCTTCCCGGCCGGGCGCAGGCCGACCTGGAACAGATTGAGAGCGGTGAGCTGGAGCGTGTGGTGGTCTGGATCAGTCCCAAGTGCCGTCCCGCCCATCTGGCCGGTCCCTACGGCAGCAGACATCCGACCACCACCACCCGCTACGGCATCATCAGCGAGGAGACCGGCGGGGAGTGGGTGCGGGTCTATGTCCCGGATGACTTGGACTTTGCCCTGAACGCCGACCGGCTCTATGACGAAAACCGCTCCATCGCCTGGAACTGGGAGAACGCCCAGATGTACGCTGTGGCCTATACCAGCCAGCTCCATCTGGTGGTTCACATCCAGCCGGAGTGGCCAAATGAAGCCACGATACAAAAGAGATAGAGGGGGGCCCGCTGTGCTGGAGGCAATGAACAAGCTGATTGACGAGCTGGAGCTGATCCCGCCTGGCTCCAGAATCCTGTGCGCCGTGTCCGGGGGGGCGGACTCCATCTGCCTGCTCCACGCCCTGTACCAGCTGCGGGCAAAGCGGGGCTTCCAGCTGGCCGCCGCCCACTATAACCACATGCTCCGGGGGGAGGAGTCGGACCGGGACGCCGCCTTTGTGCATCAGTTCCGAAACCTGTGCTGCCGGACGCAGCGCCTGCCGGACGGGAGCGAGCTGCGGGGGATTCCCCTGTACCTCTGCTCCAGGGATGTGGCGGTGGAGGCGAAGCGCCGGGGGACAGGCATTGAAGAGGCGGCCCGGGAACTGCGATACGCCTTTCTCCGGGAGGCGGCAGAGCTGTTCCGGGCGGACGCCATCGCCACTGCCCACACCGCGAACGACAACATTGAGACCATCTTGTTCCATCTGGCCCGGGGCTCCGGCCTGCGGGGGCTGGCGGGTATCCAGCCCAAGGGAAATGGCCTGATTCGCCCTCTTCTCACCACCACCAGGCAGGAGGTGGAGGACTATCTATCCTATTATGGTCTGCCCCACATGGAGGACAGCTCCAACGCCGACGATACCTATGCCAGAAACCGCATTCGCCACCAGGTCATCCCCGTGCTGGAGGAGCTGTACCCCGGTTTTACCGCCCGGGCGGCGGACACCGCTGTTCTTCTGCGGGCGGATGAGGCCCTTCTGTCAGAGCAGGCCCAGACCATCGCCGCCCAGGCCTGGGCGGAACGGGAACGGCTGACCATCCCCGCTGCATGTATTGCCCAGGCCCCGCCTCCTCTGGCGGCCCGGGCGGTGCGGCTTCTGATTGGACGCCTGAGCGGAGGGGACCAGGACTGCGCCGCCCCCCATCTGGAGGCGGTGGTCCGGCTGTGCCAGGGAGACGACCCCTCCGCCCAGGCCAGCCTGCCCCGGGGGATTACGGTCCGGCGGGAGTATCAGAAGCTGGTCCTGCTCCGGGAGGAGCAAATACTCCCCCTGACAGCCACTTCTCTGGTGCTGCCCGGCGTGACCCGGGTGGGGGAGTGGGAGATCACGTGCACCGAGGAGGTCTGCGCCGAGCAGGCTCAGCGCCCCTTTGATTTTTGCCTGTCTCAGGCGCTGGTCCCCGCCCTCACGGCTCGGAGCCGGCAGAGGGGGGACCGGCTGACTCTGTCCCGCCGCCCTGAAAAGACACTGAAAAAATGGTTCATTGAGGAAAAAATTCCCCGGGTCCGCCGGGACTGTCTGCCTGTGCTGGACTGCGGCGGCAGGGTGGTGGCGGTGGCTGGACTGGGCGCCAGCACCCTCTTCTCCCCGAAACCAGGAGAGCCGGCGTGGCACATCACCCTGCGCTCCGCCAGCAAGACTTAGAGACGCGGCGGGATTCATACATTGAAATCGACAGCATCTGGAAAGGAAGAAATGTTCCATGTTAGAGAATGATATTCAGGAGATTCTGTTTTCTGAAGAGCAGCTGAAGACCCGTGTCAACGAAATTGCCCGGCAGATTGAGTCAGACTATGCCGGAAAGGAAATCATGCTGATTAGCGTCCTGCGGGGCTCCTTCATCTTTATGGCCGACCTGTGCCGGGCCATTAAGCTGCCCTGTACGCTGGATTTTATGGCAGTTTCCTCCTATGGCAAGGGCACCTCCTCCACCGGCCAGGTCCAGATTACAAAGGACCTGACTGAGGATATTACAGGTCGCCATGTCGTGGTGGTGGAGGACATTTTGGACAGCGGAAACACCCTGAGTTATCTGCTGAAGATTTTGCAGCACCGGCACCCCGCTTCCGTGCGGCTGTGTACGCTGCTGGACAAGCCGGAGCGCCGGACCAAGCCGGTGGAGCTGCATTATGCCGGCTTTACCATCCCGGACGCCTTTGTGGTGGGCTATGGCCTGGATTATGCTGAGCGGTACCGCAATCTGCCCTATATTGGGATTCTGAAGCCAGAGGTTTACGGAGGATAGTGCGGGGAACCGCCCCGTGCCGCCCCCTTAGTGCTTCCTGTAAGGCGAGGCGGTACAAAGATTACCCCCTACACGAAAGGAATCATGCTTATGAGACGCTTCACCCCCCGGGACCTGGTCCTCTATATGCTGCTGTTTGGAATGATTGTATTCACCTTTTCGACTCTCTGGCAGATGGACCAGGAGGGCGCCCCCATCTACAGCGAGATCCGTACCTGTTTCCTCCAGGAGCGGGTGCAGTATTTCACGCTGGAGAATAAGACCCTGACCTTAACGCTTCGGGGGCAGGAGGAGGGGAATCCGTCCACTGTGACCTATCACCTGGCAGACCCCTACTACTTCTACCACGATATGCGGGAGCTTGTCGATCAGCAGCTGCGATCCGGGGTGCTGCTGGGCTATGACTATCCCCCGGGGATGGAGAGCTCCTGGTGGTATGTCATGCTGCCCTATCTGGTGGCGGTAGTGGTGCTGGGCCTGTTCTGGTACCTGCTCTACCGCCAACGCAGCGCCGCCGCAGGAAACGGCGGCGGGGGGCCAGGCCCCGCCCGGTTTGGCCACGCCCGCACCCGTACTCTGGCCGACCAGGGGAAAAAGGTGACCTTTGGGGATGTGGCCGGGGCGGAGGAGGAGAAGGAGGAGCTCCAGGAGATTGTGGAGTTTCTCCGGGACCCCCAGAAGTTTACCTCTCTGGGCGCCCGTATTCCCAAGGGAGTGCTGCTGGTGGGCCCTCCGGGTACCGGCAAGACCCTGATTGCCAAGGCAGTCGCGGGGGAGGCAGGGGTCCACTTCCTGTCCATCTCCGGCTCTGACTTTGTAGAGCTGTATGTGGGTGTGGGCGCCAGCCGGGTCCGGGACCTCTTCGATCAGGCCAAAAAGGACGCCCCGGCCATCGTTTTTATCGACGAGATTGACGCGGTGGGCCGTCAACGGGGCACCGGCCTGGGGGGTGGCCACGATGAGCGAGAGCAGACGCTGAACCAGCTGCTGGTGGAAATGGATGGCTTCGGCTCCAACGAGGGGGTCATCGTCCTGGCTGCTACCAACCGGCAGGATATCCTGGATCCTGCCCTTCTGCGCCCCGGCCGGTTTGACCGGCAGATCTACGTGGGCCTGCCCGATATCAAGGGCCGGGAGGACATCCTGCGGGTCCACTCCAAGAAGAAGCCCCTGGCCGAGGACGTATCCCTCCGGGACATTGCCCGGGCCACTGCCGGCTTTACCGGGGCTGACCTGGAAAATCTGCTGAACGAGGCCGCTCTGCTGGCCGCTCGGGAGGACAAGCGCTTTATTTCCATGTCTGACCTCCACGACGCTATGCTGAAGGTGGTTGCTGGGCCAGAGAAGAAGAGCCGGGTGGTCACCGAGCACGCCCGCAGGCTCACCGCCTACCACGAGGCAGGTCATGCCGTGGTAATTCACGAGCTGAAAACCCAGGATCCGGTCCACCAAATTACCATTATTCCCCGAGGGCTGGCCGGTGGTATGACCATCTCCCTGCCCAGCGAGGATAAGGCGTACCTTTCCCGGCGGGAGCTGGAGGAGCGCATTGCGGTCTGCCTGGGAGGGCGTGCTGCAGAGCAGCTGGTGCTGGGGGATATCTCCACCGGGGCCTCCAGTGACATCCAGAGGGCGTCTCAGACCGCCCGCTCCATGGTTACCAAGTACGGTATGAGTGAAAAGCTGGGTACCATCGCCTATGGTAACGAGAGCGACGAGATCTTTATCGGACGCTCCATGGCCCAGGCTCGCACCTACTCCGAGGAGGTGGCCGGCCAGATTGACCAGGAGGTCAAAGCTATCATCGACCGAGCGCTTCGCCGCTGCGGAGAAATTCTGACCCTCCGCCGCCAGGAGCTGGAGATCACCGCCCGGTACCTGCTGGAGCACGAGACAATGGATGAGGATACCTTCGCCAAGGTCTTTGAGGACCCGGAGGCGGAGGAGTTTACCGCATATCAGGACAGCCCTGGGGAATAAAGTAGGTCAGGCGGGGCAGTGCTCCGCCTGGCCTTTTATCATTCCGAAAGGAGAACCTATGTTAGAAGTACAGGGGAAATATAACACCGCGAAAATCTTTACAGATGTGGTGGACGAGGCCTCCATTGCTCAGGTGATTGCTCTGTGCAGCCAGGAGTTTGCCGCTGGCAGCCGCATCCGCCTGATGCCTGACGTCCACGCCGGGGCCGGCTGTACGGTGGGCACTACCATGACTATCACAGACAAGGTCGTGCCCAATCTGGTGGGAGTGGACATCGGCTGTGGAATGGAAACGGTGCGTATCCGGGAGGACCATCTGGAGCTGCAAAGGCTGGATAAGCTGATCCGGGAAAGGATTCCCTCTGGATTTGCCATCCGGCGGGAGGCCCACCGCTACTGGGAGAAAATCGACCTGTGCCAGCTCTGCTGTGCCAAGAATCTGGACCTGATTCGGGCAGAGAAGAGTATCGGTACCCTGGGGGGCGGCAACCACTTTATTGAGGTGGACCAGGATGAGGAGGGGCAGCTCTATGTGGTTGTCCACTCAGGCAGCCGCCATCTGGGGCTGGAGGTGGCCCACTACTACCAGGAGGAGGGGTACAAGGTACTCAACCGCACAGACGATGCCTCTCTGGAACAGCTGATCGCGCAGATGAAGGCGGAGGGACGACAGAAGGAAATCCAAAAGGAGCTCAAGCGGCTGAAAAATCAGAAGCAGACCGCCATTCCCCGACCGCTGGCCTATGTCTCTGGAACGCTGTTTGACCAGTACATCCACGATATGAAGCTGGTGCAGCAGTTTGCGGCCCTGAACCGCCAGGCCATGATGGACGAGATCCTCAAGGGGATGAAGGTCCATGCGGAGGAGCAGTTTACCACCATCCACAACTATATCGACACCGACACCATGATTCTGCGGAAGGGAGCGGTCTCCGCTCAGGCGGGAGAGAGGCTGCTGATCCCGATCAACATGCGGGATGGAAGCCTGCTGTGCGTAGGAAAGGGCAATGAGGACTGGAACTTTTCCGCTCCCCACGGGGCTGGCCGTCTCATGAGCCGGGCCCAGGCCAAGCAGACCTTTACTGTGTCCGAGTTCAAAAAGCAGATGGCGGGTATTTACACTACCTCAGTCGGACGGGACACCCTGGACGAGTGTCCCATGGCTTACAAGGGAATGGAGGACATCCTGGCCAACATCGGCCCCACCGCCCAGGTGGAGAAAATCATCCGCCCCATTTATAACTTCAAGGCCGGAGAGGAAGAATAAGAACCTGTATTCATAACCGAAAATACCGGATGGGCGAGGAATTTTGTTCGCCCTGCAAGGCAAAAAATCACAGGAATACTGGGTATATTTCAAGATTTTTAACGCCGCAGGGTGGCAAGAGGGCTGTCCAGACGGTGGTTTGAGGTTGTGAATACAGGTTCTAAGCTGTGCGCCGCAGAGGGTGAATCTCTGCGGCGCACAGTGGTTTATACATCAGCGGCCTTGATATCCTGGCCCAGGATATAGGGCTTCAACGGGGCGTAGAGCAGTCCGGCAATGATAAGGGCAATGAGTGTGTTGGGCAGCATATAGCTTCCATTGTAGACAATGGAGTAGGCTGAGGGGCTGGTAAAGGTCCAGCGCATAAACTCGGTGGGCACCAGAATTTTATAGATGGTGATCCCGCTGATATAGTGGACCACAAAGCGGCCCAGGCAGCCCACCAGAGTGCCAGCGAAGATCCCCCACTTTTTCCCCTTGAAGAGACCGGCCAGACCCAAGGGGGTGAAGGCAACCAGATAATCCAGCAGCATGGACTGCCAGCCCCAGGCATAGGCCCCGTCGAGCATCAGCTGGAGCAGGCCAAAGACAAAGCCGGCCATCATACCAGAGCCCGCCCCCCAGCGGACGGCGAAAAATAAAATAGGAAACATGGCGGGGGTCAGGGAGCCGCCGTTGGGCAGCTCCATCAGCTTGATGTAGCTGAGGATCTGGGCCAGCGCTACCATCAGTGCCCCCTCGCACAGCATCCGGGCCTTCAAATGAGAACGGTTCAACATACAAATTCCTCCTAAAAAAATACCGCAAGCCAACAAACGGGCTTGCAGTACGGAGAAATACGACAGAAGGTCGTTCACTTCCTACGCCGGCATTACCCGGATCAGGTTAAGGGTTCGGACCTGGTGTTTCAGTCCATCTCAGCCGGGAAACCTCCCAGCGCCCCTGTGTTTGATTGTCTCACGGTTTTTTTCCATTATAGGCAGAGCGCCTGCCTTTGTCAACAGGATTCCCCTTCTTTTTTGGCCCCCGGATGGAAAAAGGCTCCCGCCTCCCTTTGGGAGGCGGGAGAACGTCTCTTATTTTCCTTCGCTCAGGTGCCAGATATCCTGGTTGTACTGCCGGATGGTGCGGTCAGAGGAGAAGTAACCGGCCTTTGCAATGTTGACCAGCATCTTTTTGGCCCAGCTCCGGCGGTCGCCATAGTCATGAACAGCCTGATCCTTGGCTGCGATATAGGCCTCCACATCCAGCAGGGCCATGAACCAGTCCTTGTTCTTCATATCACGCCACAGGGCGGACAGGCAGGCCGGGTCGCCGATGGCCAGCATCTCGGGGGAGACCAGGAAGTCCACCAGGCGCTCCACGGAGGGACTGTGGTAGTACTGGAGGGGGTCGTAGCCCCGGCCGTCGGGCCGGTTCCCCTTGTAGAGCCGAATTACGTCGTCGCTGTGGGCCCCAAAGGTGTAGATATTGTCCTGCCCCACCAGCTGGGCAATCTCCACATTGGCTCCGTCCAGAGTACCCAGGGTGACAGCGCCGTTGGCCATAAACTTCATGTTGCCAGTGCCGCTGGCCTCCTTGGAGGCCAGGGAGATCTGCTCGGAGATGTCGCAGGCGGGAATCAGCCGCTCTGCCCAGGTGACGTTGTAGTTTTCCACCATGGCCACACGCAGCCAGGGGCGTACCTGGGGGGAGCGCTCAATCAGCTCGTGAAGGCAGAGAATCAGATGGATGATATGCTTTGCCATCACATAGGCGGGGGCGGCCTTGGCGCCAAAGAGGACGGTGACTGGCCGCTCCGGGATGTGTCCGGCCTGAATTTCCAGGTACTTGTGGATGACATACAGGGCGTTCATCTGCTGGCGCTTGTACTCGTGGAGGCGCTTTACCTGGATGTCGAAGACAGATTGGGGGTCCAGCTCAATGTGCTGCTTGGCCCACAGAAGGCGGCACAGCAGATCCTTGCTGTTCTGCTTCACAGCCAACAGCCGGTCCAGCACCACCCCGTCGGTCTGGTAGTCCAGCAGCTTCTCCAGCTGATCCGGGTCCTGGCGCCACTTGGGGCCGATGCAGTCGTCCACCAGAGCGGTCAGACCGGGGTTGCAGGCCTCCAGCCACCGGCGGAGGGTGACGCCGTTGGTCTTGTTGTTGAACTTCTGGGGGTAGAGGTCATAGAAGGGCTTCAGCTCGGAATTCTTTAAAATCTCGGTATGGAGCGCGGCCACCCCGTTGACTGAGAAGCCATAGTGGATGTCCATATGGGCCATGTGGACACGGTTAGAGCCGTCCAGAATCGACACCTTAGGGTCGGGATGGGCAGCCTTGACCCGCCGGTCCAGCTCCTGGATGATGGGCACCAGCTGGGGGGCCACCTTCTCGATAAAGGCCAGGGGCCACTTCTCCAGGGCCTCGGCCAGGATGGTGTGGTTGGTGTAGGCGCAGGTGCGGCTCACCTGATCCACCGCCTCGTCAAGGGTCAGGCCCCGCTGGGTCAGCAGGCGAATCAGCTCAGGAATGACCATGGAGGGGTGGGTGTCATTGATCTGAATCACCACATGGTCGGCCAGCTCCTTCAGAGCGAAGCCCCGCTCCTCCAGCTCCTGGAGGATCAGCTGGGCCCCGGCGGACACCATAAAATACTGCTGATACACCCGGAGAAGCCGGCCAGGGTCGTCGCTGTCGTCGGGGTAGAGGAATGAGGTCAGATTGTGAACAATATCCCCCTTGTCAAAGTCGATGCCCACCCAGGGCTGGGCGGCGGGCTGCTCCACGTCGAAGAGGTGGAGACGGTTGGCGTACTGGTTGTAAGCGCCAGGGACGGCAATGTCGTAGAGCACCGCGTTCAGCTCGAAGCCGCCGAAGGGGACGGAGAAGGTCTTTCCGGTTGGGATCAGCCAGCTGTCCTCCTCAATCCAGGGGTTGGGCTCCTCCTGCTGCTTGTTCTGGGAAAACTTCTGCTGGAACAGACCATAGTGGTAGTTCAGGCCCACGCCGTCCCCGGGCAGGCCCAGGGCGGCAATCGAGTCCAGAAAACAGGCGGCTAGGCGGCCCAGGCCACCGTTGCCCAGGGAGGGCTCGGGTTCCATGGACTCGATAACGCCCAGGTCCCGGCCCATGCTGGCCAGCAACTTGCCCACCGGCTCGTGGAGTCCCAGAGCCAGCAGGTTGTTGGACAGTAGCTTGCCAATCAGAAATTCTGCGGAGAAGTAGTACAGCTTCCGCCCGGTCTCCGGGGCGGGGCGCTCCTTGGCCATCCGGCAGGTGAGGAGGAGCAGAGCCTCGTACAGCTGATGGTCGTCACACTGGTCAGGGGAGCGGCCGAACCGCTCCTGGGTCAGCTGAAACAGCTGCTCGTTCAGTTCCATTGTTTCATCGCCTCGTTATATAAAGATTACGTTTGATCGACGGTGGGTTCCGGCCCCAGACAGGGGTTCAAATTCAGTATATCAGCCCTTCGGGGCCCGCGTCAAATACATTCCGTTAAAATCCTGCACAATATTCTGCCAAATTAGTCGGGGGATATGAACGAATCAGTTATTTTTTCCAGTATTTGATACAGGGGATTCCTGTTTCACCCTTTTCTGCTTTTTTCCTCCTTTTGCCTTGGGCAGCCGCTGATAGACCTGCATCTCCTTGAAAAGCCGCCGGGCCAGCTCCGGGCTGAAGCTTTCGGGCAGGGTCCGCCACTGCCAGTTCCCGCCCAGGGTGGAGGGAGTATTCATCCGGGCCTCGCTGCCCAGGCCCAGAATGTCCTGCATCTGCATCACCGCCAGGTCGGCGGGCGAAGCCCAGGCGGAGCGCATCATGCCCCAGTGATAGCCCTCCCGCCGGGACAGGCGCAGGTACTCCTTGGCGAAGGCCACATCTTTTCGGGGGGCGTGCTTCATCCAGCCCTGGATGGTATCGTTGTCGTGCGTGCCGGCATAGACCACGCATTTGGGTGGATAGCAGTGGGGCAGATAGTCGCTGCCCGTGTCCCGGCTGTCAAAGGCGAACTCCAGCACCTTCATGCCGGGATAGCCGGTGTTTTTCAGAAGCTTTTTCACGGAGGGCGTGAGGAAGCCCAGGTCCTCAGCAATGATGTCCCGCTTGCCCAGGGCCCTGTTCACGGTCTGGAAGAAGTCCAGACCCGGGCCGGGACGCCAGCGGCCGTTCCGGGCGGTCTTGTCCCCGTAGGGGATGGCATAGTAGGCGTCGAAGCCCCGGAAGTGGTCAATGCGCAGGGTGTCGCAGATTTGAAACTGCCAGGCGATGCGCTTGAGCCACCAGGCGTAGCCTTCCTCCTTCATCCGCTCCCAGTCAAAAAGGGGGTTTCCCCACAGCTGGCCGTCGGCGGAGAAGCCGTCGGGAGGGCAGCCGGCCACCTCGATGGGCTTCCCCTCCCTGTCCAGCTGAAACTGGCCGGGGTTGGCCCACACGTCAGCACTGTCCAGCGCCACATAAATGGGCAGGTCTCCCAGAATGGAGATTCCCTTCTGATTGGCGTACTCCTTCAAAGTCCACCACTGGGCAAAGAAGAGGTGCTGCATCCACTTCCAGAAGTCGATCTCCCCGGACAGCTCTTTCTGTGCCGCCTCCATCGCCTCGGGCTGGCGCAGACGGAGTGCCTCGGGCCACTCCAGCCAGGAGACTCCGCCGTATTTGCTCTTCAGAGCCATAAACAGGGCGTAATCCTCCAGCCAGTCGGCCCCGCACGGAGTTTCTCTCAGCTCAAACTCCTCCCCCCGGCCCAGGCGAGAGACAGCCAGACGGAGAACATCAAAGCGCTTTTGGTAGAGAGTCGCGTAATCCACCCGGGCAGGGTCGCTTCCCCAATCTATGCTCTGAAATTCCTCGGGCTCCAGCAGGCCCCATTCAGCCAGAATGTCCAGGTCGATAAAATAGGGGTTCCCCGCAAAGGAGGAGAAGGACTGGTAGGGGGAATCCCCATAGCTGGTGGGGCCGATGGGCAGGATCTGCCAGCAGGACTGGCCGCCCTCCGCCAGAAAGTCCACAAATTCCCGGGCCGCCGCCCCCATGGTTCCAATGCCATAGGGGGAGGGCAGAGAGGAGATGGGCATTAAAATACCGCCGCGCCGCATGTTGCAACCACCTTTCGTCTACATTATCCTTGTTTTGTGCCCTTTGCATTGGCCCGCAGCCGCTTCACCAGGTCTCCGTCAGGGGTGACCCAGGCCGTTTCATAGGTGGTATAGACCACCATGCCCGGGCGGGCGCCGGCGGGCTTTTTCACATACTTCACTGGGGTGTAATCCACCGGGACCCGGGTGCTGTCCCGGGCCTGAGAGAACCAGGCGGCCAGCTGGGCGGCCTCCTCCAGGCTCTGGAGGTCGGGCGGTTCCCCCTCCGTCCAAAGAATCACATGGGAGCCGTGGATTTTCTGTGTGTGAAACCAAATATCGCTCTTGAAAGCCTGTTTGCAGGTGAGCAGGTCATTCTGCGTGTTGTTTTTCCCCACGGAGATGCGCAGACCGGAGGAGGAGCGAAACTCCATGGGTTTGGAGGCAATCCGTTTTTCCCGCCCCCTAGCCTTGGAGGTTCTGTGGAGATAGCCGGTATCGGTGAGCTCCTGGCGGATCTCCTGGAGGTCCCGCTCCCCCTCGGCCAGAGGGATGCTCTCCAGAACGCTGTTCAGATAGTCCAGCTCCCGCCGGCCCTTCTCCAGCTGAAGGGTGAGCATCTCCTCCGCCTTTTTGGCCTTGTTGTACTCCTTATAGAGTTTTGCGGCATTCTGCTGGGGGGTGAGGAGGGGGTCCAAGGGAATTTCGATCTCCTGTCCCTCCGGGTCGTAGAAGTCCACCGCCCGCAGCCGGGACATTCCCCGCTCCATGGTGTGGAGGTTGGAGGTGACAATGTCACCCATCTGGCGCAGGCGCTCCCGGTCCTGTGTGGCAGCCAGCTCCCGCTCCTGATTGCCCAGCTTCCGGGCGGTACGGTCCCGGGCACGGGTGACGGCCCGGATCAGGTCCTGCCCCTTCTGGCGGACCCGTTCCAGGTGCTCCCGCTCCTCATAGAAGCAGTCCAGAAGCGTGGAAAAGGAAGGAAATTCCCGGCATGACGCCGCCTCGCCATACTGGGTGATGGGCAGAAAGGTGAAGTCCTTGGGGGCGCCCTCCAGAGAAAGAAGTGTGGGTGTACAACGCGCTTCCAGAATCCGTTGGAGCAGCTCCTCCAGCTGGTCAAGCAGGCGGCTGCGGCCAGCAGGGCCCAGATCCTCCAGAGTGATGTCCACCGCGCCTCCGGCCCGATAGGCCAGCTCCCGGCACAGAAGGGGGGACAACCCTGCCAGGGTGTCCAGCAGCCACCGGTCCGCTCTTGTCTCCTCCAGGGCGGCGGACAGGAGCCGCTCCAGTCCCTCCCGTTCCAGCGTCAGGGGGTTGGCTTTCCCCACTGCAGGAGGGAGGAGGTAGAACATCCCCGGCTGAAGGACCCGATAGCGCACAGCAGTTGTCTGGTCCGGCCCTGAGACGATACATTTGTCCGCTGACTCCAACCCCACATGGCGGATGCAGTCCAAAATGCGGCCCTCTCCATCCAGCAGCAGAAGGTTGGTCCTGTGGCTGATGGCCTCCAGGACCAGGCAGCGCTCCACCCGGTCTCCCAGCTCATTCAGCGCTTCGAAGCGCAACGTGACCACCCGTTCCATGGGGGTCTGGGCGGTTTCCAGCAGCCGGGCGCCTGACAGGTGCTTGCGCAGCAGCATACAGAACATGGGGGGTGTGTCCGGGTTTTCTCGGGTGAGCTGGGTGAGCTGGAGTCGGGGGCGGCTGGGGCTGGCGGACAGGAGCAGCCGCACGTTTCCCGCCGCCGGGGCCCGGAGGGCCAGGACGACCTCGTCCCGGGCGGGCTGGTAAATCTTGTCGATTCTTGCCCCGGCCAGGGCAGAATTCAGTTCGCCGACAAGGCTGGACAGGCACAGTGCGTCTAAAGGCATAGGGAACACCTCTTAACATCAGAATCACTTGCAAGAGCGGCCTGCGGCCGCCGGCAGTTTAGTAAGGAAACTCGGCGTAATAGTCCACGTCGTCCCCAGCGGTGAGCCACCGTTCAAACCAGCCAAGAAAATCCTGGCGCTGGCAGCAGGGCTGCGTTCCCATTTCGCACAGGCTCCAGACCTCGCCCCGACAGGGGCCGGTGATAATCAGCTGAAAGGTCTGGCCGCAGCCGATGTCGATCAGCTCCAGTGTTCCCTGCTGGATCTGCCGCCAAAGCTCCTCCGACAGGGGCTCTTCCGCCTCAATCACATACTCGGTAAAGGGAAAGGGGGAAACGTAATCCTGGCTTTGCCGGTTTGCATTTAGAGGTAAAAGGTCGAAGCCGCCAAACATGTCGCAGCCGTCGCCAACCTCCAGCAAAAAACGGCGATAGCCCTCGGGCAGTTGTATTTTGTGGCTCTCCTCAAAGGTGCAGATATCTTTTTCGGACAGCACAGGGCCCATTTGGATGTTCTGCTGTTCGATTTCCCGCTTGATTCGCTCCAGAACAGTGCTGTACTCGTCAGACTGATAAACCGGCATAAGCTACTCCTCCTCGTTCATAAGCGCAGCAAAAAGTGCATTCAGCCGCTCCGTTTTGCCCTGGAGATAGAGCCAGCCGAAGAGGGCCTCCAGACCAGTGGCGGTCTGGTACTGGGCCCGGCTGGCGGCCTTGGGGACGGAGTGAGGGGCGGTGTTCCGGCCCCGGCGGAAGACATCGGCCTCCTCCTCTGAGAGGAGGGGCTGAATGCGCCCGAACCGTTCCGCCTGCGCGGGGGCGGCTACATACTGCACGGTGGCCCGGTGGAGGTCCCCGGCCCTGGCCTTACCGTGGAGCACCAGCCAGGCGCGGACCATCACCTCGAACACCCCGTCCCCCAGGTGGGCCAGCCCCAGGCTGGACAGGTTCAGCAGCGTCTCCCGGGGCACATCCAAGTGGAAGTAGTCGATCATCGTATCTCTCCTTATGGGCAATAGAGCTCAAATGTATGGCAAAGGCGGAGCCGGAAAAGGAAGAGAAATCCAGTCCAGCTAGAGGGGAAGGCCCGTCCACCCGGCCCGGAGGGCGTCCTTCTGCGCCCGGGTAAGGGACTTGATCTGGTGCTCCCGCCGGAGGGCGGCGGATTTGTCCGGCTGGGCCTCCACATAGACCAGGGAGAGGGGGCCGCGTCCCCGGGTGTACTTGGCGCCCCGGCCCGTCCGGTGGACAGCCAGCCGCCGGTTTACATCCTGGGTGATGCCGGTGTACAGGGTGTTGTCCCCACACAGCAGGATGTAGACATACCAGAGGGCGGACAAACGTCCGGCGGATACCCCATCCGCCGGACGTGCGTTCTTCTCCACTACGCCCCGGCCTTGTCCAGGGCGGACAGCACCCGCTCCCGGTCCAGCGGCTTGGCGATAAAGCCCCTGGCGCCGATGGACATGGCCTCATCAATGGTCTCGTCATAGGCCAGATGGGACATCATCACAATTTTGGCGTCGGGGTTGGCCTCCAACAGGATGCGGGACGCCTCCAGACCGTCCATGCCGGGCATCAGGATGTCCATGGTCACCAGATCCGGTTGAACGTCCGCATATCTGGCCACTGCGTCCTCTCCCTTCCGGCAGAAGGAGACCACCTCGTACTGTGTATTCTCCAGAAGCTTTTTCATCTGGATCTCCACCATACGGGAGTCGTCCACAACCATGACTCGTTTTCCCATATTCAATCGCCTCTTTTCAAACGTAAATTGGTGCAGTCTGCCCGCTTCAAATCAGGCAGATTTCTCCGCTGACCAGCACAGCGGTGCAGGGGCGAACCTCGTGCTTCAGGCGCATGGAGGCCTCGCCAATGAGGATCTGTGTTCCAGGGTAAGCGATCCCGCACACAAGCCGGCGGACCTGCTGCTCCTCCTGAAGAGGGGAGGCGGGCTCGCCCTCCTCCTTGGCCAGCTGCTCCAGCTTGTTCCGGTTCACTGAAAGCTGCATCCGCATTTTGGACATGCGAGTCAGCTTGGAGGGGCTGTCCGGCTGGGGCTCTGTCTTTTTGATCTCCTCCTCCAGCTCCTGGATTTCCCGCTGGAGGATATCCTGGTCAAAGCTTTCGCAGGGGTGGCCGCCCAGGGAGATCATGGTGGAGCACTCAGAGCGGGAGCCGACAATGCTGGCGTTGACCTCTCCGGCGGCCCGAAGGCTGCCCCCGATGATCGTGCCCCGGCCGGAGCACACCTGAATGGTACCGTCGCTGTACACATCGCAGTTGATGATGCAGTCGGCCTGGATCAGCTCCTTGGCATAGACACAGCTGCTCTCCAGGAATTTGGCATAGATACCCCGGTTGGCCCGGATTACGGCCCGGTCGTCCCCCTGGATGCCCTTTACCACCACCAGATCCTCGCCGGCGTCCACAGTACAGGCCTCTACCACGCCGTCCACGGTGATGTTTCCCATGGCCCGGACGGAGAAGCCGCTGCACACGTCCCCGTGGATATGTACATCCCCCAGGAAATTGATGCTGCCGGTGGAGTAATCCACGCTGCCGCCAATCTCCAGAAGGGGCTTTACCTGAAAGCCTCGGCCAGTGAACTCCACACAGCCGGCCCGAGAGGCCACCAGCCGGCTGCCGTCCTCGGAAATTTCCGTGTTGCGCCCCTTGGGAAGGACAGCCGCCCGCCCGTCCTTGGCGGGGAGCTCCTGGCCCAGTACGGTCCGTCCGGGGATGCCCTGGGTGGGCGCAATCGCCCGGCAGATAACCGCCCCTTCCTCCACGTTCTGCACCAGGTTCAGGGAGGTATAGTCCACCCGTCCGTACTCGTCCATCGTCACCTTCCGCTCCGCCACCCGGGGGAACAGGTCCACGATGTACCCATGCTTCCCATTGACTGCCTGGGTGCCCTGGGCCGCCAGAACCAGATGGAAGTACCGGTTGGGGGCCTGGGGCAGACGGTCCAGCAGGGTCTCGTCCAGGCCGAAGCAAACCTTGCTCTCCTCCAGCGCCTGAGACAGCATGGCCCGGTCCACATCCTGGCCTTTGCCCACCGGAGGGTAGATCAGCAGCCAGGCGGACTGACGATTTGTGGTGACAAATACAACCACAAGGGCGTCCAGGTCGGGGGATGGAGGCGGAGGCTCATCCGGCCGTTTGGCCTTGGGCAGGGCCTGATTCAGCCGCTGGTTGGCCGTGGAATTTACCGTCATCTGAAGGCGGACCAGTTCCCGCTGCGCCTCTGCGGGGGGCATAACTGGGGGACGGCCCTCCGGGGCCTCCAGCAAAATCTGGGGAGGGGAGCCAACCCGGCTAGTCTGCCGCCGTTGCAGCCGCCACAGCTGATTCAGCGCGTGCTCCGGGGGAAGGACAAGCTGGACCGGCTCAGGCTTAGCGGGTGGGGGCGGAGTTTGGATTTGTTCCTCCTCAAAGGGAGCCTCCTCTGTCTTTTGGGGCTTGCCGAAGAACCAGGACAGGATCGTATCTTTGATCGTCATACTACTGCACCTCCTGCTCGGGGGGCTCTGCGGAGCCCGTGGTTGATTGCGGCAGGAGCGGATATTCTGCCCTGGACCGCTCGACAGTGCTGTGGTTCAAAAGAGCTCCCGCAGAGAATTGGCAGGAGCTCTGTGTGGCTACTCGGTCAAAAGGGCATAGGCGGCCTGAGCCCCCTGGGGCAGAGCATTGGAAATCAGTACCAGACAGCTGTCTCCCTCTGTAATACCCGCCTGGAAGAGGAGGTCGGCAGCCGGCTGCTCCGGGTCGTCCTCCATCCAGATGTGGTCGGCATAGGTCTCCAGAAGGGCGGGGGTGAGGCCGGTCCTGGTATCCTCTCCCGTGAGCACGGCCGGGTCCACCCGTACAGACAGCGCGGTGTCATAGGGCTTCAGCGCGCTGCGCAGCTCCTGGAAGAAGGCCTCCATACTCTCGCTCAGCCGGGCAGGGTCGTACCGGTTCCCCCGGGTGATGACATCCACCCCGCCACGGTTGGGGAAGCAGCAGTCCTCCAGGACAATCTCGTCAAAGCCCAGCTCAGCCAGCTCGGCGCACAGGCCCGCAACATAGGCCCGGACCTCCGGGACAGCGGGGCTCATCCACCGCAGGTTCTCGTCGTCCCGCCAGTTCCAGCCGTTGGAGGTCTGGATGCCGTAGGGGCGGAAATAGTAGGGCACGGAGTTGTCCCGGAAGCAGGCGACCCGGGCGATGGTATAAGTCTCTCCCTGGTTGCACAGCCGCAGGTGGTTGTTGATGCCTGCGACCTCAGAGCTGACAAAGGACTGACTGGCCTCCTCCAGCTGAGAGGCCCAGCCCAGCTGGCCCTCCTGGTCCTTCATCACCACCACCAGGGCGTTGGCCCCCGCCTCGGCCAGCTTCTGCGGAGCGGTCCCCTCCAGCAGCTCCGTGAGAGAGACCTGGAGGGCAGCCAGC
The DNA here is from genome assembly GCA_022791995.1 of Lawsonibacter sp. Lineage (GTDB taxonomy): Bacteria > Bacillota > Clostridia > Oscillospirales > Oscillospiraceae > Lawsonibacter. Next base: position 58,714 of record JAAWAD010000043.1, read on the forward strand.
GCGGGCTCCTCCGGTTCCGGCTCTGGCTCGGGCAGTCCCGGGACCGACTGGCTTCCCATGGTATCTCCGTCAATCAGATTCACATCGCCCGACTGGTCGGGGCGCAGCCCCTGAAGGAAGGGCAACTCAATACGCAGGCCGTTGTCGGTGTAAACAATGTACCGCTGGGCAAAAAACAGTCCCCCGACCGCCAGAACAACGATCACCCCCAGGATGATTGTGAGGCTGAGCAGGCGGTCGTGAAAGGTACGCCGCCCCCGATAGCCCCCCGCTCTTCTGCTCCGCTGGCCCACTTTGCGCCCCTCCTTTCTTGTGGTATAGCTGTTCCTGCTCCTTCAAAAAGCGGGAGATCATGCTCTGCCGCAATTATACCAATATTTTGCCCTGTTGGCAACTGCCAATTCCCCCAAATTGGAAAAAACTTGCTCAGATCACCATCCCCCCGTCTACCTCCAGCACTTGGCCGGTGATGAAGGAGGCCCGGTCAGAGGCCAGAAACCAGATGGCCTGCGCCGCTTCTTCTGGAGTGCCAACCCGGCCCAGAGGGGTATCCTCTGCCAGGGCGGCCAGGTCCTCCTGGGACAGGTGGGCGTTCATCTGTGTGTCGATGACCCCGGGGGCCACGCAGTTTACCCGAATGCAGGAAGGGCCCAACTCCTTGGCCAGGGCGCGGGTTAAGCCGATCACCCCGGCCTTGGCGGCGGAATAGGGGGCCTCGCAGGAGCCCCCCGTCACCCCCCACATGGAGGAGACAGTGACGATGGCCCCCGCCTTCCGCCGGACCATGCCGGGGATTGCCGCCTGAATGGTGTAGAAGACCCCGTCCAGATCGGCGGCCATCAGCTGCCGCCATTGGGCGTTGGTGGTGTCGGTGAGCAGCTGCTGGGGCAGGGCGATGCCGGCGCAGCACACCAGGGCGTCCAGGCACCCCAGGGCCTCCTCCGCCTGATGGACCAGCCGGACGGCCTCCTCCGGGCGAGAGACGTCGGCCTGGATGGGGACTGCTCGGATTCCTGGATTGCCCAGCACCCGGGCCAACGCCTCAGCCCTGGCTTGGCTGCGGTGAAAGCCAATGGCGATGTCCCAGCCCTCCCGGGCAAAGAGGCGGGCACAGGCCGCGCCAATTCCGCGGGAGGCCCCAGTAATCAATACAGTTTTGTTCACGCCAACACTCCTCCGCGTTTATCTATTATACTGCTTTGTTCCATGTTATCATACCTGTCAGCTCGATGCAATCGCTCTTGCTCTTTTCCTTGAGAGCGTATCATATAGTTGGAATGGATGGAGCCCCGATCTCCCGGGGCAAGCCTGAAAAGCAGAAAAAACCCCTAAACGGATAGAGGCTTTTCTGTGTGTTTGAACGCGGCGGTTTTAATTGCCAGGGATGCAGGTGTGATTGGATAGGGAGGGTTTCTGCTCAGAGATTGCTCTGAAAGTTACCCAAAATGCGCAGGTAGGAGGTGGAGCGGGACAGCTCCTCCAGAGCGGCGTCCATGCCAGAGGCAGTGAGGCTGCCGGTGAACTCCAGGAAAAACAGGTACTCCCAGCTCTTCTCCGGGATGGGGCGGGACTCCAGCTTGACCAGATTCAGCCCGTGGAGCAGGCAGACGGTCAAAATCCGCTGCAAGCTGCCCACCTCGTGGGGGGTGGAGAGGACGGCGGCAATTTTGTCCGCCCCGGGGCGCAGCTCCATGCGGGGAGAGATGACCACAAAGCGGGTGGTGTTGCTGCCGTTGTGGTTGGTGCCCCGGTGGAGAATCTCCAGCCCGTAGAGCTCCGCCGCCCGGGCCGAACAGATAGCCGCCCGGGTGATATCTCCGGTCTGGGCCACATACCGGGCGCTGGCCGCCGTGTCCTCAAAGGGAATCTGCTCCCAATCCGGGTGTTGGGACAGGAAGCGGTCGCTCTGAAACAGGCCCTGCTCGTGGGAATAGACCCGGGTGATGGTGTCCAGCGTGGCTCCTTTGGGGGCCATCAGACAGTGCTCCACTTTAACGGTGTCCTCTCCCACGATGTAGTGCTCATACTGGGCCAGCAGCTCATAGACCTGGCGGATGGCCCCGGTGGTGCTGTTTTCGATGGGGAGAACGGCGTAATCCGTCTCTCCCCGCTGAATGGCCTCGAAGGCGTCCTCAAACCGGTCCAATCCCTGGAGCCGGACCCCTTCGCCGAAGAAGGCCAGGGCGGCCATCTCGCTGTAGGCCCCCGCCACTCCCTGGTAGACCACCCGGGGGCGCTCCACCGGGGGACGGACGGCGGCCATCGCCTCCCGGCACCGGGTATAGCCTGTGCTCCGCTGTCCCGGCGCTGCCGTCAAATCCAGCCGCGCCCGGAGCAGGGCCATCAGCTCCCGGTCCAGGGCCTCCAGGCGGGCCGGTGTATTTGTTTCCATGGTGATTTCCCCTTTATCTTGCTTTTTATGCCCGTTTTCCGTTGGAGCGGAGGCATCTAAAATACGCCCTGTACCAGCGCCATATATAGAATGGTGGCCCCAAAGATGGACAGCATATCGATCCCCTTCCACAGGTGAAGGAGGACTGCCGTCATCCCCGCCGCCAGGGAAGGAACCCAGCCCGCCGGGGAGGCAAAGGATACCCCCTTCAGGCAGTAGACGATCAGCATGGCGATGATAGCGGGGGGCAGGACCCGGCCCAGGTAGAGGACCAGCTTCGGGGGATGATCCCCCCGGTCGAAGAGCAGGAAGGGCAGGGCCCGGGTAAGGAAAGTAACCAGCGTCATCACCGCCACCGAGGCCAGAGCTTGTCCAGGTGTCATCGTCATGAGAGCGCCTCCTTTTTCTCCTCCAGCCGGGGCCGCAGCAGAGTGAGAGCCAGCACAATGATGCCCAGAGCGGGGAGGAGCATGTCCTCCGCCCCCACAAGAAGCAGGCTGGCCAGGGTGGCGCCCCCACCCAGAAGGGCGGGCAGGTGACTCCCCGCCGCCCTCCACTGGCCCACGGCGATGACCAGAAACAGAGCGGTCATGGCAAAGTCCACCCCTGTGGTGTCAAAGCCCAAAGCGGCTCCCAGCACAGCTCCCAGCACCGAGCCCAGAATCCAATAGCTCTGGTCCAGCATCGCCACTGCAAAATAAAAGTCGTGCTCTTCCACCCCCTCCGGGGCTTTGGCGGAGCTGAGAAGGGCGTAGGTCTCGTCTGTAAGGGAAAAGATCATGTAAAGCTTCCGCGCACCCATGCCCCGAAACTTCTCCAGCATAGAGAGGCCATAGACCAGATGGCGGAAGTTAATCATTAAAGTCAAAAAGGCGGTCTGGGTCAAAGAGGCCCCCGCCGCCAGCAGCGACACCCCCAGATACTGGCCTGAGCCGGCATAGATGGTCAGGCTCATCAAAAAGGCCCAGCCCACACCGTACCCGGCCGACTGAAGCATCAGCCCAAAGGCCATCCCAATGGCCAGATAGCCCATCAGCACCGGCACCGTCAGGGGGAAGGCGGCAGCCAGCGTTCTTCGGTTCATGCGGTATGTTCACCTCTTAAAACGATTTCTCCCTATTGTACCTGTTTTCCCTCCGCGGTGCAAGCCCTGTTTTGGGAAATTCCTGTGCAAGGATGAACCGTGTTGGAAAGGAAGCCTTTCACATGACAAAGGGGAACGCAAAAGGAGCTCCCACTGGAAAAAGGCGGTCCCTCTATATAAGATCTGAATTTTATATGAATCGTTCAAATTCAATTTCATAAGGACCTGCTGTCTACGGCATTCAGACAGCAAGTCCCTTTGCAGATTTTGGGTAAAAACAGTCTTTTTCAGCGCGTCGGAGGCGAAAGCGGCATAGGATAATGCGGGGTGGTTTTGATGTTGGGAAGTCTGTTCCGCTATGACGTGCGAATCTTACTGGTGCTGGCTATTGTCCTGGCCATTCTGCTGGCCCAGGACCAGGACGAGGGCAATGTGGCCCGTATGGCCGCCTTTTTTGACATTCTGGGGGACGTACTGGGGCTGTTCGCCCTACAGCCGGAGCTGTTCAGGGGGACCTCCACAAAGAAAACGGAGAGAGAGACAGACGCTCTGGAGGAATTATCTCAGCCAGCGCTGTAGCTCCTCGGCCCGGTCCATGGCCATCTGATAGCCAGCCGCCCACAGCAGGCGCAGCTTTTCTGGGTCCCGCTCCGTGCGGGAGACCCCCAGGGTGGTGTGGGGAGCGATGACCAGCAGCTTTCCCTGGCGCTCCAGCTGGAACATCCGCTCCCGGCTCTGGTTGTACCGCTCCGCCCGGTCCTGCATGGCCGCCACAAAATTGGGGTACTGCCGGTAGGTCCGGCGGATCAGGGGCATCAGGGTGTCCGACCGGCGTACAAAGTCCCGGGGCCGGGTGAGTACCACCACCACCCGGTCGCAGCCCATGTCCAGTGCCCGCTGCCAGGGGATGGCGTCTCCGATTCCCCCGTCCAGGTAGGGCTGGCCCTCAATTTCAAAGATGGGAAACAGCAGAGGCATGGCGCAGGTGGCCTTGATTACAGTGGCATGGGGATCCCGTCGGGGAACCGGCAGATAGTCCGCCCGTCCGGTGTTCAGATTGGTCAGCACCGCCTCAACCTGTCCGGGGTAGGCCTCGAAGGCGTCGTAATCGAAGGGGACCAGCTGGTTGGGAATGGTCTCGAAGGAGAACTCCAGACCAAAGTAGCTGCGGTTGTCTCGATTCGCCAGGTTGTTCATCCCCATGTAGCGGTGGTCGTTGGCATAGGTGGTGACGACCTCCAAGTTGCGTCCCTTCTGCCGGGAGAGGTAGCTTACCCCATAGGCCATTCCGGCGGATACTCCAACGACGTAATCAGTCATAAGATTGGCCTCCAGCAGGCCGTCACACACGCCGCTGGAGAAAATCGCACGGAGGGCCCCGCCCTCCAGAACCAAGCCTGTTTTCATCGGATACCGTTTGCCTCCTGTGATAGTTTTCCCGTTCTGGCTATAGTATGGTCAAATCCCTTGAAAAAAGAATCAAAAATCCTGGGAAATCCGCTTTTTATTTCGCCTGACGGTCAAACAGGGGGCGGACAGCTTCCCAGACGCTGTCCGCAATGGAATCCGCGTCCCCGCTGGCGTCGAGTATCACGACCTGATCCAGCTCCCTCTGCCGCGCAAAGGCTTCAAAATACTTTTCCCGCACTGCCGTCAGACGGTCCTCCCGCTCAAACAGCTCCCGATGCTGTCCCCGTACCCCGATGCGCTCCAGGGCCGTCTGGACAGGCATATCCAGAAAAATGGTCCGGTCCGGCCGAAGCAGCGAAGCGCTCTGGCTGTTTGTCTGAATGACCCAGTCCATGTCTGCATCTACGCTGTGGTAGGCATAGGAGGAAAAATAGTACCGGTCGGTGATGACCGCCATACCCTCCTGAAGCCTTTGCAGAATGCCGTCTGTCTTGTTCAGAAGGTGGTCTAGCCGGTCCGCGGCAAACAGGCTGGCAATTACCCGGTGGTCAGCTTCCATTCTTCCTGTCATGATCTGGTGTATCAGGGAGCCAATGGGGGCGTCGGTGGGCTCTCGGGTGCAGCAGCAGGGGATGCCCCGAGCTGCCAGCCGCTGGGCCAGGCGCTGGATCTGTGTGCTCTTTCCTGAGCCGTCAATTCCCTCAAAGGCCAAAAAAACGCCTCTTTTTTCTGTGTTCTGTGGATTCATCGCTGTCATACCCTCGCTTTCTGAGGTTTCCCCTTCAGTATAGCACGGTTTGCCCGGGCCGGCAAGCCGGAGTTTGAGGTGGAAGAGGGGCCGGGAAACTTCCCGACCCCTTTGGGCTGTGTTTTAGACAAGATTCTCGCTTTTCCGGCGGAACTGGACCATTCCTGTGCGGTCCAGAGCCACCATGACAGCGGGGATCAGGACCAGCTGCAAAAGAATGCCGGGAATGGCGTTGAGAAGCGCTCCGGCCAGGAAGAGCTGCCAGGTGAAGGGGACCTGGGCCACGCCGGTCATGACCACCCGGACCGCTGCCCAGACAATGCGTCCGCTGACCATGGCAACGAGCAAAGAGCGGTACAAGGCGACAATACACTGCCAGCGGGAGCGGCTGTACAAAAAGCCGGCGACAGCCCCATAGGCGGCCAGCTCAAAGGCCATCGCCAGGCCATTGGGCATAGGCGGGGCCTGGAACAGGGCGAAGCGGAGCAGAGGCAGAACAAAGCCCACTGCGCCGCCATACTGCCACCCGCAGATCAGTCCGCACAGCAGCACGGGGATGTGCATGGGCAACAGCATTCCTCCAATTTGGGGAATCTGGCCGGTGAGGAACGGAAGGGCCAGACCGATGGCCAGAAACATGGCGGCCAGCACCAGCTGTTGAGTCTTCTGTTTTGTGGTGGTGTTCATGGGATCAAACTCCTTAAAAAGTCAAATGTTGTCTCTCTTCTGAGGGACCTTTGCCTTCCTGGCTTTTTTCGGAGTGCGGGAAGTATACGGGGATAGGCCGCCTTCTGGCGGCGGAACGGCTCTGTCAGAAAAATTCGCTGGTATCCAGCACCAGGTCCTGAGCGTCGGGGAGAGCGCATTGGGAAAAGTACTGCTCCTCCAGGGGGATCCAGGTGGTCTGGAAGGCCGGGAGGGACGCGGCGTCCCGAGTCTGGAGACGCTTGTGCTGAGTTCGGGCGTCACAGGTGAGGAAGATGGTTTTCCGATAGAACCGCCGCAGGCTGGGATGGAGGGAGTAGCTTCCCTCCACCAGGGTCAGGGGGTAGCAGCCCAGCTCCACCGGCGCCTCCAGGCGGCCGGTCCTACAGACAAAGGGGTGGTAGTCCTCCAGCGCTCCAGTCTGGGCGGGGTGCAGAATTTCTTCCCGGAAGCGCTCCAAATCCATATTGCCCGCCGGGACCTCCAACCAGTTCGGAGCCCTCCGGTCCTTGGGGAGGTAGAAGTCGTCCATGTGGACCACCTGGCAGGGGATGCTCCACTCGGCCAACTGGGCCAGGCTGGATTTTCCGCTGCCGCACCGGCCATCGATGGCGACGATGGCCGGTTCCCGGTTGCGGGAGAGCTTCTCGATCTCTAGCAGGGCGGGGAAAAAGCCGGCCATCTCTTGGCGCAGCAGGCGGTAGTGGGGCCGGTAGGCCTCTCGAAAAGCGGCGCTGTGCCCCACCGGGGGACAGCCCTGGCGGCGGTACTCCGCCGTCCATTCCTCTATCCCCGGGATGCGCAGGGCGGACAGGCTGTCCAGCTTTTGCAGCAGGCCCTCCATGCTGCCGGCCTCCATATTGGCCGCCGTGATGGAGAACAGCCGCCCCAGCAGGGGCAGGGCCATCACCGTGGACAGGGCTTTGGTGATGGGAAAGCGGCACAGCCCGCTGCCGATGGGCTCCGGGGGGAGGGGGCCGGGGGCGGCCTGCTCCCACTCGGCCAGGATAGGGGCCAGTACCCGGTCCGGGCTCAGAGCCATGTGGCCGGGGCCAAATTCGCTCTGGTAGGCCAGCTTGCCGAAGTCCTGGGGCTCCATCCGGGGGTAGCGGGCCCAGTGGGCTTGGGCGATGGACACAAACTCGCTCATAGGGCCAGCTCCTGTTTGGCCAGAGCGACCGCCCGCCGCAGGGCCTCCTCCAGGCGGACGCCCTCCGCCCCCGCCACATGGACACCGCAGGTGGAGGAGGGGATCAAAATTTTGACTGCCTGGGAACCGGAAACGGCGCAGGCCATTGCGGGGGAGACCTCGCCCATAATGCCGTTGGCCATCAGCACGCCGATGGGGCCCAGAATCAGGTCGGCCCAGGCCGCGTTGCAGATGACCGCGTTCTCTCCGGTGGCCCCCTGGGGACAGCCCGCCTTCAGCATGGCACTGGTAGCCAGCACGTTGGTGCCAACGCACCGAAGCTGGATCCCCTCCGGCATGCGGGGGAGGAGCAGCTTCACCAACTGTACGCCGATGCCGCCCCCCTGGCCGTCCAGCACCAGCACCCGGCGCCCGCTCACAGGGAGCGGCCGGGGCAAGCACCGGCCTGTGCGCTTTTTTGTTTGTTCATGGAAACGACTCCCTCTGCTCTGACAGAGCAATTCTTTGCAATCTGAACTATATCCCAATAGCCCGCTTTGTGTCAAGGGATTTTTCCAGCTTCTTCAGGAAGAAAGAGAAAAAACGTATTGCTTTTTCCGGCAGTTCCCGGTATAATAAGGCCAAGAGCGGTTTCCCGACGGCGTGATGTGAGCGCCGCAACCACAACCAAAAATCTTGGAGGTAAAAAGACGCTATGAAAGAAATCTATGTTGTCAACTGCTGCCGCACCGCCATTGGCTCCTTTGGCGGCTCCCTGAAGGATATCCCCGCCGCCGATCTGGGTGCTGTCGTCATCAAAGAGGCCCTGAACCGGGCCGGCGTGAAGCCGGAGCAGGTGGACGAGGTCATGTTCGGCTGCATCCTCACCGCCGCCCAGGGCCAGAATGTGGCCCGTCAGGCCAGCCTGAAGGCCGGTGTGCCCACCTCCGTTCCTGCCTACACTGTGGGCATGGTCTGCGGCTCTGGTATGAAGTCGGTTATCGAGGCCGGCCGCACCATCCTGGCTGGCGACGCCGATATCATTGTGGCCGGCGGCACCGAGAACATGTCTTCTGCTCCCTATGCCCTGCCTGCTGAGCGCTGGGGCGCCCGCATGGGGGACAAGAAGGTGGTTGACACCATGATTAAGGACGGCCTGTGGGACGCTTATAACAACTACCACATGGGCACCACCGCCGAGAACATCTGCGATGTGTGGGGCATCACCCGGGAGGAGCTGGATGAGTTCGGCTACAACTCCCAGAAGAAGACCGCCGACGCCATGGCCGCCGGCAAGTTCAACGACGAGATTGTCCCTGTGATGGTCAAGCAGAAGAAGGAAATGGTAGAGTTCAAGGTGGACGAGTTCCCCCGTCTGTCCCCCCTGGATAAGCTGGCCAAGCTGCGCGGCGCCTTCCCCTGCGGCCCCGAGGGTGTGGAGGATGAGATTGTCCATACCTTTGAGCTGACCGGTGTCCACGAGGCCGATGCGAAGAAGCACGTCCAGCGTGTTACCGCCGGACAGGCCTCCGGCATCAACGACGGCGCTGCCGCCATCGTTTTGGCCTCTGGCGAGGCGGTCGCCAAGTATGGCCTGAAGCCCATGGCCAAGCTGGTCTCCTGGGGCCAGGGCGGCGTGGATCCCAAGATCATGGGCGTGGGCCCTGTGCCTGCTTCCCGTCAGGCCATGGAGAAGGCCGGCCTGAAGATTGAGGATATGGACCTGGTGGAGGCCAACGAGGCCTTTGCCGCTCAGTCCATTGCCGTGGCCCGGGAGCTGGGCTTCGACATGAGCAAGGTCAACGTCAACGGCGGCGCCATTGCCCTGGGTCACCCGGTCGGCGCTTCCGGCGCCCGGATCATCGTCACCCTGCTCCACGAGATGCAGAAGCGGGACGACGCCAAGAAGGGTCTGGCCACCCTGTGCATCGGCGGCGGCATGGGCGTTGCCACCATCTTCGAGAAGTGCTGAGCCTGTTTTAAGGTATAAGAGGCGGCGGCCCCGGAGCAAACACTCCGGGGCCGCCGTTTGTCTGGGTCTGGAGGGTTACATCTTCTCTCCTCCGCGGGGGATGCTGGCGGCCAGGCGCTGCATAACAGGCTCCATAGCATCTGCCCACATCTGAAAGCCCCCCTGACGGGTCAGATGGTCCTTCACCATGAAGTTGATGCCCCCAGGTGTAGCGGTGCCAGCCATCTGATGCAGGCCGTCAGCGTCCAGAAGGGATGCTTCGTGGCAGATGGCCTGGAAAAAGGCGGAGACATATTGGGCCCCCAGCTCCTCGGGCACGCCTTGGGTTCCCGTCCACTGGCGCAGGGTGTCCATCAAGGTGTAGAAGGGGGCGGCACAGGCGGTGATGGCGGCCAGCACAGCGGCGTGGTACCGCTCCTCCACCTGGATCACCTGGCCGATGTGGCCAAAGATTTCCGCCGCCTCCCGGTTGGAGGGGGAGAGGACGATGGGACCCTGAAAGGATGCGTTGAAAGTAAGGGGTACCATATGGACCAGGGCGGCGGTCTCGCCAATCCACGCCCGAATCTGGGGCAGCGTCTTGTCCGACATGAAGTTGATGACTTTCTGCTCCGGGCGGAAGCAGAGGGAGCGGCAGGCCTCTTCCCCCGCGCCGGGCAGGACAGCCAGCATCACCCAATCAGAGCGGTCCACCACCTCCTGCATACTGGCGGCCACCTCCACCCGGTCGGGGTAGGCCGCCTTCAGCCGGGCGGACTTCTCCTGGCTCCGGGGTGAGAGGAGAATCGGGTAGGGCGTCTCCCTGGCTCGCTGGCAGAAGCCAGTGACCAGGGCGCTGGTCAAGGTTCCTGTTCCGAGAAAGCCCAGGGTGGGCAGCTTGTGTTCCATATATTGTTCCCCCTTGTGGATTGGCCGGAGCTCCGGCGGGTCGGTGCAGGTTTCAGTGTATCACACGGACGGCCTCTTTGCAAACGGGCAGCGGCTCAATTTCCCCGTGCGGCCCGGACGGCGCGAAGGGCGGACAGCTTTTCTGCTGGGATGGGGTTGGCCTGTCCCAGAAGGCGGGTGTACAGGGTGACCGTGGCCCAGTGCTCCAGGGACTCCATTCGGAGGTAGGCCTGCATGGGCTCCTCGTCCCAGGTGAGAGCCCCGTGGTTGGCCAGCAGAATGCCATTGTGGCTGTTGCAGAAGGGGGCCACTGCGTCCGGGACCTCCTGGGTGCCGGGGGTGGCGTAGGGGGCCACCGGGATTTCTCCGAACTGGGCGACTCCCTCGGCCAGAATGGGCTGGTTCAGAGGGAGTCCGGCAACAGCAAAGGCAGTGGCCACAGGAGGATGGGCATGGACCACACAGCGCACACGAGGATTCTCTCGATAGACCCGCAGGTGCATCTTCAGTTCGCTGGAGGGTTGCCCACTCTGGAGGAGGAGATTGCCCTCCAGGTCCACCTTGACCAGCATGTCCTCGGTCATGAAGCCCTTGGAGACGCCGGTGGGGGTGGTCCAGAGGGTATTGGGACCCACCATACAGCTGATGTTGCCGTCGTTGGCGGCCACGAAGCCCTTCTGATAGAGACGCCGGCCCATTTCCAGGATCAGGGACTTAGCCTCCTGGCTGGTGATGTAGTCATTCATACACAGGCCGCCTCCTTTCCTGGAAAGCCCAGCCGGGCAAAGGCCCGGTCAAAGGGGGGATAGGCGATGCCCCGCTCGGTGATGATGCCGGTAATCAGGGTGTGAGGGGTGACATCAAAGGCGGGGTTTTCCACCTTAACGCCTGCCGGGGCCATCCGGTGGGCATACCACAGCTCAGTGACCTCCTGGGGAGGGCGTTCCTCAATGACAATCTCCTCCCCCGAAGGGGTGTCCATGTCGATGGTGGAGGAGGGGGCGCAGACATAGAAGGGGATCCCGTAGTGTCGGGCCAGAATAGCCACGCCGCTGGTGCCGATTTTGTTGGCCGTGTCCCCATTGGCAGCCACCCGGTCGCAGCCCACAAACACCAGATTGATCTTTCCCCGCTGCATGGTGATAGAGGCCATATTATCGCAGATCAGGGTGGTGTCCGCCCCGGCGGCCTGGAGCTCGAAAGCGGTGAGCCTCGCCCCCTGAAGAAGCGGCCGGGTTTCGTCACAGTAGATCCGCAGATCTTGCCAGCCCTTTTCCAGGGCGGTGTAGATGGGAGCCAGCGCGGTGCCATACTTGGCAGTGGCCAGGGTTCCGGCGTTGCAGTGGGTCAGAATGCCGTCTCCCGGCCGGAGCAGAGAGAAACCCAGCGCCCCGATGGCCCGGCTGATGGCGATGTCCTCCTGGCGGATGGACTCCGCCTCCTCCAGCAGCCGCTCCTTTATCTGGGGAACGGTCAGGGAATCCCGACCGGCCTGAGCTGCCGCTGTCATCCGGTTCAAAGCCCAGGACAGGTTGACCGCCGTGGGCCGGGCGGAGTTCAGATAGTCCCTGTGCCGCCGGAGGGCGTCCAGAAAGGCTACGGTATCCTCGGTCTCCTCCTGAATGGCGGCCAGATAGAGGCCATAGGCCGCCGCAACTCCGATGGCCGGAGCCCCCCGCACACGCAGGGAGCGGATGGCCTCCCAGATCTCCTCCTCTCGGGTGAGGGTCAGGTACTGGATTTCTCCGGGCAGACGGGTCTGGTCCAGAATCACCAGGGCACGCTTGTCCTGGGACAGCACTGCGGTTTCCAGTGTCAATGGGTCCATTGGAGCACCTCCTGTGTGTTGCTTCTGTATCAAGTATACCACAGTCCCCGCAAGGGGGCAACGGCCCCCGCCCATAAAAAGGGGCGGCTTTCCGCAGCCGCCCGTCAGAAAATTATAAAATAATGCAGATCAGTCCGCCGGATCCTTCGTTGATGATGCGCTGAAGGGTCTCGCGCAGCTTGGACCGGGCATCCTCCGGCATCCGCTTGATTTTGGAGTTCAGGTCCTCGTTCACCAGCTCATGGAGGGACTTGCCGAAGATGTTGGCCTCCCAGATTTTGCTGGAATCCCCCTCATACTCCTGGAGAAGGTAGTGGATCATATCTTCGCTCTGCTTCTCTCCGCCCACGATGGGAGAGACCTCGGTCTCAATGTCCGCCCGGATCATGTGGATGGAGGGGGCGCTGGCCTTCAGCCGGACGCCATACCGTCCGCCCTGCTTCATGATTTCGGGCTCCTCCAGCACCAGGGAGTCAATGGCGGGGACCACGATGCCATAGCCGGTCTCCTCCACCTCCTTCAGGGCGTCCGCAACCTTGTCATAGGACGCCTTGATCTGGGCCAGCTGGGTGAGCAGAGAGAGCAGGTCCCCATCGTCCTCAATCTGGAAGCCGGACTGCTGGGATAAGGTGGCGTAGAACAGAGCCCGGGGCAGGTCCAGTGCGGCGGTGGAGATGCCTGCGCCCAGGTCGATAGCGGTGACCCGAGCGCCGCTGACAGCCTCACAGGACTGGAAGGAGGCGACCGCTCCCTCTACATCCCGGATGCGGCGCAGCTGGCCGGTGCCCTCCCGGATGGCGGCGTACAGGGCGGCCTTGATGGGGTGTTCTTGGGGCAGGGCATCCACCCAGGGGGGGAGAAACAGATCCAGCTCCTTTACAGGGAACTCATATAGGACGTTTTTCAGCAGCTGATTGATCTCCTCCTGCCCCAGCTCCAGACAGTTTACTGCGGCGCAGGTCACATCGTAGCGCTGGGCGATGTCTGCTCGAATGGCCTGGGCCCGCTCAGAGGTGGGGTAGGCGGAGTTGAGAAGGACCACGAAGGGTTTTCCCATCTCCTTCAGCTCAGAGATGACCCGCTCCTCTGCCTCCAGATAGTCCTCCCGGGGGATGTCGGTGATGGTGCCGTCGGTTGTGACCACCATGCCGATGGTGGAATGCTCCGAGATCACCTTGCGGGTGCCGATTTCCGCTGCCTCAGCCATGGGGATCTCGTGGTCGAACCAGGGGGTGGTGACCATCCGCTCGGTCTCTCCCTCCAGCTGGCCTACCGCCCCGTTGACCATGTAGCCCACACAGTCGATCAGCCGCACCTGAAAAGCCGCTCCCCCGTCCACAGCGACCTCGACTGCCTCCTCGGGGACAAATTTTGGCTCCGCCGTCATAATGGTCCGGCCGGAACCACTTTGGGGCAGCTCGTCCCGGGCCCGCTCCCGACGGTACACGTTGTCAATATTGGGAATGACTAGGGTCTCCATAAAGCGTTTGATGAAGGTGGATTTCCCTGTGCGGACCGGCCCCACAACGCCGATGTAGATATCGCCCTCGGTACGGAGCGCAATATCCTCGTAGATTTTGCGATCTTCCACTGCAATTCCTCCTTCGGCCTTATCGTCAGCCGGTATTTCCTTACAATCTATGAGGATAAGCTGTGGAATATAACAGCGCTTGAGGTGCCGGCCTTAAAATTCCAAGACCCGATTTCTTTTTCTGTGCTTTCCATCTGTAAAGGGACCCGGCGCCACAAGGAAATTCTTTGCCATAGTCTCCCTAATGGGGAGCATTCGGAAAGGCCTTGCTTTTCTGTCTCTTTTCCGCTATAATTGGAACATGTCGGCGGATAACAGTCAACCAATGGGAGGAAAAAGCCGTGAAACAAATGCTTGGAACCTTTTTTGAGCTGGGCGGCCGGGCCGCTATGGAATGCCTGACACGAACCGGCCTGGATTACGTCATTATTGATACAGAACACAACTGCTTTTCGCCGGAACAGGTGGCTCATTTCATTCAGACTGCTGAAAATGGGAATCTGCTTCCCTATGTGCGGATTGGCGACACGCGCCGTCCCTATGTGCTTCAGATGCTGGACCTTGGGGCACGGGGATTGATTGTCCCCAACATCACCGCGGTGAAAGAGGTAAAGGAGCTGGTCTCCTACGCCAAATTTCCCCCGTTGGGAGATCGGGGGTACTGCCCCAACCGGACCAGCGGCTGGGGAGCAGATACCTGGGCGCAGGATATTACGTCCTATATGCAGGAGTGCAATCGCCGCTGCAAGCTGATCCCCCAGTGCGAAACAAAGGAGGCGCTGGAACAGATTGAGGACATTGCGGCTATCCCCGGCGTGGACGGAATTTTTGTGGGCCCCTGTGACCTGTCCATTGCCTTGGGTATCCCGCTGCAATTCGATTCCCCTGTCCTGATTGCGGCCATTGAACGTATCCTGTGCGCCTGTCAAGCCAACCGGAAGGAGTCAATCATCTTTTCGGGGACCATAGAAAACGCAGAAATGTGGCTGAAGAAGGGGTTTGACAGTGTGACGTGTGGGTTGGATGTCTCGATGCTCATACAGAGTTATCAAAATCTGGTCAAAACACTGGGGGGAACAGAAAGATAGGAGCTAAGCCTTATACTGCTGCCGCGCCGGCGGAAACCGGCGCGGTCTCATTATGGAGTGGCAGGCACCTGGAAGCCGTAATGGCCATTTCCTGTGCTGTCCTTCCAAGCTCCCTCCCAGACGGCGAAGACTTCGTACACCATCCCCACTTCCAGGGACAGGACATTCCCCTCCTCCAGTTCCACGGGCCAGACCCGGGCCTCGGAGAGCCGGCCAAGGTACTCCTCCGGCCAACGCTTGACTGCGATCTGGTCCGGCGCCTGGTCGAAGGTGAGGGTCAGCCGGGTTCCTGTCTGGACCGGGAGCCTGGTCAAAAAGGAGCCGGCAGCCAGGACGTGCCCGCTGTCCTGGCTGGATGTTACAGGAAATCGCGTATCATCCGGTTGTGACCAGGTGTAGGTCCCCAGCCACGCCTGCGCTGAGCCCCCCTCCCAAGATAGCGTGAGATTAGGGGGATGGACCTCTGGAAAGGTGATTCCCGCCCAGAGGACCATAGAGAGCACGCCCACCACCAGGACGATCATGAGCCCCACAGCGCTCCAGGCCACAGCCCTGGGGAGGGGTGTGTTTGACTTCCGAAAAAGCCGGGCGACCTCCCATATGCCCCGCAGGACGGCTACCACCAGAATCAGCGCGATATACCACTTTTCCATATTTTCCTTCCTTTCTTTCCCAAAGATGGTCTTCATAGCCTTCGACAGCCCCAGTGTAAACCCTCTAAAAGGGGGGGAGGTGAAGCGGTCCGGGCAATTTTCCGGCTCTACCGCACCTGGTTCACCAAAGGTTCTCCCGCCAGATAGCGGCGCAGGTTGTTCTGGGCCAGCTGGACACAGGCCCGACGGGTGAGCTCCAGGCGCATTCCCCCGGCCACATGGGGGGTGAGAATCAGATTGGGCACGTCCCACAGGGGGTTGTCCGCCGGGAGGGGCTCGGGCTCGGTCACGTCCAACATGGCCCCCCACAGCTTTCCCCCCAGCATCGCCCGGGCCAGGGCTGCCTGGTCCAGCACCGTGCCGCGGCCCGCGCTGAGCAGGATGGCGTCGTCCTTCATCCGTCCGATGCGCACCCCGTTCATCAGGCCGGTGGTCTGGGGGCTGTGGGGGAGGACCAGGGCCACCACATCCGCCTGGGGCAGCAGCTCATCCAGCTTCTCCATGGGGTATACCTGGTCAAAGCCCTCCACCGGGCCGGTGACGGTCCGCTTCAGGCCGACGGTTCTGGCCCCCAGGCCCTGGCACATCCCGGCGAAGGTGGAGCCCACATGGCCAGTGCCCGCCACCAGGACGGTTCCTCCCAAAATGGTCTTCATCTTTCCCAGGTCGAGCCACTGGTGGGCCCGCTGGCCGTCCTGATAGTTGGGAAGGCGGCGGCACAGGGCCAGCAGCCCGGCCAGCATATGCTCGGCCACGCTGCGCCGGTTGGAGCCGCTGGAGGAGGTGAACAGGATTCCCTCCGGCAGGATTCCAGGGGCCTCGTACTCGTCGGTTCCCGCCCACATGGTCTGGAACCACTTCAGCTGGACAGCCCCCTTCATAGCCTCTGGCCGGGGCCAGCCGAAGATGACCTCCGCAGCCGCAATCTGCTCTGGAGTCACGGTGCTGCTCCTGGCATAGATGTGGCGGGCGTCAGGGGCGATGGCTTCAAATTCTGCTTTTTCCTCCTCCGTAACCGGGAGGAGGTTCAAAATCAATCGGGACATGACGTCTCTCCTTTCAAACGGGCCGGCATAGGAGCCGGTTTTCTCATTATACCGACTTCCGCTTTTTCTGGCAAGGGCCATTCTTCGCCTTTACTCCCCTGGAAAGCTGTGCTACAATATGGCAGTATCAGGACTGGCGGCTGCCCTCTTCACAGAGGGACGGACCCGCAGAGAGGAGGGATATCATGACCATGACCCGAGACACCCTGATTGCTGCTTTCCCCGGTGTGGGGGAGGTTCGGGCCCAAAAGCTGGAAAAGCTGGGGCTGACAAACGCCGCCGCCCTGCTGACCTGGTACCCCCGGGACTACGAGGACCGGCGGCAGGTGTACACCATCCGGGAGGCGCCCTTGGAGGGGCGGGTGTGCATTGCGGCCATCGCTGCGGAGCACCCCCGATTTTCCCGAATCCGCAAGGGGCTGGAGCTGGTCCAGGTGAAGGTGGTGGATGCCGCCGGAGCCCTCCACCTGACTTTTTTCAACCAGAGCTATGTGGAACGGGCCATCCGGGCGGGAGAGGAGTACATCTTCTATGGAACAGTGGAGGAGCAGGGCCGCCGCCGCGCCATGGTCAACCCCATCTTTGAGCGGGTGGGGAGACAGAGCTTCACCGGGTGTATCATGCCGGTCTACCGGCTGACAGCAGGTATCTCCAACCACCTGATGGCCACCCTCACCCGGCTGGCCCTGGACTGTGCTTCCTCCGTTCCCGAGACCTTACCCGCCTCGGTCCGGCAGGCCCATCATCTGGCAGCGGCGGAGTTTGCCCTGCGGAATATCCACTTTCCCGAGCATGAGGCGTCTTTGGAGCTGGCCCGGCGGCGGCTCACCTTTGAGGAGCTGTTCTATCTGGCGGTGGGCCTGCACTTTTTGAAGCAGAGGAGGGAGGAGACGGGGGCGGGATGCCCTCTTCCCCTCCGTCCCCTGGAGGAGTTCCAGGCGCTTCTGCCCTTTGCCCTCACCGGGGCCCAGCGCCGGGTGATGGAGGAGATGTCCACCGATCTGGCAGGCCAGCGGCCCATGAACCGGCTGGTCCAGGGGGACGTGGGGTCGGGAAAGACCGTGGTGGCCGCCTTTGCCGCCTGGCTGGCGGTCCAGGGCGGGTATCAGGCCGCTCTTATGGCGCCGACCGAGGTGCTGGCTGAGCAGCATTTCCGTTCCCTGTCCGCTCTGCTGGCCCCTGCCGGTGTGCGGGTGGAACTGCTGACCGGGGCCCTCACCCCGGGGGAGAAAAAAAAGGCGCGGCTGGCTCTGGCACAGGGAGAGATTGATTTGGCAGTGGGGACCCACGCCCTGATCTCCTCCAGCGTGTCCTTTCGGCGGCTGGCCCTGATTGTGGCCGACGAGCAGCACCGGTTTGGGGTGGCGCAGCGGGCTGCTCTGGCGGAGAAATCCGGGACAGGCGGAATGCCGCCCCCCCATGTGCTGGTCATGTCCGCCACACCCATTCCCCGGACTCTGGCGCTCATTGTCTATGGGGATCTGGATGTTTCGGTGATCGACCAGCTTCCCCCTGGACGCAGCCCGGTGGAGACCTATGTCATTCGGGAGGACAAGCGGCAGCGGATGTACAATTTCATTCGGAAGCAGGCAGGGGAGGGCCGGCAGGTGTATATCGTCTGCCCCGCTGTGGAGGAGAACACAGAGTGGACCGAGGAGGCCGCCGCCTTCAACCTGAAGGCAGTCAAGAGCTATACTGAGGCGCTTCAGCGGGATGTTTTCCCCGATTTGCGCCTAGGACTGCTCCACGGGAAGCTGCGCCCCCGGGAGAAAGAGGCAGTAATGGCCGCCTTCACCCGGGGAGAGATCCAGGTGCTGGTGTCCACCACCGTGGTAGAGGTGGGGGTGGATGTGCCGAACGCCTCCCTGATGGTGGTGGAAAACGCCGACCGCTTTGGCCTCAGCCAGCTCCACCAGCTCCGGGGCCGGGTGGGCCGGGGAGGGCACCAGTCCTACTGTGTGCTGATGACCAACACCCGGAACCCAGACTCCCTCGCCCGGCTGCGCACCCTGGCCTCCACCACCGACGGCTTCAAAATCTCTGAGGAGGATCTGAAGCTCCGTGGACCCGGAGACTTTTTCGGCAGCCGTCAGCACGGCCTGCCCCAAATGAAGATTGCCGACCTCACCGGGGACATGCGCTTGCTGGGGGAGGCACAGGAGGCCGCCCGTCTTCTTTTGGAGGAGGACCCCACCCTGGAGAGACCGGAGAACCGGCCGGTTCTGGAGCGGGTGCGACAGCTCTTTGCTGATACACCGGATATTTTCAACTGAAAAGGAGAGTTTCCTATGCTGACCTTTCGTGAAATCACCCCCCAGGACCGGGAACTGGTGCTGCCCATGGTCCAGGACTTCTACCACAGCGACGCCGTGCTCCACCCGGTGGACCCGACGGTGCTGGAACGCGCCTTTCAGGACGCCGCCGACCCCGGCGAGCCTCTGCTCCGGGGCCTTCTGGTTCTGGCCGACGGCCAGCCGGCGGGCTACCTCTATATCACCCAGTGTTACTCCGCCGAGGTAGGGGGGCGCTGTGTTTTCCTGGAGGAGGTCTATCTGAAGCCGGAGTTCCGGGGCCGGCGGCTGGGCTCCTCTGTGCTGGCCTGGCTGGAGGAGCAGTACCCCGACGCCCGACGCTTCCGCCTGGAGGTGACACAGGAGAACACAGGCGCGATTCACCTGTACCAGCGGGCGGGGTATCAATTCCTGCCATACGGACAGATGGTAGTGGACCGGCCGTGAAAGGGCCGCCTTGCCAAAAATAGAGAGGAAAAGGAGAATCTATCATGACACATATGGAACACGTTCAGGCCCTCCGGGCCAGCCTCGACCCCCACTACAACTGCTGCCAGTCCGTTCTGGTACCGTTTGCCAGAGAAATGGGACTGACCGAGGCCCAGGCCTACGCCCTGGGGACCAATTTCGGTTCCGGGATGGGAAATGGTCTGGTCTGTGGGACGCTGTCTGGCGCCTTCCTGGTCCTGGGCGCGGCAGGCTTTGGCCCGCAAAAGGCCGTCGCTCTTCTGCGCCAGTTCCAGGCGGAGCATGAGGCCACCGACTGCCGCACGCTGCTGAAGGCATCTCACGACAGGGGAGAGGAGCGCAAGGCCCACTGCGACGGCCTGGTTTATGAAATCGTGGCGGCTTTGGAGGGGATTTTGGATAAAAAAGCTTGAAAAAACCGTGTTTTTTCATAAAGATACTGCAAAGATTGGCAAACAGATTTGACAGCTCCTCCCGCCGTCCGGTATAATAAAACTTGGAAATTACCACCCAGCCCAAACGGGAAAGGAGCTTCGCCGTGCGTTTAAACCGACAGCTTGCTGAGAAAAACAGGGAATCTCTGGCCTCGGTATTGCCTATCACAGCTATTGTCCTTCTGCTGTCCATCACCATTGCCCCGCTGGACCCGGGCACCCTGGTGCTCTTCCTCTTCGGGGCGGTGCTGCTGGTGGCGGGGATGGGCTTTTTCACCCTGGGGGTGGACATGTCCATGATCCCCATGGGAGAGGGGGTAGGCGTGGAGGTCAGCCGCTCCAGGCTCCTGCTGATTCCGGTCGCGGTCTATTTTGTCCTTGGTGTGCTCACCACGATGGCCGAGCCCGATCTCCAGGTGCTGGCCCAGCAGGTCCCCGCTATTCCCGGCCAGATGCTGATTCTCACCGTGGCAGTGGGGGTTGGCCTGTTTCTGGTGGTTGCCGCCCTGCGGATTCGCTGGGCCTTCCCTCTGCGCTGGCTCCTGCTCTTCTTTTATGGTGTTGTCTTTCTCCTGGCGGCACTGGCTCCGTCCAACTTTATCCCCGTCTCCTTCGACTCAGGCGGCGTGACCACTGGCCCCATCACGGTCCCCTTCATCATGTCCCTGGGCCTGGGTATCGCCTCCAGCCGCAGTGACAAAAACTCCGCCAGTGACAGCTTTGGCTTGATTTCTCTGTGCTCCATCGGACCCATTCTCTGCGTTCTGCTGCTGGGCATTGTGTTTCAGCCGTCCCGGGCGGACAGCGCCCTTTCCGAAGCGGCGCAGGTGTCCACCACAGCAGAGGCCGCCCGATACTTCCTCTCCGCGTTTCCCACCTATGTGAAGGAGGTGGCCGTGGCCCTGGCTCCCATTGCCGGACTGTTTGTGGTGTTTCAGCTGATTACCCGCCGGTTCCGCTCCTATCAGCTCCTACGCATCGCCCTGGGACTGGTGTATACATATCTGGGGCTGGTCATGTTCCTGTGCGGAGTCAACGTGGGCTTTATGCCCGCCGGTCAGCTCATCGGTGCCACGGTGGCCTCCGGGACCAACCGCTGGCTGCTGGTCCCGATTGGAATGCTCATTGGCTATTACATCGTGAAGGCGGAACCCGCTGTGGCCGTTCTGACAAAGCAGGTGGAGGAGGTATCCAACGGCTCTATCTCACACCGGGCCATGGGTCTGGCCCTGTCTGTAGGGGTGTGCGTGTCGGTGGGGCTGGCCATGATACGGGTGCTCACCGGGCTGAACATCTTTTGGCTGCTGATTCCTGGCTATCTAATCTCTCTGGGGCTCACTCTGGTGGTACCCAGCATCTTCACTGGCATCGCCTTCGATTCCGGCGGTGTGGCCAGCGGCCCTATGACTGCCACGTTCCTCCTTCCCTTTGCCCAGGGGGCCTGTGCTGCTGTGGGGGGGAACATGATGACGGATGCCTTCGGCATTGTGGCCATGGTGGCGATGACGCCTCTGGTGACGATCCAGGTCATGGGTCTGTCCAGCCAGGTGAGCCATAAGCTGGCCCGCCGCCGTCTGCGGATCCGTATGGAAAAGGTGGAGGATACAATCCTCTACTTTGACTGAGGGAGGGGGCTGTTTAGATGGAACCGATGAAATTGATTGTCTCTATTGTGGAGCGGGGCAAGGGAACCCATATGCAGCGGCTCTATCGCAGCCGGCAGGTGTTCCTCCAGTTCCAGTGTACCGGAAAGGGTACCGCGACCTCAGAGATTTTGAATATCCTGGGGTTGGACTCCACCGAGAAGGATGTGGTGCTCAGTTGGACCGCCGCCGCGGCAGCCGACTGCCTGCTCCGAGATCTGGACACCCAGCTGCGCGGCAGCACCGGCACCTCAGGGATCGTGTTTGATTTGACGCTGGGGGCGCTGAGCAGTCTGGCGGCCAACCTGGCGGCCTATCAGACGGAGTCCCTGAAAAAAACGAACGGAGGGAAGAGCGATATGGAGCAGAAGAGCGAAAACTCCCTGATTCTGGTGGTTTGCCGGCGGGGCTGCACCGACGAGGTGATGTCCACCGCCAAGGCGCACGGCGCACGGGGTGGCACGGTCATCCGGGGCCGGCTGTCCGGCATTGAGGAGCTGGAGGAGGCCTACGATTTAAATCTGAAGGCCGAGCGGGAGATTGTGGCGATTGTGGTGCCTAAGGAGCTGCGCGGTCCCATCATGGAGGCGGTGAACGCTGCCCACGGCCTGCGCAGCGAGGCCCAGGCTGTCCTGTGCTCCCTGCCCATCGAGCATATCGTACATCTGGGATGACCGAAAAAACAGCTACCTCCGCCAACCGGCGGGGGTAGCTGTGCATTTAGCTGTACATATTCACATGCTCTCCCTCAAATCCCTCGTACAGCATCGCCTGAGCCCAGCGCCCCCAGGGATCTGATTGGGGCAAGCTGAAAAGGTTCCACAGGGCATTCGACGCTTTCCCCCGGACTTGCAGCCTGGGGGTGGCTTTGCTATAATATAGCCTGTATTGTGCTGCGGTTTGATGGATTTGAATTTTGGAGGGGAATGGGATGAAGCTTCTGGACCAGCCGGAATACCAGTTTTTGAGAACCAATCCCCACCTGGGGAGAAATATCATTTTCCTGACCTACGGAGGCAGCCATGCCTATGGGACGAATGTGGAGGGCTCTGACATTGACATCCGGGGCTGTACTCTGAACAGCCGGGCGGACCTGCTGGGAACCGGAACCTTTGAACAGATGGTGGACACCAAAACGGACACCACCATATATGCCTTCAACAAGCTGCTTGCTCTGCTCATAAGCTGTAATCCAAATACCATTGAGCTGCTGGGATGCAAACCAGAGCACTACCTTGTTCTTACCCCCATCGGCAGACAGCTTTTGGAGCAGAGGAAGATGTTCCTCTCCCGGCGGGCCATCCGTTCCTTCGGCGGCTATGCGGGGCAGCAGCTCCGACGGCTGGAAAACGCTCTGGCCCGTGATGTCTACCCTGACGAGGTGAAGGAGCGGCACATCATGCTCTCCTGTGAGAATACAGTCTTTACATTTCCAGAGCGCTGCCGCGGCTTTACCCCAGAGCAGATCAGGCTGTCTATTGTAGAGGTGGATGGCAGACCCCAGGTTGCAGCGGACATCTCCATGGAAAAGGTACCCCTGCGCATACTTACCGGCATGATCCGCGAGCTGGTGGAGATCACCCGCAACTATGACACGCTCCACCACCGCAACCGGAAGAAGGATGACGCCCACTTGAACAAGCACGCCATGCACCTGATGCGGCTCTATTTCATGTGTCTGGATATTCTGGAGAGAGGGGAGATTATTACCTACCGGGCGGCGGAGCATGGTCTGCTTATGGACATTCGCAGCGGGCGCTACCAGAAGGAGGACCACACCTTCCGCCCTGAGTTTTATGACCTGCTCAACGATCTGGAACAGCGGCTGGACTACGCCGGGAAGCACACCTCCCTCCCGGAAGAGCCCGACCTGGCCCGCATTGAGGCGTTTCAGATGGAGATAAACGAAAGGGTGGTGCGGGATGAGATTTGAGATACCGGCCGGGGCGCGGGATATCCTCCAAACTCTCACTGGTGCAGGGTTTGAGGCCTTTCTGGTGGGTGGTTGTGTGCGAGATTTGCTCCGGGGTGTTGTGCCCCACGATTGGGATATCTGCACCTCTGCCCGCCCGGAGGAGACGGAGGGGTGCTTTGCCGGCCAGCGAATCATTGAGACCGGGCTGAAGCACGGCACCATCACTGTTCTGAAGGGGGGAGAGCCATACGAGATTACGACCTACCGCACCGAGGGGCCCTATTCCGACAGCCGCCGGCCGGATTTTGTGCAGTTTGTCTCCAGCCTGGAGGCTGACCTGGCCCGGCGGGATTTCACGATGAATGCCATTGCGATGGATTTGGAGGGGAGGCTGCGGGATCCCTTCTGTGGTGTGGAGGATATCCGAAATGGGGTGATCCGCTGTGTGGGAGAGCCTGCCAGCCGCTTCCGGGAGGACGGCCTGCGGGTGATGCGGGCCCTGCGGTTCGGGGCAGTATTTGGTTATGCGGTTGAAGAGAAGACGGCTCAGGCGATCCACGAAAACCGGTCCGTATTGGACCAGGTGGCAGCGGAGCGGATCAAGGCGGAGCTGTGCGGGCTGCTGGTGGGACAGCATGTAGGAACAATCCTCCGGGCATATCCAGATATATTTGTCCAGTTCTGGCCCAGCCTGGGGCCGTTGGTTTCCCTGGAGCAGCACAACCCCTGGCACTGCTGGGGCGGTTGGGAGCACACCATCCGCGCCGTGGAAGCGGCGCCAGCGGAGCTGGTGCTGCGGCTGACCATGCTTCTCCACGATATTGGGAAGCCCGCCTGCAAATCGACGGATGAAAATGGGATTGACCACTTTTATGGCCACCCTGCTGCCGGCGCTGGGCTGGCAGAGGAGATGCTCCGGGCCCTGAAATTTGACAACAGGACCCGGGAGCGGGTGGTTACGCTGGTGGAGCACCATGATGTACAGCTTCCGCTCCGTGCCCAGGTCGTCCGCCGGTGGCTTAACCGGCTGGGGCCAGAGGCGTTTTTTCAGCTTCTCGCGGTCAAACAGGCGGATGGTATGGGGCAGGCCCATGGGCTGGTAAAAGACCGTCTGGCACAGCTGGACGAAATGCGGGCAAAGGCAGAGGAGATCGTGGCCCAGGGACAGTGTTTTGCGCTGAAGGACCTGGCGGTGAACGGCAGAGACGTTATTGCCGCTGGTGTCAGCCCGGGCCCGGAGGTGGGACGGGTGCTGAGCATGCTGCTGGAGCAGGTGGTCAGCGGGGTGACGCCAAA
This sequence comes from Lawsonibacter sp., assembly GCA_022791995.1. Lineage (GTDB taxonomy): Bacteria > Bacillota > Clostridia > Oscillospirales > Oscillospiraceae > Lawsonibacter. The sequence continues at coordinate 83,235 of JAAWAD010000043.1, forward strand.
TGAGCGGGAAGCGCTTTTGAACATGCTCCGGTGAAGACGGCGTCGAGAAAAGCCGTCTGCGCCTGCTGTACCGGCTGATTTGTCTGTATAGGGACGTGCGTGGCTGGAATACATTGAACCGGAGGTGTTTTATCATGCTGTCGCCCGTAATCTACCTGATGATGAATGGACTTTTCTTTACCCTTCGGCTGTCGGGGGGAGGGGGCTCCTTCCCCCGTCCCCTGAAACCGGAGGAGGAGAAAAAATATCTGGAGCGCTGCGCCCAGGGAGATCTGGAGGCCAGAAATGTTTTGGTGGAGCATAATCTGCGGCTAGTGGCCCACATTGTAAAGAACGGTTGAAGCAAACGGAAGATTTTTCCCGGTCAAAAACGGCCCCCCAAGGGCCGCCGAATTTTAGGTGGATGTCCAAGCGAAGTTCTTCTTTGGTGCTGCCTTTTTTAACTACGATTTTGTCTAAAATCGTGGTGACAAGAGCGGAATTGATGCCGTTCTGAAAGATTAGTTCTTCCTCCAGGGCAGTGCGGATCTCTTTCATTTGCGCTGTAATCTGTCTGCCTTTTTCTGCCTCGATCTGGGTTGCCGTCAGCTTTTCTTCCAGGGACTTGGCTTGATCGTTGAATCCATCGTTTCGCTGTTTGAATTCCGCCATGGTGATGATGCCCTCGATGCTCATCTCCAGCAGACGGTCTTTTTTTGTCTGGATGGCGGACAGGTCTTCTTCGATACAGCGGATGTCCTGGGTGTAGTCGTGCTCATCGGGGACGGATTGGAGGACGGTGACCACCGCATCGATAATCGCCCGCTTGTTCTGGGCCAGTTGGTTGAAGATGCCGGCCATAATCTGATTCAGTTCTGCCGTCCTGATCTGAGGAGCGGAGCAGGCTTTCCGGCCTTTGTCCCGGTAGACCTTGCACTGCCAGACCTCCTTCTCTCCTGACTTGCTTTTCAGCACCTGCCGGTGGAAGCTGGTCCCGTGCTCCTCGCAGATGATCTTGCCGCTGTAGGGGTAGCGGTTGTGAAACTCGGC
>JAAWAD010000044.1 GCA_022791995.1 Lawsonibacter sp.
AGGGGAGAAAGGGCGGCATTGTGGTATTGGTTGTAATGTATTCAGCTATGGTTTGCACCTCCTGTCAGTGGCTTCTGTTACGCAATTAAAGCGGCTTTTCCGGGGGTAAAGGATAAATGTACCGCCTACCCGTTGAGGGCGGTCTGAAAAGCCTTGATTTACGGGGGTTTGAAAGTTCCTAAATGCGTAGAAAGGCGGTATCTTTTCCGCTGCCTGTCGGCTTCTTTCCGGCGGCGCACTCTTGCGGCGCAGTCCGGGCAGTATTTCCCCCGGTTTGACTACTGTAAAGCTCTTGAAAATCGTCCTGTATCACACAGCGTCTAGCTTTTTTACAAAGTCCCAAACTATTTCCACAGGCTCTACAATGTTCTAAGTGAAACAGGTTTAAAAGTATTTCCTTGACCTCATTTCTACTTTTTGAAATCCCCTGTATAATCTGACTTTTGGCAGTTGCCGTCAAGCCGCTTTTGTTAGGGCTTGACCATATTACTAAAATTTTCCGTTCAGCATACTCATGTATTCCTCTGAACCAACAATAAACTCTTGCACCTCCTTTCACTCGTTTTAGACAGAACTTCTCGGAGTTTTAGCCGCATAACCGTGATAGACGATGCGCTAACTGCCACAATGATAACTGCTATTGTCAACCGCTCTTTCCGTTGCATATTCTGGTAACAGAATCAGTTGGATCAGGCAGCTGATTAAGTGGATAAGGAGGGTTTTAATGAATCAATTTTCATTCTGCAGCAACTCGAAACTTCATCTTCTCTCTGTTCTGCGCAGCAGGCCGACCGCAGTGGCAAGAATGGCAGGCAGTGAAAGCTGCCCTGATATACTAGGGGTAGTGCGATTTTACCAAATAAATGAGGGTGTGATTGTTTGGGCTGAGGTCAACGGCCTGCCTTTGCCTGAACGCCCCTGCCAGGAAAGGGTTTTTGGGTTTCACATCCATAAAGGAACTGACTGCAAAGGCAATATGGATGATCCCTTTGCCGACGCCATGTCCCACTACGATCTGAGCGGCTGTGAGCATCCGTACCACGCCGGCGACCTACCGCCGTTATTTGGAAACAATGGATTTGCACTCTCAATCTTTTTGACGGATCGCTTTTCTGTCAAGGAAGTAATTGGAAGAACGGTCATTATCCACGATCATCCAGACGATTTTGCCACGCAGCCGTCTGGAAATTCCGGTACGAAGATTGCCTGTGGAGTGATATGCAGCGCAACTGGTACTTGCCGATAAGCGTTGATGGATTCATATTCAACCCATTAAACACAAATACTGAAGATACAAAACCAAACACATCCGCGGCCTCTCAGGCCAGAAAAGGAGCACCAATGAGCAACCGCCTGAGCATGGCCCATGAATCCTTTGAGGACGAGGTGGCCCATGTGTGGCAGGAGGACCGGGCGGGGCTGGTTAAAACGCAGAAGAACGCTGGCGTCTTGGCGGCAAAGGTCCCGTTTACTAAAGACACCCCATTCCAAAGCAAGGGGCGCAGTACAACCTGTGCTGGGACGGGGCCTGCGCCAAACCCGTGGACATGCTCTCGAAGCTAGAAGCTTTCTGGAGACCAATCTGATGGAAAGGAAAACTCCGCCCGAATTAAGGGTGGAGTTTTCCTGTTTTTATCCGAAGTGTCAAGTTTTGAGCCGAAAAAGCAGTATAGACGTCTATTTCTTCCTTATATCTGGTACTTCCTCATCTTCTTCCGGCAGTACACAGACCATGAAGAATCCAGACGGCAGTACCACCACCATCGTTATCAAAAAACAGGCTGGTACTGTTACCAAGACTGCTGAGGTAGTGTTGTTTTGCCGCCACCTATTTATTCTCGGTAATTCTCTCTGACAAAGGGATCATTGATATCTTTTGAGCAAAGAATTTCATATTTGCGAGGATGTCTATAAGCATTCCCATGAACCTCCTTTCGGCGATAGTTTCGAATCATATCCAGATCAAAAACCGCAATCCATATTCCTTCTGATTCATCTGCCTCCAAAATACAAGTATCCCTGGAACCTGAAAGCACAGGAAGATATGCGACACCATCAAAAGCGTTAGAGTGTCCGTTGCAGTCTGGAACGCTTTTGGGATAATTACAGTTTGCTATTCCAAGCATATTTTCATATGCCCTTACCCGAAGCTGAGACACACGATTTATTTCCAGTGGGCAGACATTTGGCACAAGGTATGATCTCAGCGCCTTTTAGCATAAGAATCCTTGCACTTTGTGGTAGGAACACGAAAGCGAATTGGGAGAAATTTTTCCTCTGGGTCACCCTGCCAGATGGGATCGACACAATGGCACTGCTTCCAAAGGTATTGGAACGTAAGGTGGCGTTTGTCCTTGGCGGTCCCTTCTATGTCAGTTCGAGCGACAACGGCACTATGCGTCTCAATTATACCAATACAGACCCGGAGACAATTAATAAAGGCATTCGCCGGTTGGGAGAATTGCTGAAAGAGGATTATTGCCAATAACTCAGTCGAAAACAGGTTCAGAGAACGAAGTAGAGGTGTCCAGCGATGCTCAGTTTGGTAGCGTCCAGGCTGCGCAGGAAGTTGGTGCAGATGGTTTCCACCTGCTTGTGGTCAAAGGATATCTTCGGAGCCGTCAGACGCTTTTTTACACAGTGTAGTCCAACAGAAAAAGATCTGAAATTGAAAATCCCGCCTTTAGGTTTGGTGTATTGGATGTTATCCGGGAAGTATTGGGCGATTACATCCATCATAGCTTGGGCCTGTTTTTGATACAGTTCTCGAATTTTGGCAATGTGTTCCTCGAAGCTGTTGTTTGTAAGATAGTCCCAAATCAAATATTGGGAAAAAATATTGGTATGCAGATCGCTGGATTCTTTCGCCATCGTAAAATAGCGCAAAAGTTCAGTGTTCTCGGAGATCATAAAGCCAGTCCGCATTCTCGGTGTGACGGTTTTGGAGAAACTGCCCAGAAGTACGCTGTTGGCCAGCCGGCCTGCGCCGATATAGGACAGCGGCTCGCCCTCAAAGCGCAGTTCTCCATAGGGATCGTCCTCAATCAGGACCACGTCCTGATCTTTCAGTAGTTCATAAATCTGCACCCGGTTTTCTCTGGAGTAAGTCAAGCCAGTGGGATTCTGGAAGTTTGGGATCAGGTAGAGAAATTTAATGGGATCAGCCGCATGATCCAGTACATCCTTCAATTGAGCAACATCCAGGCCTTCCCCGGTCAGTGCAATGGAATAAAAATTAGGCTGGTGGATGGAGAACACCTGGATAGCCGCCAGATAAGTGGGCTTCTCCACAATGACACCGTCTCCAGCATCCAAAAGGCCAAGTCCAGCGCCTGCTGGGAGCCAGTGGTAATCACCACGTTGTCCCCCGGCAAAGGAGATGATCTCCGGATCGGAAGCCGCTTTAAGATGCTGCGGATCACAGAGGGAGAGGTGGCTTGAATACCGTTAGAAAGCAGATGTTCCATAATCGTTCCTCCAAATTATGTTGTCGTATATCAAAGTATAAATCTCTGCATTTTAGCGGTCAAATATCAAATTTTTATCGCTTTTATATCAACTTGATATAGCGGCATAATTTACAGTCTCACCAAAGCGTGGTAAAGGAATAACCAGAATAAAAAACAGCCAGGGGATCAAATGATTTTCTGTGTATTTTTCCCAAAAAAGATAAGAATTTCCCCTTTCGCCTCCAGCTTCTGTGTCAGGGAACTGGGCCAAGGAGACAACCGCGCGGTAAAGACGGGCTTTTTCTCTGGGGTCAAGATCAACATGTGCTTCAACCTGGTGATCAGCAGCAGTATCTTTTTCTTTGCTCTAAGGGTAATCAATCTAACTGTTTTTGACAGAGATTAGCACGGATACCTTGCATGGAGGCGTGACCTATCTGCGGTATATGTCCCTGTTTTATATTGCGGTCAGTTTCACACAAATGCTGCAAGCCCTTTTTCGGGGATTGGGAAAATTGTGGGTCACAATCATCAACACGATTTTACAGATCTCTCTCCGTGTCGGCTTTATTTATTTGTTTATTGGACGCCTTGGAATTGCGGCGGTCTGTTGGGGAACCTTGATTGGGTGGCTGGGTATGGTAATTTACGGCGGCTTTCACGCCATCCGGTATTTTAACAAAGAAGCCTCGATTTGAACTATCTTGTTCTGCCGTGCAAGCTTGCAGGGAATGCAGGGGGCAACCACCCCTATCACAAGGGCCCCGAGGATGCCTATATCTGTCTGGCCGCGAAGCTGGCCACTGTGGAAACTATGATTTGATTTCTCTCTTTCTTCTTTCTCCCTTTGCAGACGGGCAGTTCCAACGGACTACCCGCCTGCGCATATAGGAAACTCATTGACACAAGCATGGAGGTTGTAATGAAAAAAAAGCAGAAACCGCTTCTTCTGTTGGGCATATTAGCGGCGTTGATTGTTCTTTTATTAATCATTTATTTTGCAGCACGATCTGATACCATATAGAGCAGCAAAACGATTACGGTGGAAGTGATTCATCAAGGCGCCAGTTCCAAGTCATTCACATACCAATCAACTGCCGAATATTTGGGTGATGGTCCATGAAGCTTCAAACAAAAGAGCTTGTTCTATTCGGGATATTGGGCAGTATGACGTTCGGAGCCAAGGTAGTAATAATGGGGCTTCCGATGGATTAATGTTTGCGGTAAATTGGTGGATCAGCGGTATCCCCTACGACTTGCTGCATTGTGCTGGAAATTTTACAATAGCTCTGGTATTATTTGTACCAGTAAGACAGCTTCTGGAGCGATTAAGAGCGCAATATTGAAAGTGAGGGTATATATGAAATTTGCTGCGAAGAATCCGGATTATTTCCCTGTTTCCCATTGTGGCAACGGGGACGAGAGGACATTGTATTTGAGCTTATGCGGCTTAACTATAAATGTCTGATTAAAAGTGTCAAGCTAACCGCTTTGCCCAAAGGCATCTTGGGGATGTTTATCAACGAGGCATCTGTTTCGATTATGAAGTCGAGGGGCATTGATATTTGCAGGGAAAATGGGGAATACCATACACTTGCAGTAGATGGACCGATTTTCCAGACACCCCTGCACTATGTGATAGGGGATATTATTGAATTAGGAGAACATGCGGTTATAGATATTCAATAGCAGTCTCAAGAAAATAGAAGTGCCTTTTCCTTCAAAATACTATGTATTTTGTCCTCCATTTGAAATAGTGGCTTTAGTCGGTACTCGATCCTATAACCTGCTCGGCAGACGGCAATAACAATAAAATTTGTATATCACTGGCGTTAAATTCCCAAATATTACTCCGGCCTTGATTCAGAGTTTTTACAATGTCAAGTTAGATGCGGGGCTGCCCCCCAACACAGTGCGTAAGTACCAGGCGAATATCCACAAGTGCTTCAACTATGCCGTCCTACTGGGTATCATCATCAGAAATCCTTTTTGATAGAAAAGCAAAAGAAGAAGTCCCGAAACCTGACGATTTCGGGACTTCTTCTGGTGGAGACAACAGAACTCGAATCTGTGACCTCTCGCGTGTGAGGCGAGCGCTCTACCGGCTGAGCTATGCCTCCATAACAGGGACGGCAAAAGTGGTGGTGACCCGGACGGGACTCGAACCCGTGTTGCCGCCGTGAAAGGGCGGAGTCTTAACCGCTTGACCACCGGGCCGTCAAAGGATATAGAAAAAATTGGTCATAGAGCCCAAATTTTAACACTGGTAGCGGCAACTGGATTTGAACCAGTGACACCGCGGGTATGAACCGCGTGCTCTAGCCAACTGAGCTATGCCGCCGTAGGGTGCCCTCATATTCCGCAAGGGCAAGTGATAGTATATCCGATTTCTCTCCATTTGTCAACAAAGAATTTAAAAAAATTGACATACAAAATCCATCGAAACGCAGGGGAAATTTGGATAGTTTTTCATATCCGCAGACAGCGATGGATTTGCTTCTGCTGGCCCAGAATCAAAATGGAGTTGTCCGTCCGCAGTGTGGTCTCCGGCGTGACACACATGTCCAGTTTTCCTGATTGGCGAATACCCAGAACATTGATACCATATTTTTTCCGAAGATCCAACTGGAGAATGGTTTTTCCGTGCCATTCCAGAGGGATAGACAGTTCAAAGATCGAGTAATCCTCATCCAGCTCAATGTAGTCCAGGATGTGCTCTGAGGTGCAGCGGATGGCGGTCCAGGCTGCCAGCTGCTTTTCCGGGTAGACCACCTCGTCCGCACCGCAGCGCAGAAGGAACTTTTCCTGGACCCCGCGGGAGGCCCGGGCAATCACCTTTTTGGCGCCCAGCTCCTTCAGCAGGTCGGCGGTTTCCAGGGAATTTTGAAAGTTGTCTCCAATGGCGACGATGCAGGCGTCGAAGTTTCGTATCCCCAGAGAGGATAGAAAATCCCGGCTGGTGCTGTCGCCGATCTGGGCGTTGGTCACATAGGGGAGAACGGCATCCACCCGCTCTTCGTCGCTGTCCACAGCCATCACCTGATGGCCCAAATCATAGAGCTTCCGGGCTACATGCTGGCCGAAGCGCCCCAGTCCAATCAGCAAAACAGATTTCATATTACAGCACCTCATAGGTTTTGTTTCGGGAAAAGGAAAACTCACCCAACCATCAGCTTCTCCCTGGGCAGTCGGGCGGGGCTCCCTCTGTTGTCGGACAGGGCGGCAAAGACCAGGGTCAGCGCCCCCACCCGGCCGGAGTACATCAGGAAGACCAGGATACAGCGGGACAGCAGGCCTACCTGGGTGGTGATACCCAAGGTGAGGCCGGCCGTTCCAACGGCGGAGGCACTCTCAAACAGACAGGTAAGGAGCGGAAGTCCCTCAATCCGGCTGATGAAAAAACCGCCAAGGAAGAACAGGGCCAGGTACAGGGTGAGAATTGCCATCGCGCTGCGCACTGTGTCCTCGTCAATGCGTCTGCCAAAGAAGTGGGTATCCTCCTGGCGGCGAAAGACGGCCAGGGCAGTGGACAGCATCACCGCCAGGGTCGTCACCTTCATCCCTCCTGCAGTGGACCCAGGGGCTCCACCGGTGAGCATCAGAAGCATCATAACCCCCTGGCCCCCTTCGCTCATCCGGTTCAAATCCAAGGTATTGAAGCCAGCGGTTCGGGCCGTCACCGACTGGAACAGGGAGACCCAGAATCGCTCTCCCAGAGGGAGGTCGGAAAACTCGAAGCAGAAGAAATACAGGGCAGGCAGTGCAACCAGCAGGCAAGTGGTCACAAGGATGACCTTGGTCTGCATCCGGCAGCGCCGCAGCTTCAGACGGTTGGACTTCAGATCGTCCCAAGTCATAAAGCCCAGGCCGCCCACCACAATCAGAGCCATAATCACCGGATTGACCAACGGATGGGCCGAGAAGGCGGTGAGGGAGGAGAAAGGGGTTTTTACGCCCATCAGGTCAAAGCCTGCGTTGCAGAAGGCGGATACTGCGTGGAACAAGCTGTACCACAGCCCCCTGCCCAGACCGAGGGCCGGGCAGAATACAAAGGCCAGCGTAACGGTTCCCAGCAGCTCCAGCAGGGCGGTGGCGGCGAGAATAAAGCCGGTGAGCTTGACAATACCGCCAATCTTTGGGGCGGCAATAGCCTCCTGCATCGTGCCCCGCTGCCACAGCGAGATTCTTTGTCCGGCTGCCGCTGCGATCACCACGGCAAAGGTAATCACGCCCATGCCGCCGATTTGGATCAGCAGCAGGATGATGCTCTGACCAAAGAGGCTCCAGTAGAGGGCGGTGTCCTGAATCACCAGACCGGTGACGCATACCGCTGAGGTAGCGGTGAACAGCGCGTCGGAAAAGGGGGCGCCTTGGCCGTCTTGGGTGGAAATTGGCAGCATCAGCAGCAGGCTCCCCAGCAAAATGACGGCGGCAAAGCCCAGGAGAATCACTTGGGAAGAAGAGAAGTTCCAGTGTTGTTTTCTCATGACGGCGGTCCTTTGACAGTTCAATGGATTCTGCGGCACTCACACAAATGGCTGCCACGGCTTCTGCCCTCTTCCGGGGACGGAAGTGAAAAGAGCTAAAATTGCAGCGGTTCGTATGCTGGAATGCTGCTATATTATAGCACAAAAATGAGAGGAAGCAACCAGGAACCCTCCCGCCCTTTGAATGGGCGGGAGGGAAGAGTGTGTCTGCTGTTCTAATCTGGCATGGACCAGGCTTTATGGTTGGTATGGAGCAGCTCCTCCGCCTTTTCGCTGAGAGGTGCGCCCAGAAATTCGCGGTACAGGACTTGAACCTGGGAGTTTTCATGGGAGAAGCGCATGGGATTGACCCGATCCAGGTCGTACAGCCGCTGGCCCCGGACGCCGTAACGCTCCTCGTCCTCCACAGAGACGGGCTGGCCGCCGCCACCAACGCAGCCGCCAGGGCAGGCCATAACTTCAACAAAGTCATACCGGACCTTGTTGGCCCTCAGCTGCTCCACCAGCTGCCGGGCGTTGCCCAGACCGCTGACCACGGCGCAGCGCACTGGAACACTGGCAATCTCAAAGGTGGCCTCCCGCAGGCCGGGGCCTGTGCGGACAGCGGCAAAGGCCTCCGGGTCGGGGTTTTCTCCTGTGAGCACATAGGCGGCTGTACGCAGGGCCGCCTCCATCACGCCGCCGGTGGCCCCAAAGATGACGCCGGCGCCGGAGTGGACCCCCAGGGGGTCGTCCAGCGGCTCCTCTGGAAGGTTGGCGGGGTCCAGCTTGTCCGCCCGGAGCATCCGCACCAGCTCTCGGGTGGTAAGGACCAGATCCACATCCGGGCCGCACGCCGTCGCCATCGTGGGCAGCTCGCACTCTGCCTTCTTGGCCACGCAGGGCATCACGGACACGCAGAAAAGCTTCTCTGGTGCCACCCCCAGCTTCTGGGCAAACCAGCTTTTCACCACGCTGCCAAACATCTGCTGGGGCGATTTGGCTGTGGACAGCTGCCCCACCAGCTCAGGGAACTGCCCCTTGAGGAAGCGCACCCAGCCAGGGCAGCAGCTGGTGAACATAGGCCACCGGGTGAGGCCACCGGATTTCAGCCGATGCAGAAATTCGTTGCCCTCCTCCAGAATGGTCAGGTCGGCGGTGAAGTTGGTGTCGAAAATGTAGTCAAAGCCCAGACGGCGCAGGCAGGCGGCCATGCGCTCCATGGTGGCCTCCTCCGGTTTGAGATCGAAATACTCGCCCCAGGCTGTGCGTACGGCGGGGGCCACCTGGACCACGGTGATTTTGTCGGGGTCGGCCAGGGCGGCGAAGGCTTTTGGCGTGTCGTCCCGCTCCCGCAGGCCGCCCACGGGGCAGTGGGTGATGCACTGGCCGCACAGGGCGCAGTCCGAGTCCTTGATGACCCGGTTGCTTGACACGTCGATGGTGGTCCGGCCGCCGGTGCCCGCCACGTCCCAGATATTCAGCGTCTGAATCTTGTCGCAGATCTGGACACAGCGCATACACTTGATGCACTTGTTGTAATCGTGGTACAGAGGAAAGGTAGTAGTCCATTTTCCCCGTATGCCTTTGGGCAGCTGGGTCTCGTAGGGCAGGGAGAGAATGCCCAGGTCGTTGGCGATGGTCTGGAGCTGGCAGGTTCCGCTGCGCACACAGGTGGCACATTTGCAGTCGTGCTGGGACAAAATCAGCTCTACATTTGTGCGCCGGGTTCGCCTTGCCCTGGGGGAGTTGGTGTGGACGGTCATGCCCTCCTTTACCGGACTGTTGCAGGCGGTGACAAGGACGCGCTCCCCCTCCACCTCGACACAGCACACCCGGCAGGCGGCGATTTCGTTGATATCCTTCAGGTAGCACAAGTGGGGAATGCGGATCTCTGCGCTCTGGGCGGCCTCCAGAATGGTGGCCCCTTCGCGGGTCTGGACGGTCTGGCCATCGATGGTCAACGTTACCATTCTGTGGTCCTCCCTCCTTTAAAGCTTCCATATCCGAAGTGGTCGCAGCGCAGGCAGCGGCTGGACTCCTGGTGGGCCTCCTCCGGGGTCATCCCTTCCTTCAAAAGGGAGAAGTCCCCCCGGTAGCTGGACAGGTGCCGGTTCTTCAGATTCACCCGGCCGCAGGGGGGCGTGTTGGTGAAGTGGGCGGGGGGGATCTCTGCGTCCAGGCTGATCTTATGGTCGAAGCCCAGGAAGTTGTCAATGTTGGCGGCGGCCACCTTGCCGGCAGCCACGGCCCGGATGACAGTGGCGGGGCCGGACACCGCATCGCCCCCGGCAAAGACGTTGTCCACCCCGGGAACCGAGCTGGTCAAATCCGCCTGAATGGCCCCCCGGCTGGTGGTGATGCCGATGGCCTCAAAGGGCTGTGCCACGATGGCCTGACCAATGGCCACAATGACATAGTCGCAGGGAATGCGGAACTGCCTGGTGTCGGCGCTGCCCGGTCTGGGCCGCCCGTCCTGGCCATAGGGGCCGATCAGCTGGGGCTGGGTCCACAGAGCGGCCACTTTCCCCTCCTCGTCCACCTCGATACGGGCAGGGGCCTGGAGAGGAAGAATCTGGCAACCCTCGGCCATAGCCTCTTCAATCTCCTCGGACATGGCCGTCATGTCCTCCACCCGGCGGCGGTAGACGCATGTCACATGGTCCGCTCCCAGGCGCAGAGCGGTGCGGGTAGCGTCCATGGATACGTTGCCGCCCCCGATGACGCACACTCGCTTGCCGGTGAAGTCCGGGACCTTTCCCTCTCCCACGCCCCGGAGCAGCTTCACGGCGCTGATGACATTTTCCGCATTCTCTCCCTCCAGACCCAGTTTCTTGTCGGTGTGGGCCCCGATGGCGATGTACACCGCGTCAAAGCTGCTGCATATGTTCTCCATGGAGAGATCTCTGCCAATGGACACACCGGCATGGACATGGACGCCGGCAGAGGTGATATGTTTGATATCCCGGTCCAGGATCTCCGGCGGCAGGCGGTAGTCGGGAATGCCGTAGCGGAGCATTCCGCCCAGCTTGGGTCGCTGTTCATAGACCGTCACGTCATGGCCCATAAGGGACAGGTAATAGGCCGCTGTCAAGCCGCCGGGGCCTCCGCCGATGATCGCCACGGTCTTTCCGGTGGATTCTGCCTTTCGCTCCACCGGCACCGGGGCGGAGTGGTCCACTGCAAAGCGCTTCAGTCCGCAGATATTGACTGCGTCGTCCACCATCCGCCGGCGGCACTGGCTCTCGCAGGGGTGCTCGCACACGTAGGCACAGGCGGAGGGGAAGGGGTTGTCCTTCCGAATCAGGGACACCGCCTCGTTGTACCGCCCCTCCCGTACAAGGGCGATGTAGCCGGGCACATCCACATGGGCCGGGCAGGTAGACACACAGGGCACTGGATGGCTCAGACCGCAGATACACCGGCCGTGGAGGACATGCTCCTCATAGTCTTCCCGGAAGCCCCGCACGCCCCGCAGTACCATATTGGCCGCCTCGTATCCGATGGCACAGTCGGCAGAGTCCGCAATGACTTGGGCGGTGTCTTCAATCAGGTCGATGGTCTCAGGCGTGGCTGTGCGGTCCAGCACCTGCTCAATCAGCACTGCCAGCTGGCTAAGTCCTACCCGGCAGGGCACGCATTTGCCGCAGGTCTGGGCGTGACACAGCCGCAGAAAGTTCAAGGACATGTCCACCGGGCACAGGCCAGGCTGGCTGGCACTGATCCGCCGCTCCATGTCCCGCTGTAGGTCGCCCAGTACCGTCTGGGCGCGCCCTGGTATTTCGATTGACAGTCGGCTCAAAGCAATTCCTCCTTTGCTGCAATCCATAGGCCCTTTTGTTGACCTTCTCCCTTTATCATAGTCCATATTTCCCAAAAGCACAAGTCTTTTTTACACTATTCACAAAAAAAGTGAAAAGGGCAGCGGTTTCCCCGTGCAAAAAGGGGAAGACCCCCGGCAAATTGCATACCGGAGGTCTTTCCGTATTTTACGGCTCAGTTGTTTTATCGATCTGCTGTAATAAACCCAACCGTGTTTCCGTCACAGGTAAAGCTGCTGACATAGGAGCCGTCCTCCGAAGGAATCGGAGCGGTAGGGGCGCTGCTGCTGCCGTTGCCCGCGCTGTCGCTGGAGAAGGTGTAGACTGGACCGTCCGGGTTCCCGATCGTCACATCGGCCGTCCAGTTCTCCGCCGTCCCCTCCACCCGCACAGTCAGGTGGGTCCCCTCCTCAGAGATGCTATCATAGGTATAGAACCCCTGGCCCTGGAGGGCATCGGTGATGTCGGCGGTGTCCTTGCCGTCAATCACCAGGATGGCCCGTCCGCTGCGGTTTTCCACACTGGCCTCAGGGATAAAGAACACCGTCACTTTCTCTCCATCTGTGGTAGTCAGCTCCTGACGGTACTGGTCCACTTGGATAATGGAGGCGATGTTGTAGAACAGCTCCTGAACGCCCTCCGGGTTGGCGGCGCCGACTCCCACCACCATCACGGCCAGCACAGCGGCGGCCATCAGCGCGGCACGGAGAGGCCGCAGTCTCTTACTGGAATTTTCCCTGGTCATGGCAATAACCTCCTCAATTTTGTCCGGGGAAGCGTGCAGCTCCCGGCACAGCTCCCGATAAGTATTTGGTTCAAACATACCCCGTTTCCTCCTTTCCGTCCTCCACAGCCAGCTCTTTGCGCAGGCGGGCGCGGGCCCGCAGCAGCCAGGTCTGCACGGTGGAGGGCTTTGCGCGGAGGGCGGCAGCGGTCTCCGCCACCGTACAGCCCTCATAGTAGAAGAGATAGATGGACAGGCGATACTTGGCCTCCAGGCCCATCACCGCCCGGAACAGATCGGCTCGGTCCGGGTCCTCCAGCACTGGGCCGTCCCGCCACTCCTCCAGAGGGACCGCGTTGCGCCGCCAGAAGGAACGCAGCGCCTTTCGGCTCTCGTTCACCGCCACACGCAGAAGCCAGTGCTTCAGGTGGTCCTCGCTGTCAAACTCCTTGCCGCTCTCAAACAGGCGCAACAGCACCGTCTGCATCACATCCTCTGCGTCCGCCCGGTTTTTCAGGGCGTGGTAGGCAATCCGGTAAATGGTATCCCCATAGGCCCGGGCCGCCTGACTGAACGCCTCCTCTGTCAAGGGCGTACACCTCCTTTGGAATATGTTGTGGAAAGGCCTTTCATAAGGAATACCCCTGAGAGGGTCAAAAAATCCCAGGGTGCGCCAAAAATTTTTCACTTCGTTTTCTGCACGCACAAGAGCGGACAAAAAACCCGCCGCAGCTTGAACTGCGGCGGGTTTCTTTCACTCGGACAGGAGGATCCGGTCGTTGTCCAGCGCCTTTCCGGCCCCGGTCCTGAACTTTTCCAGCAGGCCGCTGACGGTAAGCCCCTGCCGTTCTTTTCCCTTGAGGTCCAGCACAATGCGCCCTCCGTCCATCATCAAAGTGCGGTTGCCCATCTCCAGGGCCTGGTGCATGTTGTGGGTGACCATCATGGTGGTGATGTGGTACTCTGCCACAATGTCCCGGGTGAGTTGGAGCACCTTCTCTGCGGTAGCCGGGTCCAGAGCGGCAGTGTGCTCGTCCAGCATAAGCAGCTTGGGCGGAACCAGGGTGGACATAAGCAGGGTGAGAGCCTGGCGCTGTCCACCGGACAGCAGGCCCACCGGCTGGGACATACGGTCCTCCAGGCCCATATCCAGCAGAGCCAGCCGGTCCCGAAACAGTTTCTTCTCTGCCTTGGTGGTCCGGCTGAAGAAGGCATACTGGTGCTTGGAGGTGCGCAGGTAGGCCAGGGCCAGGTTCTCCTCGATGGTCATGTGGGGGGCGGTGCCCCGCATGGGGTCCTGGAACAGGCGGCCCAGCTCCCGGCTGCGCCGGAACTCGGGCTTGAAGGTGACGTCCTCCCCTCCCAGGATCACGGAGCCCTTGTCCACATAGAAGGCCCCGGCGACCGCGTTGAACATGGTGGTTTTTCCCGCCCCGTTGGAGCCCACAATCGTGGCGAAATCCCCCGGCTCCAGGTGGAGGGACAGCCCCTCCAGGGCCTTTTTCTCGTTGACCGTGCCGGGGTTGAAGGTTTTGGAGATACCGTTCAGCTTCAGCATGTCAGTCTCCTCCCTTCACAGCGGTCTGTTTTTTGTAGTGCAGCCGGCGGGAGATGGTGGGCCACTGCTCCCTCAGATAGGGCCCGGAGATGGCCAGCACTACGATGACCGAGGAGACCAGCCGCAGCATGAAGGAGGGCATATCCAGCCGCAGGGCCACGGCGTACACCAGCCGGAAGAGGAAGGAGCCCACCACCATGCCAATGGCCCGAATCAGGATACCACCCCGGCCCAGGATGGTGCTGCCGATAAGCAGGGAGGCGAGGGCGATGGTCACCATCCCCTGACCCAGGTTGACCTCCATGGACTTCTGAGACTGCCCCAGCAGACACCCGGACAGGGCGGTGAAGGCGTTGGCAATGCACAGCCCCACAATGGTGGTGAAGGCCGGGTTGATGGAGGAGGCCCGCACCATGTCCTGATTGTCCCCTGTGGCCCGGATGGACAGGCCCAGCCGGGTGTTCAGGAAGAAGGTGAGAAAGGCCACCACCAGAGCAACCGCCAAAACAGCGACAACAAGCTTGGACTGTCCGGCCAGAGGGGTGCCCTCCAGCAGGTCCCGGACCATGGTAAAGATCGTCTCGGTCTTGTTCATATTGACCAGGGAAGACCCACCCATGACCGCAATATTCACCGAATAGAGTGCGGTGTTGACAATGATGCCCGCCAGCAGGCTGTTGATGCCCAGCTTGGTCTGGAGCAGGGCGGTGACAAAACCGGAGCACACCCCCGCCAGCATAGCCGCGGGGATAGACAGCAGGGGATGGCCGGAGACGGCTACCACGGCCCCCACCGCCGCCCCCAGGGTGAAGCAGCCGTCGGTGGACAGATCGCACACGTTGAGCATGGAGTAGCTAAGGAACAGGGCCAGCACAGTGAGAGAACAGATCAGGCCCAGCTCCAGCGCGGTCTGTCCCAGGCCAAGAACGGAAGAGAGGTCCATAGAAGCGTCTCCTTTCTCAGCTGTTCTCTAAATCACGAAAGCTTTCCGCTGTGAGGATGGTCTGCACCTTGGTACACAGGGGAGAGATGGCGGCCTCCACCATGTCAAAGTCCAGTCCCAGGGCCTCGCAGGTCTGGGTGTTCACCGTGGCGGTGCCGTTGTCGAAGGTCTTGACTGGCATGGCTGCGGGATCCGCACCGTTCAGAAGAATATCGGCAATCATGTCGGCGGTCTCCCGGCCCAGGTTGGCATAGTCCACGCCATAGCCCAGGAAGGCGCCGTTCAGGGCAAAGGAGTCGGCTCCGGTGTAGTGGGGGATGCCGGCGTCCATAAGGGTCTCGCAGATGGCCAGCTCGGCAGTCATGATGGTGTTGTCGGTGGGGGTGAAGATAGCGTCCACGCCGTCGGCCACCAGGGCCTGAGCAGCCAGCATGACCTCGTCAGTGGTGGTACCGTTGCGCTCCACGTAGGCGATGCCCTTGGCGTCCAGATACTCCTTGGCGTGGGCGATGGGGGTGGCGGAGGAGTCCTGCCCGATATCATAGAGCAGGCCGATCTTCTGGGTATCTGGGTTGACGGCGAGAATCAGGTCCATGATGGCATTGGTATCCAGATAGTCCGAGGTGCCGGTGAGGTTGGCTCCCGGCTTTTCCAGAGACTCCACCACGCCGGTGCTCACCGGGTCCGAGACGGCGGAGAAGACCACCGGAGTCTTGCCGTCGTCCGTGGCAGCCTGCATGGCCATGGCCACCGGTGTGGCAATGCCCACCATCAAATCCACGCCGTTGGCCGAGAAGTTGGAGATAACCTGGTTCATGATGGTGGAGTCGCCGTTGGGGTTCTCATAGTCGATGGAAAATGTGACCCCCTTCTCCGCGCCGATCTCCTCCAGACGGGCCTGGATGTTCTCGTTGATCTGGTTCAGGGAGGCGTCGTCCACGTAGTTGCAGATGCCGATTTTATAGGTGGTGCCCGTCTGAGAGGCGCCGCCTGTCTGGGAGCCGCTGGAGGCTCCGCCGCCACAGGCGCACAGGGGCAGGGTCAGGGCCAGAGACAAGGCAGCGGCCAGCAGCTTTTTCATGGTGTGGTTCTTTTTCATTTTGAGTTCCTCCAAATTTTTAGATTTAGGCGGCAGATGAGGGGGCCTTGCCAAGACCCGGATTTGTTGGAGTACAGCTGCCGGGGGATAAAAAAACAGCCCCTTATCCCACATGGGACAAGAGCTGCACTCCTGCGATACCACCCAAATTGACGTTTTGGAAAACGTCCGCTCGCTTCACGCGCCATCACGCGTGCCCGGTGGATAACGGGTGGGTTCCCGTCGGCATCTACTTGGCCTGATATGTATGCAAGCCGTTCAAGCCGCCCTCGGAAGGCCATTCACCTGGCCGCTCCCCACCCTGATTCCACCACCCAGGGCTCTCTGAAGGTTCGCCGCGCCGGTTACTCATCTTCCTCATCGGTTTTTCCTATTGACGGGGTTATTATAGCCGTATTTCACCTCCTTGTCAAGTCCTTTTTTGGATCCCGTCAATTTTTTATTCCCAGTCCGTTTTTGTGCTCCTTCAAACGGAATCACGGCAAAGGAAGTAGAACGTTTGGAAAAACAAAACGTTTGGATTGACAAATGAAAGCGGATATGGTATAAAAAAGAAGAAGTTCTGTAAGAGTCTCGTGGCACAGTTTCACGAGAACAGAAAAGCAGGATTGTCGATGATATTTTAAAATGGTTCTGCATGTTTCGTCGTTGGATGGGAGACATGCAGCTGTTGTAACATATCCGATAAGAATGTTTTTGGAGACCTTACAGTTTTTGTAAGGTCTCTTTCTTTTCAGAACAACACACGATGATTGGAGGTTGTTACAAAATGACACAAGAGCTGAAGTATGTATCCCCGGAAGAAGACGTTTCCCTCGTTCGGATTGACCAGGTGTACGAATCTCTGCGCTTTAACGACTATTTGGCGCAAAACGGAATTGGAGAGATTGTCGATAATTCCATTGAAGCCAGGGCCGCCAATATTGAGGTGAGATTTACGGTAGAAAAGGCGCAAAAAACAGGGAAAAAGAAAGGATCAAACAAAATTACAGAGATTGCAGTGATTGATGACGGCATTGGCATGGACGCCGGCACTGTCCACAGGTGCCTTGTGTTAGGGGAGTCTATACGTGTGTCAAAAGATGGCCGGCGGGGAATTGGGCGGTTCGGTGTTGGAATGACGTTGGGCGGCATATCATTGGCAAGGCGGATGGAGGTTTTCTCAAGGACACATGGGAACGACTGGTTTCTTTATACCTTCGTTGATTTGGACGACATTCAGCAGAGAAGGCTGAACTGCGTTCCCGTCCCCATTCCCCGCGAACCGCCAAAGGAGTATGGGGAACTGCTGAAGGATTCCAGTGGCACAATCGTAATTTTGAAAGATTGTGACCGTGTCAATGGAGACCTGGAAGGGCTGTCCAATTATCTTGGCCGGACTTATAGAAAGTTTATTGAACGTGGGATTAAAATTAAATTAAACGGCGAGCTGGTGTATTTGCATGACCCCCTTTATCTGTCTGGCCCGACCGTATTTGATAGCCAGAAGCTCAAAGAGAAAGGCATAGGAGACCCCAAAGCCACACTTCTTGGGGAAAATCGGATTTCATTGGATATTCCTGATTCACCCGGAAAGACAGCCGATGTTGTCATCCGTATGTCACTGCTCCCGAAGGAGTGGCGCATGGAGGCGGGAGCAGGCGGCGGCGCGGAAGCGAAGAAACGCAAAATTGACCAAAATGAAGGGGTTTCAATTTTGCGAGCGGACAGAGAGGTCCGGTATGCGCATATTCCCTACATTACCGGAAAGAGGGGCGTTGCTCGGCCGCTTGATATCGACCGGTGGTGGGGGTGTGAAATATCCTTTCCCCCGGAACTGGACAGTTACTTTCAAATCAAGTATATAAAACGTGGCGCAGAGCCTGTTCCGTCCCTGCGGAATCAAATTCGGGAGGTGATTTCCGCAACCGTGAAAACGGCTCGCAGCATAATACGGGAGGATTGGGCGAAAGAACAGGCCGCCAGGGAAGCAAAAACCGGCTTTTTTGAAAAGGCGGAAAAAGCAATGGCGAGCGCCGAGTGGAATTTGCCCCAAGGCAGGCAGGGGAAAAATTTGACGGCAAAAGAGAATGAGACCAAGCTGGATGCCCTGGCCTCTGCCGCACTGGGGGCGGAGAAGAATAATTCGGATCAAAAGGAGCAGAAAAAAACGGAGATTCGGGAAAAGCCTTACTCGATTGAGCTTGTCTCCAATTCCGAAACCATTCTTTTTGAAACCGTGCATTTGCTGGACAATATTGTAATTCAGTTAAATGTAAACCATCCATTCTATGAAAAAATATTGCAGCCGCTGTGCGGGAATTTTGAGGAAGATGCGGAAGAAGGCCTCGCCTCCCAACAGTTCAGGCAAGATGTGAAAAATGCGGTTTTACTCCTGCTGTTCTCCTATGCAAAGGCGGAGTCCATGTTTGAGGATCATCAAGGGTGGCTTGCGAATCTGCGCACGTTCTGGGGGGTGGCCCTGAAAAGCGCGTTAAACGAGTATGACCGGAAAGACAGCCCGTCCTAAATCGAACATGCCCCCACTGGAAAAAGCATTTCCGGTGGGGGCATTGTTTTGTTATCCCTGGTTATCCTTAATTTTCCTGTAGGCGCTACAGACTGCCTTTACAAGCGGTTGGACGTCCTCCGATGTATTGTAGCGGCCATAGGAGATCCGAATGGCCGATTTGGCCTGTGATTCTGTCTGTCCCAAGGCGAGGAGCACATGGGATGGGGCGCCATTTCCTGCGGTGCAGGCAGAGCTGGTAGATACGCAAATCCCTTTCAAATCCAGCAGGTGCATCAGGGATTCCCCGGAAACTCCATCAAATCCAAGGTTGACGGTACCCGGCAGACGAACGGAATCCCCTCCGTTGACCCGGACCGTGGGGATGACGCTTCGAATGCTGTCAATGGTTTCCTGTACCATCGCCCTTAAACGTTCCGCTTCTCTGTCCATAATTTCCACGCTCTCTGTAATGGCGCAGCCTGCGGATACGATTCCCGCTGTGTTTTCTGTACCTGCGCGGAGGGCCTGCTCCTGTTCGCCGCCATAGATCAAAGGCGACAGCGGCACTCCATTCCGTTTATACAGAGCACCGGTTCCCTTTGCGCCATAGAACTTGTGGGCAGAGATGGACAGAAAATCCACACCCAGATCCAAAACACAAACAGGAATATGGCCGACCGCCTGAACCGCGTCGCTGTGAAACAGGATGCCTGTTCCCTTCAGAAACCGCCCGATTTCCTCAATCGGCTGAATGGTGCCAAGCTCGTTGTTGGCCAGCATAATAGACACCAGTTTTGTATGCGGCCGGAGCGCTGCTTTTAAATCCGCGGGGTTTACCCGCCCATTTGCGTCCACTGGCAGGTAGGTCAGCTCTGCGCCGTGCGCCTCCAGCATACGGCAGGTGTTCAGAACAGCGGAATGTTCAATGGTGGAGGTAATAATATGCACAGGTGTGTTTTGGTGTATGACACTCTGCAAAACCCAGTTATTTGCTTCGGAACCGCCAGAGGTAAAGATGATTTCGGACGACTCTGCGCCGATTGCCGCCGCAATCTGACGCCGTGCCTGTGCAATCCCGTGTCGGGCCTGCACTCCCAGGGAGTATTGACTGGACGGGTTTCCATACTGCGCCTGTAAAAATGGAAGCATTTCTTTGAGTGCGCCATCGGATATCCGGGTCGTTGCAGCATTGTCAGCATAAATCACAGGTCCATCTCCTCAAAACAATTTGCAGCCCTGCTCTTTAAACTCCTCCACTTTGGCTAGGAGAAATTCGGTATCAACCTCCAGGTATTCCGCAAGGCAGTCCAGGCAGTAAAACCGCTGCGTGTCCTTATCCAGAAGCTTTTTGGCCAGCCCGATTTCGTGCCGGCTCAGATTTTCCTTGCCGCAGAAGTAACAGTTTTTTTTCCTGACCACAGCTACTGCGCTCCCTCTATATTTGATCTGACACGGAATACAGGGAGATCCTTTCCCTGGTATTCGATATCCAACAGGCCCAGCTGATATTTGATGGTATCCCGCATGTTCCTTGCACGATCCAGACAGTACCGCTTGAATTCACGGACAGGAAGATCGCCTGCACTCCGAACATGAGGGAAAAGCAGCTTCAAGTATGCGGTTGTAATACGTTTCACTGCCTCAGTATCGCGTGTATCCGCCGATTCTGGAACCTCAACCAGTTCATCCACAACGGCGCGATAACTCATATCCTCCCGAAGCTCGTGCATGATGGAGGAGAAGTATTCCGAATTGAGAGCCCAACCGGAAATTTTGAGATCGTCGTTCATTCGTGGGATATTCCAGCCCTTGATAAAACCATGGAAGCGCTCGATTAAGGCGGACTCATGGAAAACAGAGGGAAGCTCCTCGAACATATTCCCAAATCCATCTTCGTCCATCAGCTCTTTCCTGATATTCCCACAGAGGATAACCCCCGCTTCAGCCGTTCCCTCGTAGCTGCCAACCGTGAAAATTCCTGATTCAAGGTAGCCCTTCAGCGCGGCTCGCATCTCATCCACGTTTGTAAAGGAAACCGTCTGGACCTCATCCAGCACAACGAAATCATGGCCGGAGACCAGTCCCTCAGCCCGTTTGCTCTGATCGTAGAACATTTTCGCACGGCTCATCACGCCCCCGCTGGAGAGCCAGCCAAACCGGCTGACACGGCCAAACAGATAGGATTTGCCCGTTCCCTTCGGCGCCAGCTCAATCAAATTCAAACGCTTTTCTACAAACGGCAGCAGTCTGGTCAGCATCGTGAGCTTCTTCTCCTCGTCCCCCAGGTACCCCTTCGCGTTATAGTCCACAGCGCCAAGGAGCACATCCAACCATTCCGCGGTGGTAAACTCCCGCCTTACGTCTTTAAAATATTCCAAATCAATCGTATACGGGCAAAAGGGATGGAAAGCGGTCAGTTTTATTTTGCCGTGTCCTGCTTCTCTGGCTCTGCCGGCGGAAGGCTCCGCGCCATAACCGGAGCAATGGTCAGGCGGGCGATAGCCGATTTCAACCATTCCCCATGTCTCGCGGCTGTGCAGCAGGTCCTCCTTACAGGCCTGCCACACGGTGTCCTCGATGATGGTATCTCGGCTGGACAGTCCAAAATCAGGCAGAGAAAAAGACACTTCGCCGGTTTTGATATCAATGTTGATCGAAATTTTCGCCAAAAACTTAACCCGCTCGTGCTCCACGACCACCCGGTTTTTGATTGCGGTCCAGTCGTCCTTCCGCGGCAGATAGACCCGGATGAAGCGGGCCAGCTCATCCGGGTCGAAACGGCCCGCCTCATCCTCAAATTTTTTCAGAAGCCAGTCGCGCATGAAGGATGGCAGGCTTAAAGCGGAGAAAAAATTGCTTTTCTGCAAATCCTTATATACGACCATCTCATCAAAACAGTTTCGCAGCTTCTCAATCATAGGCGGCACCTCTTAAAACAACTCATCAAAAGCATCGTTTACCTTGGCGCTTTTTCCCTGCACGTGTATCGCAACCTTTCCAATCAGCTTGTCCCCTGCATAGACATCCGCAGGATAACAGCCGGCCCGCTTGATATCCGGGAGAGACACGTGATAATGGTTTTCATCCACTTGCAGTGCCGGATAGGACGTCCCGTTTCGCAGCAGAGAGACATTTTTCACGGCAGCATTCAGAAACAGCGTAATTTCTGTGCCGGTGCGGAAATCTGCAACCACTTCTTCCTCTGCCAGCTGAACAAGAATGCTGCTGTCACTCAGTGAAAGCTCAATGATGGGAATCACAGCCTCCTCCAGGGTGGCGCCTCCGTGAACTTCTACATTCGCCCCGCGGCTGCCCTTGAAGCGCCCATAATCTGCAAGCACAAGATAACCGTTCTCCTCCGCAGCAAAGGGCAGGTCGCAGGGTGTAAACGCTTTGCAGCAGCGCCCGGAATGTTTGCCGGGCGTGTCGCTGTCATACTTCTCCTCCTTGCGCCGCAAAACCGCAAGCCTGGAGGCGCCGTGGTCGCTGACAATCAGAAATCGTTTGCAGCGTCTGTACGCCAGCTCTGCCGCCGCCCGCTCCATCACCTCCGTGATGACCTTGAGTTCGGCTGCAAGGTGGATGGGGAGTTGATTGTTTTCAAAATTGTACCCCCCGTTCTCATGGTGCTTGATATCATCCAAATCCCCGTTTTTTCGCTTTTGCCCAGGCCAGGAATCAAAGAAATCGCGGTTCATAGAAGTGATGGTCGGCAGCTCTGCGCGTGCAATCGAGACAGAAATGGCCAATCCCTTCTCCTGCGCCAAAAAATCAATGAGACTTAGGTACTCCACACCAAGCGCATCGACCCAGTAAAGAAAGGTCTCTTCCTTTTCCAGGCGCTCCAAAATATCGTTGCGCGTTGGCAGCCGGTTAAAGCACCGCTGAAGCGCAAGCGCATCGACCCGTTCCAAAAAATCGGGTTCCAGTCGGTTCAGGACCTTTTGCCGCTTATAGGAATCAAAATAGTCTGTCAGCAATTCCGCAAGGTCCTGGCACTTGAAGGTGTATTTCTTTAGATAAGCCACCAGCGCCGGGTAGATGGTTTCAAGCTCAGGAAGCAGGCCGTTGTCCGTAATCCAAGCAATGACCTCTTCCCGCTCGGCCTTTGTGCGGTCTGTCAGCTTGTAAATACTCTCAGAAATCACCCTGCGGTTATTTACAACAAAGCTGGCCGCGTCTGACTCCGGCACTTTTTCAAGCAGCTTCCTGCGCTCTTCGCAAAAGCGTGAGAAATTTGGATCGGTATGGGGGATATCAATAATCGTATCCAGGAGGTTGCAGGGAAAATCCTCAAAGCAAGAGGTCCTCTCAAGGACAAGCTTTAAATAGCGGTTCTCCAGCCGGTTTCGTTCGTGGTTCAGATAGAGAAAGCAAATCCAGCTTTGGTAGCTATGCCCGGCAATGGCGGGGTAGAAATCCGACGGATCAAATTGGCTGAACCCATACGCTTCAAACACAGCGTCAAGGGAATCGGAGGCATCTCTCAATTCCGACAGCAGCGCCGTCCACTGCGCATCCGTTCCCAGCGTGCGAGGCAGAGAAAAATCATGGGCAAAAAACCGAATCCCCTCATAGGCGTCGGCGATGTGGTGAATTGTGAACAGTGAGTGCTCAAAATTAACCGTGGACGCAAAGATAAGATTCCCGCTTGCGCCTGCCTCCAACGCCTGAAGCAAAGACTTGACGCCCGGCTCTGAAGAAAACGCTTGAGGGGAGGGCATATGCGTAAAGGACAAATTGCATTCGCCCCGGTCAATGACGCTATATCTGTGGCTGTCAAAGCGGGGGTCGCTGGTCAGATCTGCAAGTCGCGACAGAAGTCCCCGCAGAATCAAGACGACCTTTTTGCTGCCAATCCTGGCATTTTTCAGCCTTGACAAGGTACGTTTCGCCTCTGCTGCACCGCACAGCGCAAGAAATTCACCAAGGCCTGTAACCGCCAGCCGCTTACCAGCCGCGGCAGGGTCAGAGGATTCGATTTCGTCAAGCAGTTCATCCAGGTCAGGCACTTTGTCTTCACCAGCGCAAAATCCACTCAGAGGGAGAAGCTGCAACCCTCGGATCTGTACCTCGTCAATGACTGCCTGATACTGTCCATCGCTTACAAACAGAAAATAGGGAGAGCTGGCTTTGGAAGTCAGATAGTTTTTAATCCAATCAGATGGCATTGACCTCACCCCTCATTTCCCAGGATTTCCATTCCTACCGTTATACTGTCCTTAATCAGCCGCTTTAGATATTGTTTTAACTGAGCATCATCCATTTTGTCAATTTTCAGCAGAACCCGGTCACTTCCTCCTGCGTTATACTCAGCGTCTGCCAGCTGTTGAATCTTTGCCTTCACACTTGGGTGATCCCGCCAATCATAGGCATCCACAGGAAGCCGTTCCAGTGCGTCCCGCACCTGATTCAAATCGGAAAGGACGGGAACATAGATTCCAATCATATCGCGCTTGAATGCCTCGGTGTGCTTGGCCGGATCGGAAAGCGCTTCAAACAGGTTTGTCCTCTGGAGGTATTCAAGTGCACTTCTGACCGCCTCATCATCGGTGCTTCCGATGCGATTTAGCGTGTCAAACGCCATTTTCGCCTGCTGGAATTCCCCTGGCGGCACAATACACAAAATTGGCGTGCGATAGCGGCTTGACCATTCACGGGGATCTTTTGTGTTGGTTTTTTCCCTCCACAGCGAGAACAGTTGAGATTTCAGCTGTTCCTTGCGAAATTCCTCCGCAGCTGTCTTAACTTTCTGGTTGCACACTGTCTTCGGCAGTTCAAAAAGTCCCATTCCAACCCTGGTTTTTATAACAGCGATGTCATCTGGGCTGAGAGCCTCCAGGTATGGCTGGTAAACTCTTCCGAACATCTGCTGGTCCTCCATCAGCGCTCGGATTTCTCCGCCATGGGCCAGGAGGTCCTCGTGCAGTGTCTGCACCTGCTCGGGCAAAATATCCGTCTGCTTATAAAGCGTCAAAAGCGTATTCAGAACTGCTGCCAGGGAGGGATACTGTTGCCGCAGTTCCTCCCAGGAAATGCCGATAAACCTGAGCCGTTCCCGCCATTCCTGATAGGCCTCATGCAAAGAATGCGTCTGTGCAGCCAGGATAAGATTGCTGTCCTTGACAACCTGGTACTCTGCCATGAGCTTGCGGATCTCTTCCTCGCCTGTTTGCTTGTCCCACAGGCAGGAATGCTTGATGCTGAATATCCGGCGGATATCCGCCAGCACACTATCCTCTACGCCGATAAACGACGCAAGCTCGAGAACCTGCCCATTTTCAAAGCTGCGGAGATATTCCCACATGCCGTCCTGGCAGTTCCTGCTGGTTACAAGCGCTGCCACACGACCGCCCAGGCTGCTGTTTTTGCGTGCAATCTCACCGATTTCAATCGCCTTTTTGTGGGCGGTATTTCCCTCCGTCTGCACAAGCTCAATGTATTTTTGTACAATTTCAAAGGCACCGGAGGTATCCATATTTTTCAAGCACCATACCGGAAAGTTAAGGCCGCGCATCTTTTTGGTCACTTCGATTGCCGCCTGCCCCGCAGAAGAGCAGCTGTTCGCCGGTATGCTCCACACCTTTTCCGTCAAGTCATAAAAAGCCATCTCGTCCGCGGTCATCTTGACAATATAAGTGGGTTTCGGCTTTTTTCCGATATGATTTGAAATCATTTCGGCCAGCTTGTCCGGGGTCATCGGTTCGTGTCCGCCAGAGGAGTCACTGTACCGGAAGGGATCCTGGCGATACTCTTTCAGCAGAAAACCTGTGAGGAAAGAGGAGAGGTTGCAGGGTGCAAAACCATATTCCCTTTCCAGGAAACTGTAGATTTCTTCAATGGAAATCTGCCCGTCACGGGCAAAGGCCGCTTCAATCAGTTGATTCACGCCTACCTTAATCCGAGAAACCGGCAAGGACTTCATCTGTGAGGTTTCCCAATAATTTTCCACGTTCCAAACATCGGGAAACAGAGTCTTTTCAATTCCAACCATAACGCCGCTTGTGGACTGCAAAATGCCGGCCTTTGCGGACTGCTTCAAAGCGGGAGTGATCTTGAGCTGGTTCTCAGACAGCCCTCTGGCAAAGTCAAAGGCATAACAAAACTTTTTTGTTACCCGCGTTTGCAGAATGCTTGCAACTCCCTGGGCGTTCCCCAGCTTCTCTCCCTCTGGGTTATCGTAGGTGTATACGATAAAAGCCCCGTTATAGATTCGATTTTTCCAGTCCTGATCCAAAACATGCTTCGCTTTGTCTGCTCTTTCCCGTGACGGTTCATTTTGGTTCCCTTGGTAATAGAGGGCCATAGCAGAAAAATCCACATATTGCTCAAACGCACTTGTCCCAAGGGGGGTCGAGAGGGCGTCAAGAAAGAGGATATCCCGATACCGTTCCTCTGCGGCAGCGGCCTTTACCATTTTACGGAAGCTGCTGGCTTCATCTTCATCTTTCGCAAAGGCAATAACCGCATGGAAATGCCATACTGAGGGTTTTTCACAGAGGCTATTGATGGTGCGTGTAAAATCTATGATGGTAACAGGGGTAATTTTTCCTGTGCCAGGCTCCGTTTCAAAACGCAGACGCAGTGGCGCGGTCAGTGGCAATACAGACGCCAAGCCCCCTTCTGTCACGAGCTTTGCAGTTGTACAGTTTTCCCGTACATCTTTTTTATGGCGGTCAATTTTCGCCTGGTCGCCTGCAAGGATTGCCGCCGCATAGGTGTAACGTCCTCCACCAAGCGGATTCGAGACCAAAATCCCACGGTTTTTTAACCCTTTTGCAATATTTTCTGCCTTCGTGCTTCCCTCCAGATTGGGAATTCCTTCAAATACATAACTCAGGTTCTGCCCGCTTGGCTTGAGGAGATCAACCGTCCCGCCCAGCCGCTGGTCAATGGCCTGCATGATGAGCACAGCTTTTAAGACGGCCTTTTCGTCTTCCCGCAGGTTCTGCTGCTGGGGGTATGTATCTAAAATCAGTCGGATATCCGGCGTTAAATCATCCCGCCCCTTTTCATAAAAAAAGTTCCAGAGCATATCAACCGTCAGCAGAGGATGGGCGTCAAACGGTCCGGTGTGTTCAATAAACCACTGGAATGCCTGCACGTCATCCGCGTTCGACGACTTGATAAAATCAAACATGCTCCGCTGGTTGGACTTAAAAGCGGCCGCAATATTTTTCAGCAGAAACGCCGCCATCGGGTGAAGGGGCATGATGTTTTTGATCACCTGCGGATCGGTAATTTTTGCGGCGTTCATCACCTGGGTCCGGGCATTTTTGACCCGTTCATTCAAATCATCCGCCAAAACATTCCAATCCTGTTTGGCGGCTTCCTTTTCTTTGAAGGCGTGACCAATCAGATCAAAGGCAATATTATCCGGCAGCAGAATTTCGATCCGAACAAAGCGGTCTCTCAGTTTTTTCCATTCCTTGTCATTTTCACTGAAACCGTGCCCCATCTCGTGGGCAATCACGATAAAATAGAAAGGTTTGCTCTGTACCAAGGAAATAATTTTTTGAAATTCTGTCAAGCTTTCACGATTGTTTTTGAAATAATCAGAAAACTCATCCCAGATAAAGACGAGTTTGATGTCATTCTGCTCGATAATATCCGTCAGCCACGTGATGAGCCTGTCCGAGTCAATGGTTAAAGCCGTGATGCCCTCTTTATTTGCGAGGCGGAAAATGTGCTCCACCAAATTTTTCACTTCTCCGCCCTTGCGGAGCTTGTTTAAAATTTCATCGGCATTGGATTGTGCGAACAGCGCCCGCCATTCCTTGTCAGGGTTTTGCAGAAGGCTGTTCATCATCAGCTTATGATCGCTGTCCTCCAGCCAGGTGATGATGCTTTCCTTTAGTGTATTCTCCCCAAGATACGGAATATTTTGCCGCACAAGGGCCTCTTTCACACTTTCCTGTACTGCAAAAAAGAAATCGCGGGGGGACATGATCCCACCGGCCGCATAGCGGTGGGCGACCACAATGCCCTTGCGTTTGTGTCCGATCAGCTTCTCACGAAGATCCACCTTGGACTTTAATGCGTCATAGCGGTCCCAATAGGCATAAAACTCCTCTTCCGGTACCTCAAGCAGCTTGCGTAAGGCAAAGGCACACTGCGACTTTCCGACTCCATATGGCCCCTCAATCCACAGAGTCCGGCCGCCATTCTGGCGTGAGAGCGCATGTTCCATCTCGGTCAGCATTTCAAGAAATGTGGTATGGGGATAGGTTGTCTCCCAGCGGGCCCCTGCATCAATGGCCGCATCGTCAATACAGGGGAAATAGGTTTCGTCAAAGTCGAAGTACTCCTTGTAGTTGTTGGAATCAAGCATTCTGGCCGTCCCCCTCAAATAAAGCGAGCACATCGGCGGAGGTCCGGTCCTCAGCCAGTGTAATTTTCTCCAGGTCGTGTGTAAAAGAAGCAGAGATGAACTCAGGGTACCTTGCTGAGAGGCCAAGCAGAATGGGGATCATGTCCTCCCGGTTCAAACCAAAAATGCGGGTGGGGCTGATACCGTCCCGGTCAATGCTGTCATTGAGCAGGGTGGCCAAGGTAAATTCCTTATAGTCGTTGCACTCCTCCGCAAATTTGAACAGACCATACAGGATCACACGGGGGTCACTAACGGTGCATTTGGTTCGGACAAGCTCCCCTGCCTCTGTCACAAAGCCCCAATGCAGGCTTGTACCAAGCGGAAGCTGAACTAATTTTCCAAACGCGCTGTAAACAAATTTGACAATGTTCTGACTGCTGTTGCTCTCCAGGAGCATCGAAATAACCGTATCACGCGGATAAACTTCTTGTACATCAAGGTGCGTTATATACCATTTGATCTGCGGGTTACTGGCAACAAGGTTAATCAGAAGTATTCCCCATGCAGTTTCCGTTTCCCAGCCCAAGCTGCAAATCAGGTCTGTGAGAGGGGAAACGGACTTTTTTTCGGATAACCCCGCGTCTCTCAAAAAGCGCTTGAATGTTTTCAGTTGATTTGGTCCAAGCCCATGCATCTCCCAAAAACCATCTCTTTCGCTGAAAAAGCGTTCAAACCAGTCGGTTTTAGGTAAAACAGAATCAAAACAGTTGATTGACATATTTTTCTCCTCAACAGGTATTCTTAAGGAATGGAACGCGTGACACCCGCCTTCAATATTATGGCATTGCAGACAATGGGTACAATCTGTAATGTGTACAGTGTCGTCAAATTTCAAACGGCCGGCGCTGCAATTTGCCTGACATACCCTGCATTTCAGGCAATACGCAGATTTGCGAAAAACTTGCTTGAACAGCTTTCCGCGGACTGGATTTTCTTTCAGATAACGTTCGGGCAGTTTCACGATATAGCCATCTTTTTTATTTTCGACTGTGAACGGGATATCTTCAGCATCCGCAAGCGTTTTGATCCACTCATGCCAGTCGGTTTTTGGGTTCGTTACCGTAATGGTGAGGATCCCGTTCTTTATTTTTTCAGAATAATTCACTTCATTTCCGATTAAGTCCCGGCCGCTTCTCCGGGAGACCCAACCGCCGCCAGAGATATAGGAATCGACGCCAAAATTTCGGCCGCTGGATTTTTCAATGAGGCCAATGTACAGTTCAAGCTCTTTCGGGTAAACAGCCTGTTTGATATAATCCGATTTTCTGACCGACATCGGACAAAAGAGACAGCCAACCCTTGAGTTTCCCTTTTTATATGCCGCGTTGATTGGAACATCATTTGCATATATGTAAAGCCATATTTCAGCGGATGTCCACTCTAATATGGAATTGTGGCTGAGCTGTCCCCTGATTTTTTTCCCCTCGTTAAAATAGTCATATTCTGCTCTGGCTGCGCTCTCATGGGCCCTGACCCCAACAAAAGCCAATCCAGAATAGTCCGCTTTTCCAGTAATCTCCCTTAATCTCAGGGTCTGCGGCGCACCTTTAAGCACAGAGCAGCACCACCGCAAGGTACGCGACGGCGGGCCAAACATTGCCCATGACTCTTTGGGTGTCAGATGTGATTTCGCAACATAAAACGGGATATCTTCCTCTATGCACTGCCGGCGTGTGATGCTTACAATTTCATTGGTATCTGGAAATTCCATTCCAGTGTCGCCGAAGACCACAACATAACTTCCTTTCGGCAGGGACTTCTTCACCAGATCCAGCAGAACGCAGCTGTCTTTCCCGCCGGAAAAGGCCACATGGAAGAGATCCAGCTTATCCCGGTATTTGGAATAGGTCTGAATGATTTTTTTTACGGTGGTCTGTTCAATAATCTCCAGAATATCCTGGTTTGCCTCCACCATCGCACCAAGATCGACGGGACGGAGAGGAGTTCCGTCCGGTTCAGGCAGCGCATAGGTGCAGAGAATTCCGTTTCCATCGAAATCCACATTGTGGAATGACCTGGTCTGTGCCGGAATCCATACCTGCTTCCATTCCTGCTTGTCCAAGGTTGTATCACAGGCCAGCGCGGGCACCTGAATTTCGGGGGCGGTATATACATTTCCGCCCTTTAGCTTTGCGACCAACGTTCCAAAATAGTAGTAATTGTTTGCCTCTGCCCACATATAGGGGGCATCCGTTTGTTTGTCGTACTCCCAGTATTGGTCGAAACCGAGTATGTCCATCTCCGGCGCATAAACGGGACGGGGTTCTTTGGAAACGCCTGTAGGGGACAGGTTTAAAAGGAGACCACCCGTCGTTTCATCATAGGTATACGAATACATTGTTACGTTCCTCTTTCATAAAGTGCTCGAGCCCTTTCGATAATTTCTCCCACGGAAGCGTTTGTTTTTCTGCCAATATACCCATTTTTATACAAAAACGCACAGACCTGGGAATTCTCCAGCGGGACGCCGGAGGCTGCCACGGCGTCTGCCATAATCTCTACATAACGCATGGTACAGCGCCGGCGGATAACCGCGCCAGCGTTTTTGGAGTTCATTGCCGGGGCGTCAAAGCGGAATGTTTGGCTGAACCTGCGGCAGTAGCTCTCCAAAAGGAACAGGTTCCAGGACTGACCACAGTCGGGGAGTATACCAAAAGCGGAAAATGATTGCAGCGGCAAATATTCTCCAGGGATCATCTTGTCCATCATTCTGTCAGTTTTCTCGACATCAAAGTGAACATATTGCTCTGCGACAAAGCAATCTTTACCGGTGCGGACCATGACGGCATGTCCAGCCTTGAGCGCGATTTGGTGCTTTGTTTCACCAATCAAATCTTTTTCATACTGCAAAAGGTCTTTCAGGGAGCATTGCTCAAGTGTTCGGCAATACGCCTTCATAATTTCCACCGCGTCAAATGTGTCCCCCCGCCGGACAATGATTTTCCCGTTTCGGTCGTATTGATCCTGGAGGCAGGTGCGGTAAACCGCGCTGTAGACAGCGGAAATCGACAGTGTGTC
Organism: Lawsonibacter sp.; assembly: GCA_022791995.1. Classification (GTDB taxonomy): domain Bacteria; phylum Bacillota; class Clostridia; order Oscillospirales; family Oscillospiraceae; genus Lawsonibacter. The sequence goes on from JAAWAD010000044.1 coordinate 30,943, forward strand.
GTTTTGTGCCCGAACCTCCTCCAGGGGGAGCTCAAGAAATGTTGTGTATCCGTCTATGCTGCATTTTTCCGCCGCAGCGGCTTGAATCGCTTCCCGGTCCTCTGCACGGATTTCGACTCGGCTCAGGTGGGAAAAGGTTTCCGCGCTGTTCCATATGAAATCATGATTCTGCGCAAGAAACCCTTTGATTCGCTCCAGTGGGATATAGGGCAGTCTCTCAGAGAGTTCTGTATAGGTTAACAGTATGTCATTGCCCCAGACACGTAAAATTTCGCGCTCTAAGACATCGGCAATCGACGCCTGCACAGTTCCAAAATAGGTTCGGGTGAAGAAAAAATGTGGGAATAAATCAAGGACAATTTTTGTAAGGATGTCCTCGGAAACCACATTTTCCTTGAACAGCCAGCTTTCATTTTTTTTGTAAAACTCGTCATAAAAAATAACCTGGGCGCCGCCGGAAAAGTAGGACGCAGCAGTGTCCCGTATACTTTTCCTGGCTCCGCTAGAGATAGCGTAAACCTTTTCGTCACATATAATTCCGCAATCCAGGATATGCGCCCTCAGCTCTTCATCGGAACAAGGAATCTCCATTTCCATATCCTCTGTGGCAAAGGAACGAAAACGCCTCAACTCAATGGGTGAATGGAGACGGAATCCATTTGAAAAATGTGTAAATAAAATGGTTTCTAATTTTGAGCAGAGCGCTTCATCTTGCCCGTGAGACGTTGTATCGGCGAGCAAATCAAAGCCGGGAAGTTTGGCTGCCCTGGTGATTTCCGGTTCCATGCGTCTGCCCCCTATATTTCCAGTCCCAATTCTTTTTCGTGTCCCACCCCCCTGCGGGGCGGGAATCACAAGGGTATTTTCACCGGTAAAATCATACTTTCCAATACATCATTGCTCCATTATACTATTTGCATGTCCTGATTTCAACCAAAAGTATTCACAAAATCAGCTCCCGCATCCGCTCAGACGCTCGGGTCCGATAGAACTATGGCTTTTATTATAGCACAGCCGGCGTACAGCGACAACAACATAACAGAGAAAGCCCGAGCCGCCAGGACATGCCATGGAGGCTCGGGTTTCCAGTCAGCCTGTCAGGAAGAGCCCCGCTTCTTCCTCTGGACTGCAAAAATGTTCTGTGTAATCTTCTCCTGGTCGGTCTCATTCAGCTCCAGGAAGCGGCACCCATACTCATAGTTTCCCTCTCCCCGCACTGTGATGCGTAGGATCTGGCAAAACATAGTTGATACATCCCGGTCTTCCAAAAGTTTTACTTTCAGCAGAAAGGTATCCTGTGTATGGTACAGGTACTGTGAGCCAATGCAGGCCCCGCCCACGCTGATATTCAGTAGCTTGCAAGGTTTCTCTCCCGCGCCAACCCCGCGGAAGGTGGTGGCGGTAGCGTCAAGATTTGTGTCCAGCCGGAAAAAGGCGCGATCATTTCCTGTACTGGTCACAACCAGCCCGTCAACCTGCCACACATGCTTCGGTTTCTGTGTGATTGTGCCGTCCATGAAGACGGCCTTTCTTGTGCGGTCGTTGTAGCCCCGAATTTTCACCGGGATGGGCTCAAAGCTTTGGGGTAGCTCCCCCTCGATATACTGGTACAGCTCTGCGGTACCGTCCCGCAGGTTGGCCAGCTTGCCGGCAAACAGCATTTTGCCCTCCAGAGTGGTCACCTCCACCCGCATCCCGGAGTAGACTGTATCCTCTGCGCTGTCCTGCTCTGCCGCGTTTACTGGTTCTGTCTTTGCTGGCTTTCGGAAAAAATCAAGGAATCCCATCACGACACCTTCTCTATGAAATTCAGATTATGCCCCGCCTTGGGGCGTTGCTGCGGGCGTCAGCTCCCACACATGGTCTGTGCGGTATTTTCCGTCGCTGTAGCGGCTGGAGCCCGATTCAAACAGCACCAGGATTTTGCCCTCCCGGCTCAGGCACAGCCCCTCTGTCATGGGCATGGCGGTAATATTTCCAACCTGTCTCTGGCTGTCCAGCACATAGGCGGGAATGCTGTGTCCAGCGACATCCAATGTGAGGTCAGGCGTCTCCTCCTGGGAGTACTGGTAGGACAGCAGGGCGGAGTTGGCCCCCCGGCCAGTAGGATTGGCTCAGCCAGATTGTGATATTCTGACGGTCCGCCAGTGCCGTCACCCCCTGGATTTTATCCGGGGCAACCAGGGTAAGGACAGGGACGGGGTACTTTTCTCCATCGGGAACGGCAATTTTTCCGCCTTCTGGCACCGCATAGCCCAGGATGTAGCAGCCGGCCTCGCCGTCCGCCGTGGGAGTGGTGAAATTCATCTCCTTGGAGAGGTTGTAGTCCCCCTTTAGATGGTAGAAATTCCCTACCCACAGGGTTCCCAAAGAGTAATTCAGAAAGGAGGGGGAAACCGGCTGGGAAATGATCTCCTCCACAGGAATGTCGTGGCTTCCCTCGGTGGGCAGGCGGTCCATGGGGAGGACGGCAATGCTGTAGCTGCCGTCGTTGTCCAGTTTAGCGGACACATAGAGGTACCCCTCTGCGGCGGCAATGCCGCCCACGTGGCTGGTGAAGGGTGTGCCATCCGGCTGGAAGAGGTAGTACTCCGCAGCGATTTCTCCTGTGGTCAGGTCCACCGCGCTGATGGCGGAGGGCGTATCCTGGATCGCATAGGAGGTGATATAAACCAGGCCGGTGTTCTCGCTGAAGGTGATTCCCTGGGGAGTCATGGCCTGATTCAGGCCCGGGATGAGAAAGCTGGATTCTGCCACAGCAAGGAAATCAGCAAACTCCTCCCGTTCACGAAACTTCTCGTTGCGGACGCTGCCCTCCTGAGTCATGCGGAAGGCAGCGGGCGGCGTGTTGGCGTCCTGCGAGGATCCCTGGGAAGAGGAGACGCTTGCCGCCCCTTCCACGGGCAGGCTGCTGGCCGCCCCACCGGGCTGTGGAGAACAGCTGGAAAGGGTCAGGGAAAGAAGCACGGCAGCGGCCACTATGTAACGCAGCTTCAAGGTAATTCCTCCTATTACAATAAGATTTACGGGTTAAGGCACGGCAGCCGTGTCTTTTTCCGCATTGTTGCCAAAGCTGTTAGAATGAGCGCGTATTGGCCTGACGTATTACTCCAAGGACTTTTTCTGATAGCGAGCCTGTGTCTGATGGTAATATCCCAACTGGAACGCGCCCTGCTGGGGCAGGCTCAGGCGGTCAGGAAATTCTTCTTCCAGTTTGGCGGTCAGCTCGGTCAACTGTTTGCTGTAGGAGATGCTCCAGCCCTTGTCCAGCTTCCGCAAATGCTTCTGTGCCAGGTTGATCAGCGTGGGAAACACCCGGCTGGGCGTGGCGGAGGCGGAGTTGAAGTATTTGTCCTTAATGGTAGTGTTGATGCCCGGATTAGCTGAGGACTGGATGGCTTCCAGTACTGAGAACAGCCGGCCCAAGACGTAAGGGATATTAGTGCTGTCCGGATTCAGGGACACAGTTAAAACCTCCTTTGGCATATCAGAATGGGGACGCTTTAGGTAGTAGGCCTTCAATATGGCGGCACGCTCCCGTGTCATTTTGAACGGTTTATCTGGATGATCTTTGTCACGTTGCTCTGCACGAATACGCAAGACCGTGCCATTCAGCAGGGAAGCGGGATATGGCGTATTATTTAGAATAGCGCGAAAGGTCTCACCGGCCATTCCGGGTGAAGGGGATTTATCACGAGATTTTTGGTTGACTGTTGCATCCAGCAGTTTCCAGAGGGGAAGTGTTTCAAACTTGTCAAAGGAGGGGCGAACGATCTCCAGCCGCTCCTGGTGGGCTTGAATATTCTGGATAAAGGCACCAAAGGAGTTTTTCAGGAAGAACCGCACCGACAGCCGGGCAGCATTAGGGGACAGCCCCAGGACATAAAATGTGGTGCTGGGGTCCAGCTGTGTTTCCTCAAACAAGACAGACTTTCCCTGGCAAAGGTCTAGCATCATTTTTTGCAGGTCGGAAGCCGAGTAGGCGGTGGGAGCTCCAAACAGGCTTGCCACAGAAAAGCTCTGATAGGCCCGCTGGCCACCTGACGCCCAGAACAGAACCGTGGTATCCCCAATTCGCCCCACATAATCTCGCTCCGCCAGAAGATGGTTCAGCGCACTGGTGTAGGCAAAGGCAGCGTACTTGCTGGTGGGGGCGTTGTAGCTTTGCTTCCGGCCATAGGAGCAGAAGGCATCGCCATTAAAGGAAACCAGTGCCGCACCGCTGGACTGCGCCCCGGCCACCCCCTTGACGGAGGGATGGACCGGCTCCGCCGGCCCCTTCTGTCCGGTAACCAGGCATAGCAGTTCCAGACCGTCCCCAGCGAAATCATAGTGGTCTTGCCATACCTCCTGGATACGAGGATCATCCTGAAGAAAAGCTCCATTGTACCGGAAGACCATATTAGCACCTGCCAAGATGTCCTCCAGCTTGTCCGCCAGCGCGGGATGTTCTCTGGCCGTTCCCGGGTCCCAGCGGTCAAAGAAAGCCAGCACTGCCTGAGCCGCCAGACTGTCCACATCATCCAGCAGTTTGTGGTGAAAATCCCTGCTTCCCTGAAAACTTTTTATACTTTGTTCTGCTTTTCCCTTGTTGTCAATTCCTAAAAGGTACTTGGAATTATCCCAAAGAAATGTTGGCTTGATAGCGAGAGAAGTACGACCAGTGGGGGGCGACGGAAGCCTTTTTTTCTGCGGCTTTGGCTTACCTTTCCCGTCCTCTGGAATTTTCCTGATATCAGCTACCTGTTCCAGTTCCCCAGCATCGTTGATGTACAGTGCGTAAGAGATTTTGGCGTCGCTCCATCCAGGGTGGGCCAGCGTTCCTTGCGCGGCAAGGTCCTCGTAGTGCTCCACAAGCGCCTGTAAGATCATCCGATCACCTCCCCGCTGTCCTGGGCGGGAACTTCCAGTACGCCGTCTTGGAGCACCGCCCGGAAAAACAAAGGAACAATATTCTCTGGGTCGGAGTAATCCAAATCCCAGAGCATGTACCCCAGGTCCCGCACCCCCTTTAGCTCCTCTGGACAGGGCGGCAGGGCCTGGCACGCCTTGAACTGCGCGGGAAATTCCCGACAGCCAAAATAGGGCTGGCTGTAAAACTGCCCCCGCTTGATCCGCCGCTTGATGATGTCCTGAAATTTTCCGGCATTGTCACCGTCCGCCGCTTGCGCGGTTATGTCAAAGTGGGCGTCGATGACATAGCGCACATCCCGCAGCAGCATGGCGGCCCGCTGCTGGATATCCTGGGAGGTGACGAGATACAGCTCTCCTTTTCCTCGCTCCATTACCGTCCGGGCCAACCGGGCGCTGACGGTGGACTTTACTTCGTTGCGCCGCAGGTTGGTAAAACGGATGGGGGCGCAGACGTGGATGCGGTCAATAGACCAGCGCAGGCCAGGGTGCCAGTATATGGATTCCAGCAACCCCCGGGCGGCGGAGGGCGTCATCACATCATAGCTGACCCGCTCCGTTTTCATTTCTGGACGGGTGAAACAGGCGTAGTCCCCCCAGACCTCCAATGAAATTGGCACAGCGTTCACTCCCTTCTGTTTTTTCCATTATACCATACGCCATATCCTATAAACAGGACTATTTTCAAAAAAGCAAACTAAATCGAAAGAAATTTCCCTTCGTCCACTGTCAGCGACAGCCCTACAGCGTTGTCATACAGCGCCAGGTTGGTTAGAACTGTGCTTCCGTCCTCTAGGACCTCCAAGTCTCCTGCCAAATCCAAGGCTTCAAAGTGGTGCGGATAGACAGACACACCGTACTGGCCCAGTGCCCGGAACAGCGCCCTGCTATGCTCGCCAGAGCGAAGCCGCCGGACCAACGCCTCCCCTTCTCCTAGGGGGATGTATACAGTTTTGGTTTCATTGTCAATCAGGTGGAACTGCTCCGCAATTTTTCGGAAGGGCATATACTCCCGCTCCATCATGGTGAGGATGCCCTTGTGATCCAGCGCCTCTGGCCCTTTCAGGTCCAGAAGCTCCTGGAAATAACAGTGGATGGCCTCCGGGCTGTCCGGTTGGTCATGGCAGTTCAGTGCCTGACGCCCTGCGGCCACGGGAATTTCAAACAGGGCTGGAGGAGGGGTTTCACCCTGGAAGATGGTAACCATGCTCTCTCCGGCAAGACGTTTCCCCTCTCGGTTGCACCGGCCCGCCGCCTGGAGGATGGAATCCAGGCCCGCTTCCTCCCGAAACACCGCAGGAAAGTCAACATCTACCCCAGCCTCGATCAGCGAAGTGGACACCACCCGGCAAGGCAGGCCGTCCTTCAGCCGCTCCCGGATTTCTTTCAGCTTCGCCTTCCGGTGGGCAGGATACATGAGGGTAGACAGATGAAAGGCCCCCTCCGGGTTCAGCAGGCTGTATATCTTTTGCGCGCTCTTTCGGCTGTTGACAATGCACAGGGACTGTTTTTGCCCGCTGATCCGCTCCGCCACGGTCTCCCAGGACAGCTTTCCCTCCCGCTGGAACGTGACGCGCTGGAATATTTCCCGATGGAACATCTCCTGGGGGCACAGCTCCACAGCGTGCCGTTCCGGCAAAAATTCCTGGAACATCCCGTCCAGTGCAGGCTGCGTAGCGGTACATAGCACAGCGGAGACGCCATAGCCTTTCATCAACTGAGCAATGGCAAATACACAGGGACGAAGATAGGGGATGGGCAGCATCTGCGCCTCATCAAAAATAATGACGCTTTTGGCCAGATTGTGCAGCTTACGGCATTGAGAGGACCGGTTGGCAAAGAGAGACTCAAAAAACTGTACTGCCGTGGTCACCACGATTGGCATATCCCAATTCTCGGTAGCTCTGGCCAGTCTGGCATTCTCCGGCGTGGCCTCGTCCTCGATGTCGTACAGAACACCGGAATGATGCTCCAGAACATTTTCTTCTCCCAGAATATCCCGGAAAATCTGGGCGTTCTGCTCAATGATGGAGGTATACGGGATCACATAGATCACCCGGCGCAGTCCGTGGGCCCGGGCATGGCGCAAGGCAAAGGCCAGAGAAGCCACCGTCTTGCCGCCCCCGGTGGGGATCGTCAGTGTGAACAATCCCGGTTTCTGCGTCTCCCCCTGCTCCAAACAGCGTTGAAGCACTGCGCACCTCTCCTGATTCAACTCTGTTTTGGGTGGAAACCAACCGGAAATATAGCCCTGGAGTCTGTTCTCCAGGACTTCCATCGGGTCTCCGCCGCCCCGCTCCTGTTCCTCACCTGCCATAAAGGTCTCCGTGTCCAGAAAATCCGCATCTGTCAAGCAGGAATAGAGCATCCGGGTGAAAAACATCTCCTCCAGCGAACTGGAGAACACCGGCGGATGAACTGCAGGCAACTTAATTTCCGTCTGCCAGGCCTCATAAGATTCCTGCTTTCCCAGGACGGCCCTCTTCATGCGGCCACAGAAGGTCTTGTCCTCGTAGTGGTCCCCCTGTCCGCCGCCGTCGGGCAGGCCGCCGTGGTGACCCGCAACAGCAAAGGCGGCGCTACTCTGTCCCAGTTTAGCACATTCCGCCGCGCCGGCAGTGGCGTGATCCACCCGCTCTGTGCTCCCCCGAATTCGGCGCTGGAATGCGGCGGAATACTTTCCCAAGTCGTGTGCCAGCCCGGCCAGCCGTCCCTGGCCCTCAGCGCCAAAGGCTGCGGCAAAACCGGCGCACAGATCTGCCGTCCCATTCAGGTGCTCTTGGATCGTCTGCTCTCTTTTGTCTTCCGTCTTATGGGCAAGGAATTTTTCTCCCACCACTTGATTTCTCTCCTCTCAATTCATTTAACAGATAAGCATGATAAAAGCCGGGGGTCGCTTTCGCGCGCCCCGGCCAACGAACACCGCCCCGCAGAGCGGGTCGGGGCTTTTTCATAGGTGGTCGGTTTTACCCTCTATCTACTGTCTTAGGTGCAAGAATGAAGAAAAACGGCGAGAAAACCGCCTAGTTTCAGCATTCCGCAAGGTGGCTGTCACAGAAAGTAGAAATGAAGACGCTCCTGCCCGAGCATCTGAAAGCCTACCTGGACGCAGCCAACATCAGAGGTGTCCTGCCTATGTTCTATCTGGAGCTGGTCAGCGGACTGCGCAAGGGCGAACTGGTGGCGCTCCTCTGGAGCGTCCTGTTTATCCTGCGGAAACAGCAGAGCAATCCTTCTGCACAACTCTACGACAATCGCGGTCACTTCCTGTCTGGTATGCCTGGGATGTCCTCCTCCCTCCAAATAATGTTTCCTGTTGGGCATATCAATGTTTTCAAACAGGACCAAATGTCATTCCGAAGGATTTTCATCAACAGATCGTGCGATGTTCTCCCGCAGATCCTCTTGCACCTTATCTAAGTGAGCACGCATTGCGGCTTCAGCGCCGTTTCCGTCCCGGCCCTGGATCGTCTGCATAATCTTTTCATGTGGCTGTACCACGTTCAAGATATTCTGCGGCACTTGGAAGGTCTTAGACCGGAACATTTTCATTCCCTGGATGATCTGCTGATTGATGGCGATGAGCAGTTGGTTCCCCGTCCCCTCCAAAATAGCACTGTGAAAATCCTCATCCATCTGGGCGATCTGTCCGGCGTCTTGGAGTTGGACCGCCTCCATCATGCGCGTATGAAGGGTCTTCAGGCGCTGGATCGCCTCATCGCTGCCCTTCTCCGCCATGCGACGGGCAGCCAGCGGCTCTAAGTCATGGCGGATCTCGATGGCGTCCTGTAGCGTGGACTCATTTTGGATCAGCCACTCCACAACACCGCCGTTGAGATCTGGGATCCGTTCAGCGACAAAAGCTCCCCGGCCCGGCTTGATCTCCACATAACCGCGAGCCTGTAGCAGACGGAACGCCTCTCGGACAGTGCCCCGGCCCACGCTCATCTGCTGGCAAAGCTCCTTCTCGACCGGAAGCTTCTCTCCTGGTTTATAAATGCCGCCTTCGATCAGGTCCAGTATTCGATTCTCTACCTGTTGAACGATCGGAACACGTCGAACTGGTTCCATTCTTCTGCCTCCTAAAGCCCATAACCTTCTGTATTGTTGTCATTTTTGTTTATTGTACTGTCTTTTTCCAGCCTCGTCAAGAGAACAGACCGCCCTTTTTTGAAAAAATGTCCTTCAGTTTCACAGAAGGAAACGTGGTGGGCTGCTCGAAGGCAAAAGAAAAAACGCAGGACCTTGGCATATTATACAAATTTGAGCAGGCATTTTCGTTGCCCTTGCGAATTGACACAAATCGAAAAAAGACTATAATTTTGTATGATGTCATACAATTAATATTTGCGGCGGATTGTATGATATATCAAGCGGCAGTAATCCTGCCCGAAAATTAAGGAGGAAGAAACATGAAGAAGATCGTATCTGCTCTATTGGCGGGCGCTATGATGCTCTCCCTGGCCTCATGCGGCGGGGGCGGCGCAGCCAGTAACCCCAACGCCGGCACCAGCAACCCCAACGCCGGCACCAGCCAGCCCAGCACCGGAGGCAGTTCCGCTAACGACAGCATCGACCCCATCACTCTGACTATCTACTCCCCCGGCAACGAGAACGCCGTACCCACCAAAACCATCGTGGAGTATGCCCGCCTGGTGAGCGAGGCCTCCAACGGCGCGATCACCTTGGACGTCCACCACTCCGGTGAACTGGGCAACGACGCCGAGGCCATCGAGTCCACCCGTATGGGCACCATCGACCTCATCTTCGCTGGCACCTCCGGCTTCACCGCTTTCTATGAGCCCGCCAAGGTGCTGGACCTGCCCTTCCTGTTTGACAGCGCCGAGCAGGCCTACGAGGTCACCAACAGCGAGATCGGCGAGCAGATCTTCGCCAGCTTCGGCGATTTCGGCCTGGTCTATCTGTCTGAGGGCGACAACGGAATGCGCCACATCTCCACCACCACCAAGCCCATCCACAGCGCCTCCGACGTGGCCGGCCTGAAGATCCGCGTCCCCACCAGTCAGCTGTATCTGGACGTGTGGGAGGCTCTGGGTGCCACCCCCGTGGCTCTGGCCCTGAACGAGCTGGCTCTGGCCCTGTCCAACGGCACCGCCGAGGCTCAGGACAACGCCACCTACCATCTGGTCGCCAATGCCACCTATGACAGCATCAAGTACTTCTCCAACATCAACTATATGTGGATGGGCTGCACCATGGCCGCCAATGCGAATACCTGGAACAAGCTGGACCCCGCTGTCCAGGCCATCCTGAAGGAGCAGGCCAAGGTAGCTGCCAAGTACAGCTTCGACACCATCGCCTCCGACAATGAGAGCGCCACCAAGACCCTGCAGGACGCCGGCATCGAGTTCGACTTTGAGCCCGACATCCAGTCCTTCAAGGACGCTCTGGGCGGTGACAGCTACTACGACCGCTATAAGAACGAGGTCTGGTACGATCAGGCCCTGCTGGATTCCATCCTGGCCGCCGTGCGCTGATCCAAACGTCTTGACACACAGACAGATGCATAGGGCTTCCCCTGTGCAGCTGTCTCTTTTTAGACCTTTTCCGTTTAAGTATGAAAGGCGAGAGGAAATGCTGTTTTTCCCACTGGAAAAACTTTTCACAAGGAGGTCCCATGAAATTATTTCGAAAGATCACAGACGCGATCGCTAAGATCAGTGAGATCGTCTGTATGGTGATGATCTCCGCACTGGTCCTTCTGATCGTCACTGAGCTGTTCCGGCGCAACTTCCTGAACCAGTCCTACCGCGGCACCATCGAGCTGTGCGGCATCTGCTTCCTATGGATGGCCTTCATCGGCATCATCCCCCTGTATCACGACAGCGGACTGATGCGGCTGGACTTTTTGGTCTCCAAGGCCAAAGGCCCCATAGGCGAGGCGATCTATTTCGTCAATAAGGCGTTCAGCCTGATGCTGGGTATCGTAATGATTATCGCCTTTACCGCCCAGTTGGAGTTCGTAGGCACCCGCTACTACTCCACCTTCACCCTCAAAATCCCCTACACGATACAGTACATTCCCATGGCGTTCGCCGGGGCGTACATCGCCCTGACTTCCGTTCAACATATTTTGGAACGTATCCTGGAACTTTCCGGGAAACAGCCCAAAGAAGCGTAAAGGAGGACAACAGATATGGTAGTTTTCTTGCTTGGATTTGTAGTTCTCCTGATTATCGGCGTGCCTATCAGCATCTCCATCGGCGCTTCCGCCATTCTGGGTTGTATATCCCTGAACTATCCCCTGGTGGTCATCGGACAGAAGATGGTCAGCGGCGTGGACTCCTTCCTGCTGATCGCCGTCCCTCTGTTCATCCTGGCTGGCAATCTGATGAATGCCGGTAAGATCACCGAGAAGCTCTTTGACACCGCCAAAGAACTGGTGGGCTGGATCCCCGGCGGTCTGGCCCACGCCAACGTGGTGGCCAGCATCATCTTTGCCGGCATGTCCGGCTCCGCCGTGGCCGACGCCGGTGGTCTGGGCGCCATCGAGATGGAGGCCATGAAGACCAATGGCTACGATGAGGACTTCTCCGGCGCTGTCACCGCCGCCTCTTCCGTCATCGGGCCCATCTTTCCGCCCTCCATCCCCCTGATCATCTACGGCAGCGTGGCCAGCGTCAGTGTAGACAAGCTGTTCATGGGCGGTGTGGTCCCTGGCGTGCTCATGGGCGTGCTACTGATGATTATGATCTTCATCTTCGCTGTGGTGCGCAAGTATGAGCGCCACCCCTTCAATTTCATGAAGCTGATCCGTCAGTTCCTCTACTCCATCCCGGCGCTGGTCACCCCGCTGATCATCCTGGCCGGCTTTACCGTGGGCTGGTTCACGCCCACCGAGGCGTCCTCTATCGCGGTGATCTACTCCCTGCTCATCGCCCTGCTGGTCTACCGCACCCTGGACTTCAAGGTGTTCCTGAAGTGCCTGAAGGACTCTGCCACCTCCTCTGCCAACACTCTGTTCATCATCGGCACCTCCACCCTGTTCACCTATGTTATGGCCATGGAAGGCATCTCTCGCCAGTTCTCCGGCTTCATCCTGGGCATCAGCGACACCCCCGCTGTGATCCTGCTGGTGATCAATATCCTGCTGCTGGTGCTGGGCATGATTATGGAGCCGGGCGCCATCCTCACCCTGATGCTCCCCGTGCTGCTGCCCATCGCCCAGAGCCTGAACCTGGACCTGGTTCACTTCGGCGTAATGGTGGTCCTGAACCTGATGATCGGCCAGGTTACCCCGCCCTTCGGCGTGTGCCTGTTCGTCATCTCCGACGTGAACAAGATCAAACTGGAGCGATTGTACAAGGGTATTCTGCCCTTCCTGGTCCCGCTTGTCGCAACCCTACTACTGGTCACATATGTGCCCAGTCTCGTCACATGGCTGCCCTATACGCTGCTGGGCACATAAACATAAGGGCGTATTTTAGAGAGGAGTCTTTTTTATCATGAGTGATCAACTGTTCAGTGTTGAAAATAAAATCTGCATTGTCACCGGCGGTCTGGGCCAGATCGGCAAAAATTTCGTCCAGGAGTTGTGGGCCCGTGGGGCCAAGGTGGCTGTCTGGGGCCGTACCGTCAACGATGAGCGCATTGCCAAGGCTCTGGGCGAGAAGGCCCTCAGCGATCCCAGCCTGCGGTTCTACTCCGTGGACATCAACAAGAAGGACACCCTGAACGCTGCTCTGGACGACATGGAGGCCGCCTGGGGCGACGCCCCCGATGTGCTGGTGAATAACGCCGGCATCGACACCCAGCCCTCCGCCCCCCCGGAGGTCTCCGGCCCCTTCGAGCAGTTCCCCGAGGAGGTGTTTCGTGAGGTGGTGGACGTGAACCTGGTGGGCACCTTCCTGGCCTGTCAGGCCGTGGGTGCCCGGATGGTCAAGGCCAACAAGGGCGGCTCCATCATCAACGTAGGTTCCATCTACGGTATGCTGTCCCCCATCCAGGACATCTACGCCTATAAAAAGGAGCGCACCGGCGTGCCCTTCATCAAGCCGGTGGCCTACTCCGCCGCCAAGTCCGGCATCTACAACCTGACCCGCTATCTATCCACCTACTGGGGCAAGTCGGGCATCCGGGTAAACACCCTCACCCCTGCTGGCGTGTGGCGTGACACCCAGGACGAAACCTTCATCCAGAACTTCACCGCCCGTATGCCCATGGGCCGCATGTCCCAAGAAAGCGAGTACAACGGGGCGCTGATCTTCCTGGCCTCCCAGGCATCCTCCTTCATGACAGGCTCCAACCTGGTGATTGATGGAGGCTGGACGGCATGGTAAATGTGAAGCCGGAACAGTTCCAGAAGATCTGGTCCGCCCTCATCACTCCCACCCGCGAGGATGAGAGCGTCAACTACGAGGCGCTGGAGCGCATTGTGGAGCTCCAGCTCCAGGACGGGGCCGAGGGCTTCTACTGCTGCGGCTCCTCCGGCGAGGGTCTGCTCCTCTCCCTGGAGGAGCGCAAGCAGGTGGTGGAGCATGTGCTGAAAGCGGTGGACGGCCGGGCTCCGGTGGTGGCCCATGTGGGCACCATCCGCACCAGGGAAGTGATCGACCTGGCGGACCACGCCATGTCCGCCGGGGCCCTGGCAGTGTCTATGATCCCCCCCTACTATTATAAATTCTCCATGGATGAGATCATGGGCTACTATGAAGACGTGATCCGCGCCCTGCCTAATGTGCCCGCCATCGTGTACAATATCCCCCAGTTCACCGGGGTGGAGTTCAACAAGGACAACGCCGGCCGGCTGCTGGCTAACGAGAACATCGTGGGCATCAAGCACACTTCCAACAATCTATATGCCATGGAGCGTATGGGCCAGGCTTTCCCAGGCAAGGCCCTGATCAACGGCTTCGACGAGCAGCTGCTGGGCGCCCTGTCCATGGGCTCCATCGCCACCATCGGCACCACAGTCAACCTTTTTGCTCCTCTGTTCCACAGGGTACGGGACGCCTTCGACCGGGGCGACATAGCGGAGGCGTACCGCTGGCAGCACGCCATCAATATGCGGGTAGAGGCCACCGTCAAGGTAGGCATCTTCAACGCCATGAAGTACGGCTGGACCCTGAGGGGGGTGGACTGCGGCTTCTGCCGGGCTCCCTTCAAGCCCCTGGACGAGGCTGCCCGGAAGGCCATGGCCGACCTGATGGCGATGCCCCTGGAATAGATCCGGAAAGGAGCGTTCCTTTTATGTTGAAAAAACCCAAGATCCTGGTGGTCGGCAGCTTTATGATGGACCTGATCGCCAGCACTCCCCGGGCGCCCCAGTCCGGCGAGACGGTGGTAGGCTTGAAATTTCAGACCGCCCCCGGCGGCAAAGGAGCCAACCAGGCGGTCCAGTGCGCCCGTCTGGGCGCCCAGGTCACCATGGTGGGCCAGGTGGGAGAGGATGCCTTCGGCAAGATCATGACCGACACCGCCGCCGCCGCCGGCGTGGATGTCTCCCATGTCTCAGTGGATAAAAATGAATCTTCCGGCGTGGGTCACATCACCTTGGAAGTCACCGAGCACGGGGCCCAGAACCGGATCACCGTCTGCCCCGGAGCCAACTTTACCATGACCTTGGCGGATGTGGCATGGCTCAAGGATGAGATCGGCCAGTACGACCTTGTGATGATGCAGTTCGAGCTGCCTATGGAGGTGGTGGAGACAGTGGCCCAATGGGCTCATGACGCGGGCGTGATCGTGATGATCAACCCAGCTCCCGCCGCGCCTATGTCAGATCGGCTGCTCTCCTGTGCCACTTACCTTTCCCCCAATGAGCACGAGGCGGCCACCTTGGCCGGCCACACCATCCGAGTGGACAATGGCATCGACTTTGGTGATGTGGAGATCGTCTCCCAGGCCTTCCAGGCTCGGGGGGTGGAGAACCTGATTATCACCATGGGAGAGAACGGCTCCATCGTGGCTGGTAAGGGCGGCATCCATCACACGCACTGCGTGAAGATGGAGCATGTGGCCGACCCTACCGCCGCCGGCGACTCCTTCGTCGCTGCCTTCTGCACCGGACTGACTGCCGGCCTGCCTCAGGGAGAAGCTCTGGCTTTCGCCAGTCACACTGCCGCCATCACGGTCTCCCGTATGGGTGCCATGCCCAGTCTGCCCACAGTAACGGAGGTGCAGGATCTGCTCCGGGAGCGGAGCTATACCGGCTTTGATCCAACGGAACTGGACGCGTTGAAATAAAAAAGTGGAGGGCTGGTCAGCTGTTGGCCCTCCTTATATTTTCGATTAGGAGTGATCTTATGCTGAAGCAAAAGAGCAAACAGGCAGTGGAACAGTTTTTCTCCAGGGTGGATACAGAATTCAATACTTTTCTGAAAGCGCGCACCACTGACGAGTATGAGGCTGCGGCCCAACTGATCCTGGACTCCCAGTCCAAAGGAGGCCGGATGCACATCACCGGTATCGGAAAGCCTGGCCATGTCTCCGCCTATATGGCTTCCCTATTCTCTTCCACCGGAAACCCCTGCTATTTCCTCCACGGCACCGAGGCGGTCCACGGCTCCTGCGGCCAGCTAGCGTCCGGGGATGTGGTCATCTGCATCTCGAATTCCGGTGAGACCGAGGAGCTGAAGTCCACTGTACTGGCCATCAAAAATAACGGCTGCAAGGTAATCGGAGTGTCTGGAAATCCGGACAGCTGGCTGGCCAAGGAGAGCGACGCTTTCCTCGCCGCTGGCGTGAACGCTGAGGGCGGTCCCCTGAATCGAGCTCCCCGAAATTCCATCCTGGCCGAGACTCTCACGCTCCAGGCCCTGTCTGTGGCCCTCCAGGCGGAGAAGGACTGGGATCCGGTGAAGTATGTCCGCTGCCACCCTGGTGGAAAGCTGGGCGAGCTGCGGGAGAATGAAAAATAAGGAGGCGTCCCCTATGCTGAAGGGAAAACTGATCCATCCAGATATCATTGCGGCTCTCGCTCTCTGCGGTCACGGGGACAAGGTCCTTATCGCCGATGGCAACTACCCTCTGGACTCCAAGACCGGCAATGCCGAGCTGGTCTATCTGGGCCTGGCTCCCGGCCTGCCCACTGTTACCGACGTGCTGGAGGCCATCCAGAGCGCAGCGAACCTCGAAAAAGCCGAGGTGATGGACCCCGCCGACGGCTCCACCCCGGATATCTTCGGTCAATTCCAGACCATGTTGGGTGGCATGGAGCTGGCCAAGCTGGGCCGCTATGAGTTCTACGACGCCTGTTGCCAGCCCGGCGTCCGTCTGGCTATCTCCACTGGTGAGAAGCGGACCTTCGCCAATTTGCTGATCACCATCGGTGTTGCTTGACAAGATAGGTCATACCTTATTATACATCATCAGAAAGAAGGCAGCACTATGACAGCCACAGAAAAAAAGCAGCTGATGACTGCGGCCTGCAAGGTGCGCATGGGCGTCATTGTGGGGACCCATGGGGCCAAGGCAGGCCACCCCGGCGGCAGTCTGTCCGCCGCGGACATGCTTACCTATCTGTATTTCAAAGAATTGAACATCGACCCCAAGGACCCCAAAAAGGAGGACCGGGACCGCTTCGTGCTGTCTAAGGGCCACACCGCGCCGGGGCTGTACGCCGCCCTGGCGGAGCGGGGCTTCTTCCCCGTGGACGATCTGCCCACCCTGCGCCACATCGACAGCTACCTCCAGGGCCACCCCAACATGAACACCGTCCCCGGTGTGGACATGTCCACCGGCTCCCTGGGCCAGGGCGTCTCCGCCGCCGCCGGTATGGCCTTGGCCGCCAAGCACCAGGGGAAGACCTGCCGGGTCTACACCCTGCTGGGCGACGGCGAGATTGAGGAGGGTCAGGTGTGGGAGGCCATGATGTTCGCCCATCACTACAAGCTGGACAACCTGTGCGCCGTCATCGACAACAACGGCCTGCAGATCGACGGCCCCATCGACAAGGTTATGAGCCCCTACCCCATCCCCGAGAAGCTGAAAGCCTTCGGCTGGAACGTGGTGGAGATTAACGGCCACGACTTCGACCAGATGGAGTCCGCCTTTGCCCAGGCACAGGAGACCAAGGTCGTTCCCACCGCCATTGTGATGAAGACCATTAAGGGTAAGGGAGTCAGCTACATGGAGAACCAGGTGGGCTGGCACGGCAAGGCCCCCAACGACGAGGAATATGAAATTGCCATGGCTGAGCTGCGCGCTCAGCTGGCGGAAGTGGAGGGGAAGTAAGATGGCGGATGTGAAAAAGATTGCCACCCGTGACAGTTACGGAAATGCCCTCAAGGAGCTGGGCGCACTCCACAACGACCTGATCGTCTTTGATGCCGACCTGGCCGGCGCCACCAAGACAGCCACCTTCAAGAAGGCCTTCCCCAACCGCCACTTCAACTGCGGCATCGCCGAGGGCAACATGATCGCCGTGGCCGCCGGTGCCGCCGCCATGGGTCTGGTGCCTTTTGCCTCCTCCTTCGCCATGTTCGCCGCCGGGCGTGCCTTTGAACAGGTGCGCAACTCCATCGGCTACCCCCATCTCAATGTGAAGATCGGCGCTACCCACGGCGGTATCTCGGTGGGTGAGGACGGGGCCTCCCACCAGTGCTGTGAGGATTTTGCCCTGATGCGCTCTATCCCTGGCATGGTGGTCATGTCCCCCTCCGACGACGTAGAGGCCCGGGCCGCGGTGAAAGCCGCCTATGAGCACCAGGGCCCCGTCTACCTGCGCTTTGGCCGCCTGGCCGTCCCCGTCTTCCACGACGAGGCTAATTTCAAGTTCGAGATCGGCAAGGGCGAGGTCCTCCAGGAGGGCTCCGACATCGCCATCATCGCCAACGGCCTGCTGGTCAACGAGGCGGTGGAGGCCGGAAAGGCCCTGAAGGGGGGCGGCATCAACGCCAGAGTAATTAACCTATGCACCATCAAGCCCTTGGACGAGGCGCTGGTGCTCAAGGCCGCCCGGGAGTGCGGCAAGGTCATCACCTGCGAGGAGCACTCCGTCATTGGCGGCCTGGGGGAGGCGGTGTGCGCCCTGCTCAGTGAGAAGTGTCCCACCCCCGTGCGATGCATCGGTGTCAACGACGAGTTCGGCCATTCTGGCCCCGCCGCCACGCTGCTCGATCAGTTCGGTTTGTCGGCGGAGCATATTCAAAAAAACGTGATGGAATTTGTCAAACGATAGAATATGGCTGCTCTGTCCCTGTGACTTCGATAGTCACAGGGACATCAAGATATCATGTAAGCAGAGAATGATTACCTTAAAAACTTGCAAGACTTGGTTTTGGGAAACGAGCAACGCCAGCGGAAAAACGCAGTTCGATGGACAACAAATAAGAACGCAGCATACAGCAGGCCGGTCTCGGTCGTGGTCCGTGAGACACGAAGTGCCACAGCTTTGGGGCATTTTGTCAAGCCTTTTTCTCTCTGGCTCTCTTGCTCTTTTCCCAAACCCGGAACGCTCCAATCTCTTTGCAGGTGCGGCCCTTCTCGTCGAAGGGACGGTCGCAGTTTTGTTGGCAAGATTGATTAATAGCATTCACTATATGTCTCCAGGACCTCATCCTTACCAACTGCCATGTCAATATTTTTTACATATTTTTCGCTTGTTTATAGCAGTTTTGTTCCATTTCATTTGTTTTCCAACACTCTTTGCAACCAGTGTTTCCGTGTATTCCACGTCTGTCTGTGGCTGGTTATGTGGTCAGAAGCCCTTGCGGCACTTGAGGTTCTAAACCAGGAGCAATATTATTCCAGCTCAAAGAAGTGGTCAAATTTGAATCAGACTACCTTAAACCGGCAGTCAACTCAGGGGAAGTATCAAGCGATGAATTGCACCTCCGTCTACAATGATAAGCAGATTTCTTAAAGTCCTATCACACAAGGACGGTGTGTAATTTGCCTGCTTTTCACCTCTGTATTTCTCCGTTTATCCCAATCGACTTCTGTCTCCTATTTCGGTATTGTGTTGCTTGCGAAAACCCCACAAAATACTAAAATTAGGAGGAAAAAATATGACCAGTGTAAAAAAGCATATTGCCACCACATTAACAGCAGCCATCCTCGTAGCCACTCTCGCCATCCCCGCCACGGCGGAGGAGACCCCGGCCATCCGCGTGAGCAGCTACAAGGGCAGTACCTTGGAAGTCGGAGAGCGCAGTGGCCTCATCATCGGCCCAAGCGGCACGGACTACACCGTCACCTCCAGCGACCCGGACACGGTGGCGGTGGAGCAGGTGCTGACCTTCTGGGTGGCTGTCGCCAAGGCAGAGGGGAGCGTGGAGATTACCGCATTCAAGAGTGCCGAGGAGTGCGGGAGCATGACACTAACGGTCAGCTCCGCTGACTCCGCCCCACTGGAGGTCCCCGCCAGCGGGGACAGCGCCG